>JBCDCU010000035.1:0-17113 GCA_039181265.1 Pseudomonadota bacterium | reverse complement strand
GAACTTCAATTCGCTGGTCGACGACACGGGCGTTTTTGTGTCGCTTGATGGTGAAGGCGGACCGATCAGCATCAGACGGTTGATCACCACACGCGATGTGAGTGTAACGGATATTGTTACAGCTATAGAGGCGACGGCACCGAAGGTTCTAAGCCTTGGAGCGATCTTACCCGAGGCCGCCACGCTCCCAGTTGCCGGAGACACCGGCGAAGGGGAAGCCGAGAAAGGCGTGTTCGGATCGGATTTCACGGTGTTTCGCGGCTAGAGGCGGCACTGAGTATCAAGTGAGTAAAAATCAGCGGTTGGCGGTTTGTGTGAATGTGGAGCACGGCGGGGCAACGCCTCCATAATTGCAAACCAGAGCATCGGCATCAGGAACAGATGCCAGCAACCGCAAAACGCTAACAGAGGAAGACAGGGTCAATGTCCGGTATCAATCTTAACTCCAGCACCTATTCCGCGCTCAGCGGCGATATGCTGCTGCAGCAAGCGAAAAACGATCTTCAGGAGTTGAAACAGGAGGTCGGCAACAAGGAACTCAGTGGCAAGGACGCCCAGATCCTCGCCAAGAGATCCTGGAAAAACAACACCGCAGGCCGTCAACAGGTCATCGCGAATTTTCAAAAACTCTGCCAGAAGGCAGCGGGCGGCAATGCCGACGTCGAACAGGCGCTTTTGTCCACGTTACGAAAAAGCGTTGGCGATGACGTTTACTCCGGGCAGAAAGGCCTGAAGCTCAATCAAACCGACAAGGTCATGGACAATCTGATTACGGCCTGCCGCGGTATGAAGGCGCTCAAAGTACCCGTCAAACTTGTTAACGTGCAGCCGAACAATCCCCACCCGATGGGGAAATTCAAAAGCGAATTCGTAAACATCAAAGTGAATTCTTACGTCAACAATAATAATAACAACAATATACAGAACAATTCATCCCATCAGGTGAATGTTCAGCACCACCAGCAGGGGAACGGAAACGCCCAACTTAATGCCCTGCTGAATTTCCAGCTTCCGTCCCAGCCAACGGTGAGTTCGGCGCTTCAGGATAATCCCTACAAGATTACGGAAGATCACGAATTCCCGGACTTACCGAACAACGTCGCGAACTTCAAACTTCCGCCGGTCATTCCGAACCCGGAAAACGGCCTGTCCTACATCACAAAGGGCAATGACTCGGACACCAGCAGCGAAGTGAGCAACTCAGAATACGGCAACAACAAGATGGAGACGAAAGGCTTCGACGCCGTCGAAAATGAGTCTCTCTATGAGAACCCAAATCTCAATAAAGGCATCGCGACCAAAGGCTTTGACGGCTCGGTCGACCAGAACATTCAAATCAATGATAGCGGTCCGAAATTCGCCGATGACGACAGCGAACTTCTTTATGACAATAGCGGAAACAACAATAACAATGTGAATGCCAAGCCGTTCAATGGCCCGAACAACCCAAACATTGAGGACATCAATACCGGGCCAAATTTCCCCGACGATGACAGTGAGCTTCTCTACAGCAACAACAAGATGGAAGCCAAACCATACAATGGCCCCAACAACCTGAACATTCAGAAGAATAATAAAGTGTCGCAATTCTCAGATGACGACAGCGAACTCCTCTACAGTAACAACAACAATAATAACAACGACGTTCAGAAGAAGGTGCTCAATCCTGATCAGATGCTTCATGCCCAGCAGATGAAAAAGGACCATCAAACGCTTTCCAACATCAATAAATCAGAATCGCTCCCGTTTAAGGAACGGCCGCAATTGATGGTTGGGATGGGTCAGGGCGCGGTCGGACCGCTAAAACAGCTACAGATTTATTCGGATTCGTTCTCAACCTGCAGCCCGCTCGTCTTTTATAACAGCAAGACCGGTATTGGTGGGCTCTTCCACGTGCCCGCACCAGGTATTTCAAACTGGCAAGATAGCAATTACAACAAGAAACATGACAATGAGGTTATTGTCAGTCACGGCGACGGAGTGCGCCAGTCCATCAAGGACTTCATCGCCCTCGTCAATCCGGATCGCATGATCCTATTGCCCGGACAATCCGGCGCCAACAAAGGCAACAACAATAACAACAACTCGGGCGGATTGCCGAGCGCGGAGACCACGCGCTATCTGAAGAACGACATTGAAAAAATGATCAACGAAGTCGGTTCGAACTGCAATCTTGAATATTACGACAACTACCCGAGCGAAGCGGTCATGGTGACCACTGATCCAAAGAACGGCGGGCTGACTGTGGACACTGATCCAAGTAACGCTGCGAGAAAGAACGATGTCGACCTTCTTAATAGTGACGGTGTTCTTCCCAAGGAGTTACAAGATAAAGCTGTCGTGCGCAGCCACGTCGAGGAAAACGATTCCGCGGTTCTACTGGGCGGCAGTAAGTTCCTGAAAAACGCCAAGGCAAAGGAAATCCAAGGCGACCCCGTTCTCAAGAAGGCAAACGATATGGCGAAGATCGGGGGTGACCTGGTCTACGACATAGAGTTTACAAACATTGCCTATCTGTCTTCAGACAACGACGATGAAATCAGAGACCATGTGGGGGCTCTGAAACGTGTCGTCGCGGATTTAGGAGCGTTTAGGCCTTCAAAGGATAATCCTGACATACCCAAAGACATGATCGATACATATCAAAAGGAACTGAAAATCGTTCAGAAGTACGTTAACGAAAACAAGTAAGACCGGGCTGGGGCTTTGCGGCCCCGCCCCCTTTTCGATGGTAACCGTGCCCGGAAACCTGGATTGTGAACAAAGGCCCAAACGCCCTGCGAACAGACCTGTTTCTGAGCTGCAGCTTCTTGTCCTCTTGTTGGCGTATCCGCTGCCTCGCACGCCATCAGTGATACTCGGACGGACCGCGCTCCCCGATCGATGAAAGGTCCGGTTTAGGCAGCTTCGAAAGAACGAGGTGCGCCCGACCTTTAATCCGCCGGGACACTTGATCGGTGGAAAGCTCGGACCGATCTGCTTGGCCGCTTATGCCCATCAGCATAACTGAGACCAGACAGCGCTTTATCGCAGGAACGATGGCAGCGTTCTTGTCACGGCCACCTTCCGCTCCCTCGTTGCGAAGCCCGATCTATAATAGGTAAGTTGCCGGACGACCCGCTTATGCGGTCAAGCCACCGTCAACTATCATGCGCGCCCCTGTGATGTACGACGCCTCGGGACCGACTAGGAAGGAGACTAGGGCTGCCACCTCCTCGGCCTTTCCGTATCTGCCGAGCGGAACCTGGCCCTTCAGCCATTCCGCAAGATCCGTCTGATCTGGATTCATGTCTGTATCCACCGGCCCTGGAACGACCGCGTTGATGGTGATTCCGCGCGGACCGAGATCTCGCGACCAACCCTGCACAAAGGCGTTTACAGCGGCTTTGCTTGCTCCGTAAACGGCAAGCCCGGGCGCAAACATACTGTTTGCGATGGTCGCGGTTACGGCCACTATACGCCCTCCTTCACCCATAAGAGAGGCCGCTTCCCGGATGATTTCGAAAGATGCCCGGACATTGACTCCGAAGACTGCATCAAAGTCCTCATCGTAAAACTGATCGATAGGTTTCGAGATGTTGATGCCGGCGTTAGAAACAAGAATATCGAGACCGCCCTGATGTGCAGCCGTGTCTGTGACTGCGGCAGCGCTGGCACCTTTTACTCTTGCATCGGCCGCAATGGCCCGGGCCTTACCACCAAGTTGGGTGATTTCGCTCACAACGGATTCGGCAGCGCCACGTGAGGCACCGTAGGTCAACGTGACCTCCGCCCCCTGTGCTGCGAGACGCTTTGCGATGACTGCACCAATACCGCGACTTCCGCCGGTAACAAGAGCACTCTTCCCTGCAAGTGTTTTCGTCATAATATGGGCTCCTACTCTGCCGATAGCGTGATTTTTCCGAATACATTGCCGCCCATCTGTTCAGCGAAAGCGGCTGGCGCTTCGCTGAAGGAAAAGCTTTTGTGTATCGGTATTTTGATGGTGTTGACGGCAAGTCCTGCGACGACCTTTTCCAGCATCACGCGGGAGCCCACCATAATGGGCACGATCCTGATGCCACCCCGCAAGAGATCCAACATGCTGACCGCCGGGCCTTGCATGGCCTTAAAGCCGATCTGGGCAACGCGTCCATTTTGAGCAGCCGCCTTCACCGAGGTCGCAATAGACGGCGGGCCCGCTGTCTCGAGGATGACGTCTGCCCCCAAGCCGCCCGTCTTCTCACGCACTGCCTGGTCCCAATCCGGCCGCGCGCGGTAATTCACCCCGAAATCAGCGCCCATTGATAGCACCTTCTCCAATTTCATGTCATCGGATGACGTGATGCCGAACCGCGCTCCAGCGGCCTTCGCGAATTGCATGGCAATCAAGGAAAGCGTTCCGGTTCCGGTCGCAAGCACCGTTTGGCCGGGCATGAGCCCCCCGGAGGCGAACAAAGCATTCCAGACGGTGACTGCCGCGCACGGCAGACAAGCCGCCTGAGTCAGGGTGACGGAATCCGGTAGTTTAACGAGCGCCATCTGATCCAGAACGCGTTCGCTGGACAACAACCCCTGATTCATTTCTCCGAAGGCGTGTGCAGCCATGTACGGTTCGAACGCGCCCGACTGATGGGCGGGATTGAAGGTCACGACAACTCTGTCGCCAACAGAAACGCGATGAACCCCGGCACCGGTTTCAATCACAATTCCGGCGGCATCGGAAAGTGGCGTCAACTCTTCGGCCACGGATACGGGTGACTGCCCCTGCGCGACCATGATGTCGCGGGCATTGAGTGACCATGCTTTCAGTGCGACACGCACCTGCCCCGGTTGGAGCGAGTCCTGCGGCTGATCCATGAGGACAAGCGATTCCATGCCTTCGCCTGGACGAAGGGTCCACGATTTTTTCATTCGATAATCCTTTGGGAAAAGACGCAACAAAAGCTGCGGGGATCGGACATCCAGTCTTTCTTTGGACATCCTTTAGTCCGCGTTCGTCACGCCAGTTGTTGAAGAACGGGTCCTAGAACATGCCGTTTGAATGGGCCAATTCGGAGGGGATTTCCTGGATCACATCCCAATGCTCGACGATCCGGCCCGCTTCCACCCGGAATAAATCGTAAATAGCAACAGGTTTGCCGCTCCAGGTGCCTTCAGCTTGCGTCAGAACGAAATTTCCCTCACCGACAACACGGTGAAGCGTATTGTTTTTGATCTCACCGAGGACCGCTTTCAGAGCATCCGGTCCATCTTTCACGACCGGATTGTGCTGATCATAGACGCCGTTGCTGATGTATTCGTCCATCCTGTCCGTGTCGCCGCCCATCAGAACCACACGGACAAAGCTCTCGACTAGCGCTTTGTTCGCTGCCGTCTTGTCCAGATCTACAATTTCGGTGGTGCCGTCCGTTTGCGATCGTCCGCTCGCCGTTTCCGTATATTTCGGAATGATCGCATCCCAGTGTTCGGCAATTTTTCCGTTTTCGAAGCGCCACAGATCAAAGGCTACGACCTCGCTCGCGCCGAAGACGTCGGCGTTCTGATAGGTTGTATGGGTCAACAGCAAATCGCCGTCCTCAAGCACCCGGTGGGTCCGATAGTCAAATCCTGCCTCAACAAGGACCGGCAGCAATCCAATAACCGGATCAAGGCCCGTCGGCACATGAGGGTTGTGCTGAATGTAATCGTTTGCATAAAGAGCGCGCATCGCCGTCTCATCGAAGTCGCGGAAGAGAGCATTCATCCCGCTTTCGAGAAGATCCTTGTTCGTGTTCGTATTCGTCATTCTGCTCTCCTGTCTTCCTGCATTTGTAAAGCCGTTCGCATTGTTCACGGGAACCGGCAGCAGGGCGCACTGCATCGCCAGGCGGATCCTTTACGGACCGTCCGGAGTTGCGGATATCTGAGAATCTGCCTGTATCCCGTTACGGATTCAAAGTATTCAAATGATACTTGATTGCAATTACGCACTTTAAAAACACCAGGTATGCTCGAGGATACTGAATCTCGTGCGGCATGGTGCTCATCAGGCATTTGGGAAAGGGAACAATCATCATGGAGTTGTTCGCAGTTACGAACGAAACCGAAGCCCTGCTTTGCCCGATCCGGGCAATCCTGTCCAAAGTGACAGGCAAATGGCAAATCGTCATTCTCCTGACGCTCGACAAGGGGCCACAAAGATTTGGCGCACTCAAGCGGTCCATAGGAGACATCACACAAAGGGTCCTAACCGAGAACCTGCGCGCGCTTCAGCGGGACGGGTACCTGTCACGCACTGTTTACGAAGGGCCTCCAGTCGCTGTTTCCTACGCCTTGACGCCGAGGGGAGAAAGTCTCGTCGCCATGATGTGGCCGATCGTGGATTGGGCAAACAGAAACATGGAGCCGATAAAAGCTACGCGTCGAGACTATGAGGCTGATCACGAATAAATCGGTTTTCGGCAACGCTTAAGGAACCAGGCACGGTCTCCTCACCTGACCCTCAAAGCCGGGCGCTCAGATCCCGCGCAATGTTCTCGACAAAGGCCTCGTCGGCGCCGCCAATCACAAGAAAGCCGATCCCGTCATCAACCCAATGAGCCGCCGCCTGACCGATCAGAGTTTCCGCTCTTGGCGCATAATCGGTCTCATCAACACGTGTTATACAGATCGCAAATGGAACGCCGCCTTCGGACAGATAAGCCATCTGCACCAAAGGTGCGCCATTCAAGCCCAGCATTTGCGTACGCCGGAAGGTCAGCCCCACGGAATTGAGCGCAGGCCTCAAATCCCGGCCGAGCGTCTCAGAAAAAGCCTCTATCCGTGCTTCCGTGCCTTCCGGATCAGGGTCATCCGGGGCCAGGGTTTCCGTCACATAGAGCACTTGATAATTCGCAACCGCGAGCTTCCAATCATCGGTGAGGTCATGGTTCACAGGTGAGGATACGAACGAGCCAATGGCAATCCCGATAGTCAGTGACGCCGCAATGAGCAATGGGCGGAACTGACCGGTTCTCGGCGTCGCCTTCGGCCTTACGGGCGGCGGCGGGGCTTTATCGAGCAGTGTATCAAAGGCGGTTTTAACTTCATCTCTTGGAAAGTCGAGCGCCTCCAACCGGCCGACAAGATCCGGGTCACGCGCGAGCGCCACTTCAAGCTCACGCTCGGAGGCAAGATCGAGTTCGCCGTCGAGGTAAGCCGTAAGATCCGCATCGCTGAAAGTCCTGGTCATGACAGTCCGCTCCTTTCAGGTTCGCTTGCCGCTTTGATCGCCTTTCGTGCTGCGGCAAGCCGGCTCATGATTGTTCCAACCGGGACGTCCAATATCTCGGCGGCCTCTCGGTAAGAGTACCCTTCAACGTAGACGAGAAGGACGGTCGCAGATTGCTGGTCCGGCAAAGCCATCACTTTACCCAACACCTGACGGGCAAAAATATTCGTTTCAGTGTCGACGCCAAGGGCTGCCAGATCGAGATCTTCGACCGGAACCAGTCCCGCACCCCGCCTGACGGCTTCTCCACGCATGTCATTGAGCCAAATCCGGCGCGCCATTGTGAAAAGCCATGCATCAAGCGAACTCCCTTCCCTGTACTTTTCAGCATGTTCAAGGGCGCGCAGGGCCGTTGCCTGGGCGAGATCATCCGCGCGCGATTTCTCCCCGGTCAGAGTAAGAGCAAAACGCCAAAGCTTCGGATAGAGATCGGCAAGCCTGCGCCTTACCTCTCCCTCTGCCGAGCCTATGAAAAAAAACTTCTGAATAATCTGCCCCACTCAAGTGTTTCAAATGTGTCCGACACATTGACGCAAAACCTTGGAGGAAAACAACCATGAGAAAACTTGCTCTAACGGCGGCCCTGACCGGTGCCTTGCTAACAGCAGGCCTTGCCGGCCCGGCACTTGCTGACGATCATTTGGCCTGGCCCGCGACCCCCGGCGCATTCGTCTATTTTATCGACCTTAAGGACGGTGCCACCGTTACCTCTCCCGTAGTGGTGCGCATGGGCGTGAACGGCATGGGTGTTGCGCCCGCCGGAACAGAAAAGGCCGGCACCGGTCATCATCATATTCTTTTAAACCGGCCGCCGCTTGGTAAAGGCGAAGATGGTGAGGAAGAATGGCTCTACAGTATTCCGGCCGATGACAACCATATCCATTATGGCGGCGGCCAGACGGAAGTGAGCCTCGATCTTCCCGCCGGTGAGCACACGCTCCAGATGGTCTTCGGTGACATGAACCATGTGCCGTTCGGCCCCCAAATGGTGACCGAGGTGATCACGATCAAAGTCGAGTAAGACCCGCGCAAAGCCCAGCGGTGTGCCCGCGCCCACGCACCGCCGGGCTTTGATAAACGCAGGTCCCTGCAGGGGCTCTTGCGGTATCATCGGCCCGCAGCGCTTTCCACCAGACCGTATTTTGCCCCGTCATCAAGACGCCAATCTTTACGGGCGCCCTCTCCCTTTATATTTCGGGGAGACATCAAGAATGAAACTGACATGCAAACTTTTTCTTTTCCTCTTATTATCGATTGCAGCCATTAGCAGAGCATCAGCAGCCTCGGACGACTTTCTCGCTATGCTGGACGACACAATCATAGAACAACGCAGAACGCTTGCGGGTGCCAGCAATGGTGATGGTTTCGAGCCGCAATCCCCCCGCGATATCACCGCGCTCCATGGCGAAAACCGGCTGGCGTTCGGCCATGCACCGGATTTCATGCGGATGAGTCTCTGCAATATTCATTTTCATTTCACATTGCTTCACGATGAACGCACAGACTGATCTTTTGCTAGCAGGCTGTCGGATCGCCGACATGTTTCATACTGCTAATACGCAAGCACTGTGGGAGTCATCCACGCGGGAGATGCAGCAAGCTTTTGGCTCGCCAGATGACTTGAAAGTGCTCCGGGAGAACTTGATTGCGCAATATGGGACTGAAGCGGCAGTTCTTTCTGAGAGGACGGAAACACAGTCGGGTTTCAGGGTATACACGCGCGTTGCACGATGGACGGGTACGGACGTTCCCCTACAGCTCGTTATTGCCATCAACGAGTTGGATAAAGTCGCGGGATTTTGGATAAGACCGCAAGCTGTTGCAGCTTACAGCCCCCATCTGAATTATCAGACGAAGGCGAATTTATGTCTTCCGGTAGATGGAGAATGGTATGTTTACTGGGGTGGACGTACGGTCGAAGACAATTATCACGCTGCTGATCAAGGCCAACGTTTTGCTCTAGACCTGCTCGTTCTTCAGAATGGCGGAAGTCATGCAGGAGAGCCAAAAGTACTTGCCAATTACCATTGTTGGGGGCGTTCCGTTGTGGCTCCCGCAGCAGGTGTCATAGTGCACGCAGTGGATGGCCTAAAAGATCAGACAATCGGAGCGAGTGATCCTACAAATCCAGCCGGAAACCATGTCGTCATCGACTTTGGAAGCAAAGAGTATGGATTTTTGGCCCACCTGCAACGCAACAGCATCCGTGTTTCAGCAGGCGACCGCGTCGCAAGAGGTCAAGAGATAGGCCTATGCGGCAACAGCGGAAACTCTTCGGAACCTCATCTTCATTTCCATCTACAGACCAGCCCTGTCCTTGGGCAGGGGGATGGTTTGCCAGCACAGTTCCTGGATTATAGAGCGAACGGCGTTCTGATCGGCCGGGGCGAGCCTACGAGGGGTGAAATGATCCGATCTGAAAACTCACCGAGCAGCCCTCGACGAAGACCACGCCCATAGTGTGCGCGATCTGGTGGTGAACTCGTTTCTTCTGTCGCCGATTTCGGAGTGAATCGCCAGCGCGTCCAGAGGTCCTCTCGTGAACTCATCGGCGGGTTCTAAGGCTCCGACGATTTAGAGCAAAGCCATGACCAAACCGTCCTGATTGACGCGTTTTGGGCAGTTTTGCGTTGTGCCAGAAGGTAAAAATCATTCGTGTCAGCTGGAAGCTCAATCAAGAGATCGACAAGGCTACCCTTCTGCAATTCATCGGCCACGAGAAAACGGCTAACGAGCGCAACACCCTGCCCGTTGACCGCTGCGTCTATCGCCAAACCGCTTTGGCTGAGTTGCAGGCCACGCTTGCTTTCATCCTCCAAGCCTGTCTCAGCGAGGACCTTGGGCCACAGACCATGGGTGTCATGAATCTTCGGAAGCCGTTTCAGCGTGTTATGAGAAATTGGAAGCATTGTTCCTGCGACGAGACCCGGTGCAGCGACGGCAATCACATCCTGCCTGAACAGCAAGGTCGCACTCACCGCCGCCCCGAAAGGCGGCGCCCCCTGGCGAATGGCAAGATCAATTCCGTCGCTGTGAAAGCTGGAAATGCGCTCCGTTGCCAGAATACGCAGGTCAATATCCGGATGCGCTTCTGAGAAGTCCGGCAGGTTCGGGATCAGCCATCTCGATGCAAATGTCGGCGTCACACTGATCAGCACCCTGTCGGGTTCCGGCATCAGTTCGACTGTCGCCATATGTAATTCAGCAAAGGCCTTTTCGATCCTGCCATGATAGGCGCGACCCGCCTGGGTGAGTGCCAGGCCCTTCGGCAGTCGCTCAAACAGGCTGATGCCGAGATGCGCTTCCAACAGCCGGACCTGCTGCGCGACAGCTCCCTGCGTTACGCCAAGCTCATCCGCTGCTGCCCGGAAACTCAGACGACGTCCTGAAACATCGAATGCGCGCAATGCGTTGAGGGGCGGCAAATCCGACATTTGGCAATAGTATTTCTATTGTCACGGAACATCAACTCTGCCGCGAAGGTTGGTTTGTCGGGTGTTATCTTCGATGGCAAATGACTGTGGAGGCAATGATGTCAGTAGAAAAAGTGGCTCTTATTACGGCTGGCGGCAGCGGCATGGGTGCTGGTGCAGCCCGGCGCCTCGCGGATGATGGCTTCAAAGTGGGGATCCTTTCTTCGTCCGGAAAGGGCGAGGCCCTTGCCGAAGACCTCGGCGGCTTCGGCGTGACCGGCTCTAACCTTGATAGCGATGCTTTGACCGCGCTCGTAAAAGGTGCTGAAGAGCGATGGGGCCGAGTGGATGTTCTTGTCAACTCGGCAGGCCACGGCCCGAAAGGACCGGTGCTTGAGATCAGTGACGATGACTGGCATCAGGGCATGGAAGTCTACCTGATGAATGTGGTGCGCCCGACGCGCCTGGTTACGCCCCTTATGCAGCGGCAAGGTGGCGGTGTCATCATTAACATCTCGACCTTTGCAGCCTTTGAACCGGATCCCTTGTTTCCGACATCCGGCGTTTTTCGAGCGGGTCTTGCAGCCTTCACCAAACTCTTTTCGGATAAATACGCCGCGGAAAACATCCGAATGAACAATGTGCTACCTGGCTTTATCGACAGCCTGCCGGAAACCGAGGACCGAAAAGCGCGGATCCCAATGGAGCGGTACGGCCGTGCAGAGGAAGTCTCCGCGCTCATCTCGTTTCTCGCCTCCCCTGGAGGGGGATATATGACGGGGCAAAACCTCAGGATTGACGGCGGACTGACGCGCGCGGTTTGAAGGCCGCATACAGGCCTCAAATAGCGCGCTTCATTGCGACGGACGCAAATGGTACCGTCCGCTCACCATAGAAACAGGACGGTTCTCAGATGCCAAAAGCCATTATCCCTGAGGATTTGGAAAGCTACGTCACTGACTGGAAGATGTCTCCAGGACTGGAGCATAACGGCTTGATCTTCATGACGGGCTTTACCGGTGCAGACGCGGACGGCGGATACTCAGATCAGCCAGGTGATCAGATTCACGCAGTCTTCGAGAAAATCAGCATGGTTCTGAGTGAAGCGGACCTCGGCTTTGAGCATATCGTGGAAATGACAAGCTACCATGTTGGCCTCCGAGATCACCTGACGGAGTTCAAAGAGATTCGAGCACGATATGTCAGTGAGCCTTTTCCAGCATGGACGGCTATCGAGGTCGCTGGGTTTGTACGCGAAGGTGCGATTATAGAAATCAGATGCATCGCAAGACGGGACTGAGCGCACCCGAAGCGGTCCTTTCTACCCCCCGAACAAGAGAGATGACCCGATGACATTAAAACGCATACCCTATGAGGGGCTTGGGCGATGTAGAGCCGTCGTCTCCGACGGCTTCGTCTATGCGGTGGCAACAGATCCCCATGAGGCGGACGAGATCCTTGAGCAGACGAAAAACACGCTCAACGAGCTGGAACGCCTATTGATTGAGGCTGGAAGCGGCAAGCCGGGTCTTCTTCAGGCGACCGTTTACCTCACTGACATGAAGGAAAAGGCAGCCATGGACAGCGTCTGGATCGACTGGATTGGCCCGGAAGAAAACTGGCCGCAACGTGCCTGTGTTGGCGTTGATCTCGCGGGCCGCGATCTTATTGAAGTCGTCGTCACCGCCAAGGTTCTTTGAGGCTTTGGCACGCTTGGTCACCGCGCGCTTTTCAATTTCCCCTCGACAAAGCAAACAAATCCGGGGCGCTGAAACACCCCGGATTTCGGATTTAGGTTTTAAAGGAACGGTGCTCTAAAACTTCAACCCGTCCGCGCCTGCGGCAGCCTGGTTGCTATTCGGCACTGAAGCCGCAGCTGGCAGGTGTGTTTGTGCGCCAGATTTCGGCTGGACGGGGAAAGGCACCTGTGTGTGCTGCGATGGTCCCGCCTGCTGAGGAGTGGCATAGGCCGGTGCAACAATCTGCGGCGCACTTCCCTGCTGCTGAGCGGCGCCATAGGGCTGCGTGCCACCCGGGACAACAGACGGTTGAGCCGGAACGCGCTGTGCCAGAACGGCGTTCGATTGCTGATAGAGCAACACTAGGCCGGCATTGCTGAGCTTGCCGGTAACCGGCAGGCGATTTGCCGCCTGAAACTGCCTGACAGCTGTTCTCGTCCGCCGCCCGGCCACACCGTCCGGAACGCCCGCATCAAAGCGCAAAACGTTTAAGCGGGTCTGGATGTCGAACATTGCGTCCACATCGGCCTGGCTGCGTCTGGCGACGGATCTCGGGCGATACCGTTTCGTATAAGTCCTCGTCTTCTTTCTTTTGTGATGTTTGTAGACTTTGTGGGCGACATAGCCCGCGGCAGCGCCAGCAGCGAGGCCTCCAAGGATTTTCCCGGCTTTTCCGGCCTGTACCTGTGTAATTGGTGCGGACAACAATAGTGCGGAGCTGAGAGCAAGGATGCTTGCTGATTTGATAAGGGACATGGGGTTTCCAATCTTCGGTTCGTGGGGTCGATGATTGGAGAATAGGAAGCTAATTTTTCAGCTCGATTTCTGACAGGTTTCTGTTTGGTTTCAGCCGGGCATTGAGAAACCGGAATGTCTGAGTTTTGAGCCGGATTGGCGCTCAAAGTGCTCTTCTGAGCGACCGGTAAATCCATCTTATCCTTGACCTTTTTGGACCAAGCTGCGGTGTGAAACAATTGAAACGCAAAAAGAAATGAACGCGCAACAAAAGGCGCTCATCCTGACAGCATTGCAACCCCTCACCCCAAACAAAGGGAGAAAATGATGCTGAATACAATGATCCTCTTTCGGGCGGCTTTTAACGGCAAACCCAAGCCCAAGTCATAAGACACCGACTATTGAAAACCTGAATGGCAGAAGGGGTGCGAAAACTCCGCACCCCTTTACCGATGAAAACCTAAGCGGCTATGAGCGCCGCCACGCCGTGCCATTACATGAAGAAGTCATCATCCGTCGGGGGCGGAGCAATCGGCTCCTCGACAAGTTCAAAGCGAACGGAATCCGCAATGACCGTCCCCGGATCGGTTGCATCCGCCGCGCTGTACCGCACAAAAAGTGTCTCACCCGCTTCGACCTCGACAAATCCGAGTTGTTCCCATCGGGGGCCTAGGCGATCACTCATATCGAAGTCCTCGAAGACAAGGACATCATCGCCTGCACCGAACGCGATATCGATCGCGCCCGTATGGCCGCTATGGGCCTGACCACCCGTATCCCTGATGTCACGCAGCGAAACCTCGTATGTGCCTGAGGTTTCGGCGATCGCTTCGAAGGATATCGTTGCGTCGCTTCCGGAATCAGCGAAGAGGAAATTGTCCCCGAGAAATCCGCCAGGAAAGGCCGCGCCGGCATCCTGCCAGTCGCCTGTCAGGATTGCATCATCGTTGTCGACGATCAGAAGCCGGTCGGCGATAAGGGCCGGATCGTACCCGCTATAGACATCACCGGCGATCCGCCCTGTCAGAGTAACACCATCCCGGGTCTCCTCAACGAGATTAAAATTGCTGGCAGATGTCGCTCCGGTCGTGATCGCGGCAAAAATGTGGGCGTCTTCGGTGACAAAACGAGGCGCATCATTGTCGACAGGCCCGTTGTGCCAGGACCCCAGAATTTCGCTGACCCCATCATTGATCGTCTTCACAATCGTGCCTGGGCCTTCCGTCTTGAGGCCAAGAACGACGAAGTTTGCGCCATCATTGACGATGTTTGCCTCAAAGCCCAAAGCCTCGGTGTCCCCTTCAGTATTGAGCTGGCGGGCATAGGCGTTTTGATCTTTCAGTTGGACGGACGGGCCAACAAAGTTCTCAAAGTAGACATCGCCCTGCTCCCCTTCCGCGACTGCCTCATACCGCCCGCCAGTAATATCCTGAAGAACGACCGTGCGGTCGCTGTCATGGAGGAAGACGGTAGGATTTCCCCCATTTCCGAACGCATTAATCGCTTCAAAGATCACGACGTCCGGTTCGCCGTCAGCAATGCGAAAAACCGTATTTCGCCCTAACACTCCGGCATCAGACCCGATAACGCGTTCGACATTTCCCCGGACAACAATTTCTCCCTCAAATATCCATCGTTCATCGGAAGGAGGAATGTAAACCGTGGTGGCACCGGAATCGATCGCAGCCTGGAAAGCTGCCGTGGCATCGACACCCGGAACACCGCCGAAATCCGCGATGTTGGCCCAATTGTCGAAATCGGGATCAAGCGGCACGTCCGGCGTTTCTTTCAGCTCCAGGCCAATCCGCGTATCGGGACTATCGAACAACTGGAACGCACCGCCACGACCGGATGTTGCCGAACCGACGGCGAAATACTCGTCAATATCGTCCACATTGACGTCTCGGTTTCCGAAAAACCCCTGGATCTGGTTTTCCAACGACCGATTGAAGCCCTCAGTCGTTATATTCTCGCCGTAAAAGAAGCGCGTATTGATGATCGCCGGATCCGCCATATCGGGATCCGTTGACGTGAACTCACTATCAATCAGCAGCGCCCGCGAGGACTGGTTACCGTTCACCAATCCGACACCCGGTCCCTCATAATCGACCTGACGCGCGAAGATACCGTCGGCAAATCCATTGTTGATGCCGATCTCCTGTCCGCGCAGGGTGAGCCCTTCAACGGTGACGCTGTTTCCCTGAAAGCGGTTATCGATCCCGATGTTGAACCCTTCAATCGTGACATCCTCGATCAGGATCGGGCCGGTCTCCCCTGTCGTCAGATTGAGACCAATCGAGCCACCATCTTCAGAGCGGATGGTGACATTGCGGATCGCGGATTGATTGTTGCCATTGAAAGAAAGGCCAATGGCATCAGGGTTCCCTATCCCGATGTCGAAAGTGACATCCATGACGCGGTTGTTGAAGGCCTGGGCGACACCCGGCGTATATTCAAAGATCCCGCCCTGGAAGTTGAGATTGTCGGCAAGCTTGAAAATCGTACCGTCTTCGCTCTCCCCCTGGATCGTGATGAAATTTGGAACCGGCGTACCAACTCCATTGGGAAATGTGAGCGTGTCGGAGATGTCGTAGACGCCATCTTCGAAGAAATATGTGACGCGCGTTGCGAATGTATCGAAAAGGGCTTGAAGGGCTGCCGTGTCATCAATGCCGTCATCGGCGATGACGCCAAAGTCGGCCACATTGATGATCCCGAAATCATCCGGGAACGGAATGGGTGAATCGAAGGAAAAGTCGGCTTCGCTAAGCTGATCGCCGCTCACGCCATCGATGAACACCGATGTTTCCTCAAGGCCAATTGTTACACCGCGCCCGGACTCTGAAAATGTTAGTTCTTCAAAGGAACCGTCGGTAAAATGGATGGTGTCGACGCCCAGTTCAAAGCCATTGAGCGTGTCACTTCCATCAACGGTTCCAAAAATGAAGGTGTCCGCACCTTCGCCACCACTAAGCCGATCGGTGCCCGCGCCGCCGATGATCGTGTCATCGCCATCATTTCCTTCGATGCGGTCATCGCCGAGGCCGCCAGAGAGTTCGTCGTTGCCGGTTCCACCGGCTTGCCGGTCGTTTCCGTCGCCACCATCGATTGTGTCATCGCCGGCACCGCCTCCCTGCTGGTCGTCACTGACGCCGCCGATCAGCGTATCATTGCCACCGTTGCCATCCTGCCGGGCAGCAACCGTCAAGCTTGAGGCATCGAAAACATCATTGCCCTCATTGCCCGTTACCCGTTCGATACTGGAAAGACCCTGATCGAGCGAGAACGCCATTTCCGTTGTGACCCTGACCTCGTCGAACCCCTCGCCACCATCAATCAGTGTGTCTTCGGCATCGACAAAGAAATCGTCGTCCCCCTCACCGCCGTACAGTGCGTCGGCACCGGCACCACCATTGAGCCGGTCATTGCCCTCACCTCCGATGAGGGTATCATCACCGTCATTTCCTTCGATCCGGTCGTCGCCAAGGCCGCCTGAGAGGTCGTCATTGCCTGTCCCGCCGGCTTGCCGGTCGTTGCCATCGCCGCCGTCTATTGTGTCATCGCCCGCGCCGCCTGACTGACGGTCGTCGCCGATGCCACCAATCAGGGTATCATTGCCACCGTTGCCATCCTGGCGGGCAGCGACGGCAAGGCTTGAAGCATCGAAGACATCGTCACCTTCATTACCCGTCACTCGTTCGATGCTGGAAAGCCCCTGATTAAGCGTGAAGGCTGCTGCCGTTGTGACCCTGACTTCATCGAAGCCGTCGCCGCCATCGATCAGTGTATCTTCAGCATCGACAAAGAAGTCATCGTCCCCCTCGCCGCCATAGAGGGAATCGGCACCTGCGCCGCCATTAAGGCGGTCGTTCCCCTCGCCCCCAAAGAGCGTATCGTCGCCGTCATTACCTTCCATGCGGTCGTCGCCGAGGCCGCCAGTAAGCTCGTCATTACCTGTGCCGCCGGCTTGCCGGTCATTCCCATCCCCGCCGTCG
>JBCDCU010000034.1:0-17695 GCA_039181265.1 Pseudomonadota bacterium | reverse complement strand
GGCTGTGGCCGGACTGGATATGAGATCGCCGAATGGCGGGCCTATCCAGAGCTGCGGCGCGAGGGAATCTGGGATCAGATCCCAGATCGGCTTACTCAATTGGGTGTTTCCTGTCGTCGGTTGCCCTGGACAACGGATGAGATCCGCGACCTTGTTGTGCGGTCCTTGCAGACTGGGTGCGCAAAGTGCGTCATCGGTGTTGTCGGAGCGACAGCCGAGTTCTCGGCACCGCCTGATGCTGACGTCGACGTAGTTGTCGATGGCGATGGCGTCATTGCGCGGACGCGTTTTGGCGCGTTGCGGGTGACGATCAACGACCACGTGCGCGCGCTCACCTTCGATCCCCCGGGTCTGGAGACTGAACAGCGCATTGTTCTTGCCGTGAAGCGTGAAGCCGGGCGGCTGCCTGTCTCTAAAGGGCTGGCTGATCTCGGAGATGATGACAGTGCGTTGCTTGACGATCCCGGAACCCGGCTCTTTGACCTCGCGCTTGGTCGCAAGGAAGGTCGGTTTTGCATCCGGGTTGAAGACGGTGCCGCGCGCGAGGCTCTCGAAAAAGCAACGGGCCTGGCCTTGCCTGGCAGTCTTCCGACTATTGGCCCGGCGCTTCTGGCTGAAAGCCCAACGCGCGTCGTAGAATCCGCACTTGGACGGATCGAAGTGCAAGGTCAGATCCCGCCACCTGGCGCGCGCTCCCCGGATGGACCGCATACGCACCTCTTGCCGGATCACCTAGCGACGGGCCGCGCGCTTCCGGTCGGGATGGATCTCCCGCGGGCTTACCTTCCCGGCGCTATCTTCTATCCAAATGCGTGATGGGACAGTGGTCAGATCATGGATCGCACGCGATGGATGTGAAATATTCGATCGCGCGTCCTGTCCACCTTGAGACGTCATCGCGTCGGATATATGTTGCATTTGAACAGATTATTTTAGAGATGAGATTCACCGTGAGATTTTCTATCGCTTGTTTCTATCTTTTTAGTTCGTTGTTCTTTTCTCTTGCCACGCCCAGTTATGCGCACGATCACGAGTGGCATGTGAAAGCGGATGATTTCAGATGCGTTCAACAGCAAGTAGAGAAATATTTGCAGCAACAGGGCGATCAAATACTGATCTTTATAGTCGATTGCCCTGATATTGATATTGTTGCAAGTCTTCAAAAGCGCGTTCAGAATTCGTCTGGATCAGATGTGAAACTCAAGACAAATACGCCAGAAAGGCCTGCGGAAGTCATAACTTTTTCACGCAGCGAGTTGCTTTGTGTCGCGAAAATCAAAATTGAAGAGGGTCGGCCGGTTATCGCGATCCCTAAAAATCCAAGCTGCTGACAAGCCCAGTTTCTTCGAGACTCCGTGGGGCCGGGCGTTGTTTTTTCTTGAAGGTCTGAGCTACGTGGCTGTCGTCATCGGTGTCGCTTACGCCGCCTCTCAATATTATCTTTCTGAAAGACAGGCACGAAAGGATGACGCGGTAGCGATAGAGAAAGCCGAGGAACAAGCGAGAAAGGTGCGCGTGGAAGCATCGCTCGACTTTATAAGAGGCTATCAGCAAGACCATATTGTCACCGCTCGCCTGCAGCTTCTCAACAATTGGAATAAGTTTCCAATTCCATTGAGTGAGATCGATGGTCTTCCTGGGAGTGCGGAGGTCATCGATCAGTATGCGAATTCTTTCATTTTTCAGGAAGACGGAACTGTTGAGGCGGATCAGCTCATCACAGTGATTGATTATTTGGATGTGGTTGGAACTTGTGTGAAAGAGGACATCTGTCTGTCGTCGATTATTGCAACCCACCTTGGTCGGGACGCACGTAGTTTCTATTGCCTTTACGGCGCACCGATCGAGAGACTGAGGAAAGACCGCGTTTTGAAAAATTTTGCGGTTGAGATCAAAGAACTCCTGCCTGAGGGAGAAGATTGCTATGCTCAATAGGCTGCTTTTGAAAGCCTTGTCCATCATATTCGTGCTGCTTTGCTTGACTGTAGGCGCGCAGGTAAACGCGGCCGACTTCAAGCACACTAGAGACCATAAAACCGGCTGCATTCTTGAGCTGAAGGGCAAGATTGAAACGGGGGATGCACAAAAGCTCGAGAGGTTGATTGCGGGGCCGAAATATTTTGATGAAAAAACGTCTGAAGCCGAGCGAGCAGAACTACTGGATTCAGGCTTCGCTCGCATTTGGTTGAAAGATGTTGGAATCAACTTCGAGATTCCAATCGGTCGCCTCTGCCTCAATTCGCCCGGCGGTTCATTCGAAGAAGGATTGAAAATTGCAAGGCTTATCGAAAACCGGGCCGGTACGGTTATTCGTCAAGATGAAGAGTGCCTGTCTGCTTGCGCCATAATTTTTATGGCCGGATCCCACTACGTGGGTGAAGATGGTGGCGCCAAGACAGTCGATCGCCATATGCACAAGACCGCGCACTTGGGGTTTCATGCTCCCGCTCTTGGAACGGATCTTGAAGCCTGGGACAGGATCTTGATGGAAACCGCTTATGCGCAAGCTTTGAAAAACGCAGAGGAAATCCTCGCGAGCTTGGATAAGCTGAGCATGGATCAGTTTTTGTTCAGAAATATGCTCCGCACCCCGCCGAAAGAATTCTTTTACATCGATACGCCGGGCAAAGCTGGACGGTGGGATATCGCCGTCTACGGCGTTGATCTGCCGAAAACAATCGATCATCGGCATGTTTTTCACGCCTGCGAAAAAGCACTTGTCAAATATCGGATCGAACTTGGCGACGAGATCTCCAGTCGTTTTTACTACAATCTCGATGAAACGGGAGATGAAGTCGAGAACTATGGCATATCCGTTACCGATCATTATCATGAAAGGGATAATCGGGCCTTACGGCGCACGACGCACGGTTTCGAAGCGTCCAGGGGCGGATATCTGGGAGAGGATGCAACAGACTGCGTTCTATCTGCGGATTTGCGAAAATACCGAAAAAACGGTTTCAGTCAGGAAATCGGTACCGTCAAGCTTAACCGTGGGCCCAATCCTCCTGCTTATTTTATCCACCCGGTTGATTTCTACGACCCTTCAAAACCGATCCTGGGTCCAGCGTCTGTTCCGGGTATCGAGATAAATGGAGAGTTTCTAAAGTGGTGATTGCGGCGTGAAAGGTTTTGGCATTCGATTCAACAGGTATTCCGTCGACAGTTTCAAAGCCGCGCTGATCCGGGTTGACATCAATGAGGTGTCGAGGGTTTTCAGGTCCAAATGTTTTGATCATTCGCTCGCTCAGGACCAGTAAGGGCTCCCCGGAAAATCAGACCTGACATCGCATCGCTCATCCCGAATTTTGTTTTAGTGCTTCAGGGTGACATTGGCTTCGATATCGTAGGCCCGCTGAGGTTTGTGAAATCGTTTATTCGAGTTGACTCAAGGCCTTGCTCTAAAATTACGTCTTTGCAAACGCTTCCATGATCAGTGACGTAAAATCTTCGGTCTCCTCAGCTAACAAATCTTCGAAGGATCGCATGTATCTCTTGTAATATCTCCGACCGGCAGGGCTTGTAAGAAAGGCACGATATTTTCTGAGGCCGTCGGTTGAGACGGATCGATAGGTATGGAACGCAACGAAGGGGATGTTTCTTTCGCTCGCACGGAGGAACGGAGCTGCTCTTTTATGCGCGAGCGTTCTGAGCTCCGCTTTACTTAGCGTTTTCTTAGATTCGCCGGACGCAAAGAGGCCCGGTGTAAAAGCGTAAACCGAACTTTTTCTAATACTCCGGGAAATATCTGCGAGGCGCAGGTCCTTGACCAGGCCGTTGATCAGTTGGGCCCTTTCAGTATCTGCTTCCATCTCTCTTCGAATTTCGGCGATGCTCTTGCCTCCAGTCGCTCCAGATTCAGGAGATCGTGAGCGCCTTTCGAGTTCTACGACCTGCCGTCCAAGATCCGACCGGTAAAACGAAATTGCGGCTTCGATCTCTCTTTCACCGAGGCGTTTGGAAAGGTCTGCGGCAAGTCGCCTTTGCATATTCTTTGCATCGAATACCGCGACCGCATTGGTTGTGCTCTCGAAGCCCTTTCTTAAACGCGGATGTTTAAGGCGTGTGAAAAATCCCCGTATTCCATTGGAAGTACCTGCAATTAGATGGTTCGTTCCAGAGATCTTCATCAGCGTTTCGACGCGTTGCAGTTTGTCTTTGCTTTCCTCAGCCAGCGCCGGATTTGACGCAAGCACAACCAATAGAAAAACCGGAAAGACTACAGATGAAATGACTTCGGAAAATTGCTTCATGAATACGGTCTTTCTGATTAATCGACTCAAACAAAAATGAAATTCAGGACCGATGATTACAAAACCAGCGGGTCCATAACAAGGTAAAACAAATAGGATATTGATTTTCCCGAGGCGATCAATCGGGCTCTGGCCGTCGCCTCAAGAATGCGTTGGGGGAAGAGGGCTGAGCCGGAGGGGCCAAATCACTTCTCGAGAGCATCAGCTCGTCCAGGCATCCATTACGCGAGATAGGCGAGCTGTGGTTGGGTTCGTTTAACGTCAACGCTGTGCACTTCCGCCGTGACAACGTTTTCTCGGACGAACGGATCTTCCGCGACACGGGCGCGGAGGCTCTCGTCATCCTCACCATGGGCAAGGATGAAGCCGCCGCCGATATCGAGCGACCCAACACACTGGAAGACACCATCTGAAACGCCGCAGGTGATCCATGAATTGTGTTCGTCCATGTGCTTCGGAGCTGAAGCTTTGTTCTCTCCAAATTTGAGAAGTCCCACAGCGCGTTAAATACTCAGCGACTGAAGATAGAAAAAAACTCAGACCTGTATTCGAAGCCATGCATCAATGGTGGCTGACGCAAAAGCGGTGAAGGCTTTTCGCCATTGGGTCTGTGTTTGAGGGAAAGGGACACCTAAGCCTTCAGGCTCTCTATGAACACCGTGTTTGTATCTAGATGACCATTTCTTGATCGAGGCGTGTGCGCAATTCAGCGCAACACGACAAAATTCCGCTTGATTTAATTAGACCGTTCGTCTATTAAAGTCTCATGAACAAAGCAGTGCACATTGAAGACGGATCGGAACCGGCGCCGAAAAAGCGTCGCGGACGCCCGCCAAAACACCTTGTCGGCACCAATGAGACGCGTCGCGACCTTATTCGTGCGGGTGTCGTCTCATTGACGGAAAAAGGCTTCGCGTCGACCGGTCTCGATGAAGTGCTGAAAAAAGTGGGAGTACCGAAGGGCTCGTTCTACCACTACTTCGAAAGCAAGGAAGCATTCGGCCTGACGCTCATTCACGAATATGATGAGTTTTTTGTCCGGCGGCTTGATCGGATTTTTCTTGATGACAGCCTGTCGCCGCTTGAGCGTTTGCATAGATTTTTCAAGGAATCGCGGGACGGAATGGCGCGCTATGATTTCAATCGGGGCTGCCTGATCGGTAACCTCGGTCAGGAAATGTCGGTGCTTCCGACATCCTATCGTCAGCGCCTTATTGACGTCTTTACCGGATGGGAAAGCCGGCTCGCGAATTGCCTGCGTGAGGCGCAGGATGCGGGAGAGGTGCCCAGTTCGATTGATTGCCAGGCGACGGCTGAAGCTTTCTGGATTGGTTGGGAAGGTGCGGTCTTGCGCGCAAAGCTTGAGAGGAATGCACGTCCTCTGGATCGCTTTGCCGAAGCGTTTTTGACACTGATCCGGGTCTGAGTTTTTTTGTAACGATGACTAGACGATCGGTCTAATTAATTCGAGATTGCCCAACGACGTGGTGTTGTTGGGAGAGGAAAACAAAAGCGGTGCAACAGGTTCATCGCAGAGGATGGGAGAGGAAGACATGAACGTTCAAAAAACCGGTACTGAAGGCGTTATGGCTGTCGACAATTATGTTGCAGGTCATTCCGTGGCAACGAGCAGCGGAAAGCGCCAGGATATCTTCAATCCCGCGACAGGCGCTGTGACCGGTTCCGTCGGGCTCTCCTCTGTTCAGGATGTCGATGCTGCGGTTGCCGCCGCGAGCAAAGCGTTCCCGGCATGGTCTGAAACCTCTCCAATCAAGCGGGCCCGGTTGATGAACCGGTTCTTGAACCTCCTGAATGAGCGGAAAGATGAACTCGCGGAGGCAATCACAAAAGAGCACGGAAAGGTCTTCTCCGATGCGCAAGGGGAGGTCGAACGCGGTATCGACGTTGTCGAATTCGCGTGCGGTATCCCGCAGCTTCTGAAGGGCGATTTCTCAGACCAGGTTTCAACCGGCATGGACAACTGGACGTTCCGCCAGCCGCTCGGCGTTGTCGCCGGTGTCACGCCGTTCAATTTCCCGGTGATGGTTCCGGCCTGGATGTATCCGGTTGCGATTGCGTGCGGAAACACATTCGTCCTGAAGCCAAGTCCGACCGATCCGACGCCGTCCTTGCTGATCGGCGAGTTAATGAAAGAAGCCGGTTTCCCGGATGGTGTCTTCAATGTCGTTCAGGGCGATAAAGTCGCGGTTGACGCTCTTCTTAATCATCCGGATGTCGCGGCCCTCTCTTTTGTCGGATCGACCCCGATTGCGAATTACATCTACGAGACGGGTGCACGGAACGGGAAGCGCGTTCAGGCACTTGGCGGTGCGAAAAACCATCTTGTTGTCATGCCTGATGCTGACCTCGGCAAAGCTGTCGACGGTCTGATCGGTGCTGCCTACGGCTCGGCTGGCGAACGCTGCATGGCGATATCGGTTGCAGTCCTCGTCGGCGATGCTGGCGACAAGATCATGCCGAAACTGAAAGCGCGTGCGGAAGCCCTTCAGATCGGCTCCGGCATGGTGCCGACAAGCGAGATGGGACCGATCGTTACCTCAGTCGCAAAAGATCGCATCACTGGTTACATCGATGCGGGCGTTGCAGAAGGGGCCGATCTTCTTCTCGATGGGCGTGGCTTCACAGTCGAAGGTCATGAAGATGGTTTCTTCCTGGGCGCGACCCTGTTCGACAATGTCACGAAGGACATGAAAATCTACAAGGAAGAGATTTTCGGTCCGGTTCTCTGTTGCGTCCGTGTTGATACGCTCGAAGAAGCAATCGACCTCATCAACGCCCATGAGTTCGGCAACGGAACAAGCTGCTATACCCGCAATGGCCAGGTTGCGCGGACCTTCGGTCGCAAGATCCAGGTCGGTATGGTTGGCATCAATGTGCCAATTCCGGTGCCGATGGCATGGCAGGGTTTCGGCGGCTGGAAGAAGAGCCTCTTTGGCGACATGCACGCCTATGGAGAAGAAGGCGTTCGCTTCAACACGAAGCAGAAATCCATCATGCAGCGCTGGCCCGCTGATATGGCGGATGGTGCCGAGTTTGCCATGCCGGTTGCCAAGTAATCGGGTGCAATCATGGACAAACGCTTCGATTACATTGTGGTCGGAGCCGGAACGGCGGGGTGTCTTCTCGCCAACCGGCTTTCGGCTGACCCGACCAAACGCGTTCTGCTTCTGGAAGCAGGCGGCAAAGACAATTACCACTGGATCCATATTCCGGTCGGCTATCTCTATTGCATCGATAATCCGCGCACCGACTGGCGGTTTCGGACCGAAGCGGAAAGCGGCCTTAACGGCCGCTCGTTGATCTATCCGCGTGGGCGTACCCTTGGTGGCTGCTCGTCGATCAACGGCATGATCTATATGCGCGGCCAGGCCCGCGATTACGATCAATGGGCAAATGAGACCGGCGAGAATGAATGGTCATGGTCAGCTTCCCTTGAAGATTTCAAAGCCCATGAAGACAATTACCGGCTGAACGGCGAGCAGGCTGAGACCGATGACGGGCTCCACACCGGCGGCGGCGAATGGCGTGTTGAAAAACAGCGTTTGCGTTGGGATATCCTCGATGCCTTCGCGCAGGCTGCGACCGAGGCTGGAATTCCCGCAACGGATGACTTCAATTCCGGTGATAATACTGGCGTTGGCTATTTCGAGGTGAACCAACGCTCAGGTTGGCGCTGGAACAGTTCGAAAGCCTTTCTCAGACCGGCGAAGTCGCGCCCCAATCTTGAGATCGTCACCGGCGCCCATGCCGAGCGTCTCATACTGGAAACCGATGATAGCGGTCAAAATCGCTGCACTGGCGTTCAGGTCAACGTCAACGGATCTTCCCACACCTTCACTGCAACCGGTGAAGTCGTGATGTGCTCCGGTGCCATTGGGACACCACAGATCCTGCAGCTTTCAGGGATTGGCGATCCATCGCTTCTGCAAGGGCAGGGGATTGAGGTTGCCCACGCCCTCAATGGCGTCGGCAAGAACCTTCAAGACCATTTGCAATTGCGCACGATTTATAAGGTCGAAGGCGCGAAAACGCTGAATACGATGGCGTCCAACATTTTCGGCAAGGCGATGATCGGGCTTGAATATGCGTTGAAGCGCTCCGGCCCGATGAGCATGGCGCCGTCACAGCTTGGCGTCTTCACGAAATCAAACCCGAAGCGCGAACACTCCAACATCCAGTTCCATGTGCAGCCGTTGAGCCTTGAAGCGTTTGGCCAGCCGCTCCATCCGTGGCCTGGAATGACGGCAAGTGTCTGCAACCTCAATCCAACGAGCCGGGGTACGGTGACGCTGAAGTCGAAAGACCCGCACGCGGCACCGGCGATTGCCCCCAACTATCTCGACACGGAGGAGGACCAGCAGGTCGCAGCCGACTCGATCCGGGTGGCGCGCGACATCATGGGTCAGAATGCCATGCAGCAATATCGGCCAGAGGAGATGAAGCCCGGTCCTGATTATCAATCAGATGCTGAGCTTGCAAAGGCGGCTGGCGATGTCGGCACCACGATTTTCCATCCGGTCGGGACAGCAAAAATGGGCCGGGCCGGGGACCCGACCGCCGTCGTGGACGGCAAGCTGCGTGTCATTGGGATCAAAGGCCTTCGCGTCGCGGACGCGAGCGTCATGCCGACCATTACGAGCGGAAACACCAATTCGCCGACTTTGATGATTGCGGAAAAAGCCGCGCGCTGGATCAGCGCTGCGAACACATAGAGAGGAGAGACGACAATGGCTGGAATGGATGAAATTCCCTTAAAAAAGGGACCGCTGGAGGGCATCACGGTTCTCGATTTTTCCCGCGTTCTGGCGGGGCCTTATTGCACGATGGTGCTGGCTGACCTCGGCGCGCGCGTGATTAAGGTCGAGAAGATCGGGACGGGCGACGATACACGCGCTTTCGGTCCGTTTCTGGAAGAGGAGAGCGCCTATTTCACCTGCTTCAACCGGCGCAAGGAAAGCATTGTTCTCGACATCAAGTCACCGCGCGACCGCGATCTCCTGGAACGCCTTTTCGACAAGGCCGATGTGCTTGTCGAAAATTTCCGTCCCGGTGTGATGGACCGCCTTGGCTACGGTCCGGAGCGTTTGAAGAAAACGCACCCTCATTTGATCTATGCGTCGATCTCCGGGTTCGGCCACTCCGGCCCGTTCAGTGAGCTTCCAGGCTACGATATGGTTGTTCAGGCGATGGGTGGCATTATGAGCCTCACTGGATGGCCGGACGGCGAACCGGCCCGTGTCGGCACAAGCTTCGGTGATCTCGGGGCTGCGCTCTTCGGCGTTATCGGTATCCTCTCGGCCCTTTACAGCCGCACCAAGGATGCGCAGGGCACACGCGTTGATATCGGCATGCTCGATTGTCAGGCGGCTTTGATGGAAACCGCGCTTGCCCGCTTTGATGTGGAGGGCAAAGTTCCGAACCGGACCGGCGATTCCCACCCATCGCTCGCTCCGTTTGAAAGCTTTAAGGCGAAAGACGGAAAAGTCGTGATCGCGGCAGGCAATGATCAGCTCTTTCTGCTGATGGTGGATGCGCTCGGTGCACCGGAACTCGCCTCGCACCAGCTTCTGTTGACCAACGATCTCCGCTGCCAGAACCGCCCGGAGATGGTGCGGATGATCGAGGAGATCACATCGAAACGGAACGTTCAGGATATTCTCGATGTTCTCAACGAGGTTGGTGTGCCATGCGCCCCGATCAACACGATCGACAAGGTTCTTGATCACCCGCAGCTCGCCGCCCGTGACATGATCGTCCAGGTCCAGGGCGAGCACACGAAGCCGTTCAAAACTGCAGGCAATCCAATTAAGATGGAAGGCCACGAAGAGATCGACGTCACGACACCGCTTCGTGCACCGGGGCTCAGCCAGCACCGTGAGGCGATCCTTGAGGAACTGATGGGATCTGAGAAATCCTATTCCTCATCGATCAAGCCGGAAGACACCGCCGCAGCCATAGAAGACGACAACCCGTTCGTTGCGGACTTCAAGAAATCCAACGCACAGAAAACCAACGCCGCCTGAGATCGGTTATAGGGAGAGAAACATGTCAACTGCAAAGAAAAAAGTAGAACCCACCATTTTGAAGGAAGTGAAGACGGCGCCGGATGGCTATGAGATGATCATCGTCGAAAGGCGTGAGCGCGTCGGCCTGATCACGCTCAACCGCCCGAAGAGCCTCAATGCGCTCAACCGCCAATTGGCCGAAGAAACACTGGACGCGTTGCGGAAATTCGATGCGGATGACGCCATCGGAGCCATGGTGATCACCGGCAATCCGCGCGCTTTCGCGGCAGGTGCCGATATTGAGGAAATGGCTGAGAAGGGCTTCACCGAGTTCTATATGGACGACTTCCTGTCACCCTGGGATGCGGTGAATGATATCTCGAAGCCGATTATCGCGGCAGTCAGTGGGTTTGCCCTTGGCGGCGGATGCGAACTGGCGCTTTTATGCGATTTCATCATCGCGTCGGAAGATGCTCAATTCGGCCAGCCTGAAATCAAGCTTGGCATTTTGCCAGGTATCGGCGGCTCACAGCGCTGGGCACGCTCTGCCGGGAAGGCGCTTGCGATGGATGTCGCGCTGACGGGCCGCAATGTGGATGCCCATGAGGCTAAGGCCGCGGGTATTGTCGCGCGGGTCGTGCCTCAGGAGGATCTCTTGCAGGTGACGCTCGAGGCCGCCCACACGATTGCCGGTTACAATGCGCCAGCCGTCAAAATGGCGAAGGCTGCTGTCAACTCAGCCTTTGAAGGCCCCTTGAGTGCAGCGCTCAAAACCGAGCGTCTGTTCTTCCAGGCAGCCTTTGCAACCGACGGCCAAAAAGAAGGCATGCACGCCTTTGTCACGAAACGGGCACCGGTCTTTAGACACAAGTAAAGCCGAAGCTTAAAAGAAAGCCGCTTGGTCAGTGGGACGTCGCTGCCGGGCGGTTTTTCGTTTATAAGCAGAGTCAGATCTTGAAGGATCCAACATCCACCTCTTGCCGGATCGCTGCCTTGCAGGCAGCGCCTCACATTGCGATGGATCTCCTGCGAATTTATGGGCCCGGTTCAATTGCCCTTCTGAAAAGGTAAAGGGCTTGCGGCTAAGAGGAAAAATCGAACCTGTCCGTCGCTTGGCGTATCTGTCTCTGCGGCAAGCCATGCAAAAAACAAGCATGGTAGGGTGAGACGACAACAGCCCTCTAGACGTAGCAGTGGTGAAATGAGGGGCATGTCTGTTTCTTTCCAATGGGTGTCGCAAATCTCAAACTGACCATGTGGAAGGGCTTGCTAAAAGTGATTCACAAGGTGTCGTCTTAAGACGAAGAATTGGGAAGCCGGTGCAAGTCCGGCACTGCCCCCGCAACGGTAACGGTGTTGAAAGGGGCGCGGTCATAACCACTGGGGAAGAGGAGCCCTGGGAAGGTATCGCGCTCTGGCTTGAGAAGGCCACGCCGAAGTCCGGAAACCAGCCTTGAGAAACGTCAAACCGCGGGTGGCGGTGCGGGCGCTGTTGACGGTTCGGCTCCTCCACATAGCCAAGCCAGCAGTCGTCCCTTGCCTCTGCCCGCTCAAATCCCCGCGGGGCGCGGCAGGAGAGGCCAGATATGAACGTACCATCAATCACTGAAAGGCTGGCAGGGCGCAGACCCGGCTATAGCCTGGAGCGGGCATTTTATACCGATCCGGATATCTTCCGGGCCGACATGGAAACACTCTTTTATCACGATTGGCTCTTTGTCGCCGTAAGCAGCGAATTCCAGAAGCCCGGCAGTTTCCTAACCCATCAGGTGGGTGATTATGGCGTAATCATCGTACGCGGTGGGGATGGTCAGATCCGGGCATTCCACAATTCATGCCGTCACCGCGGATCAATCCTTTGCAAAGCTGCTAAAGGCAACGCGCCGAAACTGGTGTGTCCTTACCATCAATGGACCTATGAATTGGACGGCCGACTTCTTTGGGCACGCGACATGGGAGATGAATTCGACGCGAGCCAACATGGCCTCAAGCCAGTTCACTGTCGCGAGTTACATGGGCTCATTTACATCTGCTTGGCCCAAACCACACCGGATTTCGAGGCCTTTGCTCACATGGCTGCTCCCTATCTTGAGGTGCATGACCTCAGTAACGCCAAGGTCGCGCATGAGACGAGTATCATCGAGCAAGGAAATTGGAAGCTCGTTTGGGAAAACAATCGCGAATGCTACCATTGCGGCGGCAACCATCCTGGCTTGTGCCGTTCCTTTGCCGATGATCCGACCATCACCGGAATCGAGGAAGGCGAGACGCCACCCCATCTGAAGGATCATTTCGACCGGATGGAAGCGCAGGGGTATCCGTCACAATTCCGTATGTCGGACGATATGCAATATCGATTCGCCCGGATGCCGTTACTGCCTGGGGCCAAAAGCTTCACGATGGATTTGAAACCAGCCGTCAAAAAAATTCTCGGCCGCGTTGAGGACGACACAGCCGGCACCTTGTTGAAGTATCATTATCCGACGACGTGGAATCACTTTCTTCCCGACCATTCCATCGTTTTCCGGGTAACCCCGCTAACGCCTACGACGACTGAGGTAACAACCAAATGGCTCGTCCACAAGGATGCCGTTGAGGGCGTGGACTATGATCTGAAACGTTTGACCGAGGTTTGGAATGCGACCAATGATGAGGATCGTCGGGTCGTCGAAGACAATCAGAAGGGGATCAATTCACCGGCATACGAGCCCGGTCCCTATTCACCGATCCATGAGGCGGGGGTAATGGGATTTTTGGATTGGTATTGCAACGCGATGATGCTGCGGCTCGACCCGGTCGCGATAGCCGCGGAGTAGGCCATGCAGGATCTTTCAAACATTCCCGCGCGAGCGATCTGGTCAGACGAGGAGTTGTTAGAGTGCGTTTCAGTCACCCCGGAAATCCCGAACACCGCGACGTTTACGTTCAGGGCTCCGTCCGGCGCTCTCTTTGATTTTTTACCCGGGCAATTCCTGACCTTGGAGATCCCGGTGCCTGGCGGCCCCGTGCACCGGACCTATACAATTTCATCGTCGCCTTCGCGGCCGCGGTCGATCTCAATCACCGCGAAAGCCCAAAGCGACAGTGTCGCGACGCGCTGGATGTTGGACAATCTGGCCCCGGGCGTGCGGATGAAAGCGCTGGGACCTGCGGGATTGTTCTCGCATCTTAACGGTGAAGTGAGCAAATATCTCTTTATCTCAGCCGGTTCGGGCATCACGCCTGTCATGTCGATGACCACCTGGATGTTCGATCTTGGGAGTGAGCCCGATATCGTCTTTATCAATTGCGCGCGCCGTCCCGGTGAGATCATCTTTCGACACCGACTTGAGCATATGGCGGCCCGCGTACCGGGGATCGACCTGCATTGGGTTGTGGAGCAGCCCGATCGATATGCACCATGGACCGGTTATCGCGGTACGTTCAACCAATTGATGCTTGGATTGATGGCGCCCGATTATCTTGAGCGAGAAGTTTATTGCTGTGGTCCGGAACCGTTCATGCAAGCCGTTCGTGAGGCATTGCAGAGCTTAGGCTTCGATATGGATCACTACCACCAGGAGAGTTTTCACGCTGCAGTTGAAACTGAAGCGGAAGCCCCCGAATTGGACGATGTTGTTCCCGACGAGGACAGCCGTGCCGAAGTCACCTTCAGCGTATCGGGAGTTTCGGCGAAAGTCGCTGAAACCGACACAATCCTCGCAGCCGCCAAGGCTAACGGCCTCAACATCCCGTCAGGATGTACATTCGGTGTGTGCGGAACCTGCAAGGTGCTGAAGACCGAAGGCGACGTCCACATGGTGCATAATGGGGGTATATCGGACGACGATATTGCCGAAGGTTACATCCTGGCATGCTGTTCGCACCCGCTCGGCAGGGTCGCTGTAGAAGTATAGATCAATCGTTTTGTGATCTCGGCAAAAACAAGCACGGTTTTCTTCTAAGAGCTCTAATGACCCGAACGCATAACGCCCTGATTTTATTCGGGATGTTCGGGTTCATTAAACGTCGGATTGGGAGGGTGCGTATTCTTGTCTCTCGGTATCCAAATAAGGTTCGGTCCTTGATCACTACACCCATCCGAAAAAGAAAACGGCCCGCAAAGCAGGCCGTTCAGATGTTCGCTCAAACCTAAAAAAGTGCTAGGCCGTTGCAGCTTTCCGGCGACGTGAACGAACAAAGGCAAGCATTCCGAAACCAGCAAGCGCAAGCGGAAGCGCTGCGGGCAGCGGAACTGGCACCGGCGCCACGCCATCAATAATCTTGCCGAATGTGTCACTTCCAGGGAACACAACATTTGTTCCGGGCGTGAACGCAAGATAGAAGGCATCGAAGATAAAGGTGCCCGTCGTATCGATCGTTGTCAGCCCCAGCGGATCAAATGCATCGCCAGTGAAGGACAGGTTGCTTGTGTTGGTGCCATTGAAGATGCCAACGATATTGCCTGAACCGGCAATCGTACCGTCAAAGATCGTCGTGGCATCGAAAGTCGTTCCGGCCGTAAATTGGCCGTCACGGTTATCCAGACGCGCAAGACCGAGGGCAGACCCATCCGGGACGCCAAGAAATGCCGCCTGCGCATCGGTCAGGATGAAGGAGCCACCGCCATTCTCGATGATGATTTCGAATGGGCTGACTGACGTATCAAATGCTGTTGCAGCATTCGCAGCACCGGTACCCGCCAAACCGAAAGCGAGCGCTGCAAAAACTGCCGTCTTCAAGTGTCGAAACATAACGATCTCCAATCGCTTCGATAGAAAAAGATTAGATCAGCCCCAAAAGGACCGTTTCATTTCGCCGCATGAGATCGTTAACGAAATATAAAAAATGTAACAATCAAAAGTCGCTTACACTAATCGTAAGCTAAAAGTAAATTTCTGGCTTGGCCTCAGAAAGAACTGGTAATTCTGCGGCAAAGACGTCGCGAAATCGCCTTTTGTGAAAGTTTTGTGACAATACGTGCGATGTTGTTCAATAACGCCGGGCGTCTGTTCTTCCTGGAAGCTTCATCGAATGCTAAATCGCACGAAGGGATGCACTCTTTTCCCGCTGGATGATCATTCTGCCGCCGTCATATGACCGGATGGCATGACCGTATTCTGTTGGCCCTGCGTATCAATTCCCATAGGCTGATCGGCCGGAACCATAACGAAGCTGTCCTCATAATTCGGGTCAGCGGAAATCTCGTCGATCCTTGCGCTAAGCCGATCGGACACATGCCGGGAGAACGGCCCGAGATGCTCGTAAATCGCCCCCATCAGGAGGGCCTGTTTCAACGCTCTTGGTTTTTTTCGCAAGACAAAGAAGGTGAGCTTCCAGAGTTCAGTGCGCAATTCTTTTGACTTGAACGTCGCATTCCACAGAAGCTTTATGAACATCGTGGCGTCGTGACGGAAAGCTGCCGTAAACACATTGGCAGCAACACCCGATACATCCAAGAGCTCAACCGTGCGGCGAACCCTGGCGAAGAAGTTTTTCCGTTCATAGAGGTGCTCCACGACGTTCAGATAGTCGCGCATAATGTCGACCCTTGGCCGCAAGGTCGTGAAGTTGAGACCGGCGGTGCACTGGTCCATATCCGCAACGTCATTGTTGCTGATATCATGAAGGCGTCCTTCCTTGTGGAGACGCCGTGTCAATTGCGTGTTGGGAAGGGCGTAGAGCATACCCACCATGGCGATCGGCACTGAGGCCTCTTCAACAAGCTCGATCAAACCCTGATCGACATAATCTCCCTCATTGTCGAAGCCCACGATAAAGCCGGCGACAACGAACATGCCATAGGCCTGCACGTCATTGACGCAGCGCGCAATATCGCGCTTTGTATTCTGCTTTTTCTGGGTGGCTGCGAGCACATCCGGATCCGGACTTTCAATGCCGATAAAGACGGCGAAGAACCCTGCATCGCGCATGAGGCCCATAAATTCAGGGTCATCGGCAAGGTTCAACGAGGCTTCCGTTGAGAAGATAAACGGGTAATTGCGCGCCTTCTGCCATTCAACAAGATGCGGCAGAAACGCTTTTACAGCCTTTTTATTGCCGATCAGATTGTCATCGACAAAGTCGATATGTCCGCGATGGCCTTGATCATAAATAGCCTGGAGTTCGGCGAGGATCTGGTCAGTGTCTTTTGTCCGGGGTTTGCGCCCGAAGAGTTCAATGATATCGCAGAATTCGCAGAGGAACGGACAGCCTCGCGAAAACTGTACATTGACCATTAGATAGTTGGAAAAAGTGATCAGGTCATAGCGTGGCAGCGGTGTTTTGGTGACATCGACGGAATGAAGCGGCGCCCGGAAGACACCTTTGCGCTCCCCCCGTTCCCAGGCTTCGATAAAGGCATTTACCGCCCCTTCCGCCTCGCCGATAATCCGAATATCGGCGTCGGCGTAAAGCTCAGGTTCGGATGTCATGGCAGGACCGCCGATAACGATCGGAACCCCGGCGTCCTTGGCGATTTTGATAATCTCTAAAAGATCGAGGCGTTGCGGCAACATCCCGCCGACGAAAATGACATCCGCCCATTCAACGTCTTGGTCGCTCAGGCTTTCCACATTGCGGTCGATCAGGCGCATGTCCCATTCCTGCGGCAACATCGCTGCAAACGTGATGAGGCCGAGGGGAGGGGCGGGATATTTCGCGCCGATGAGATTGCAGCTTGCGGTGTAATTCCAAAAAGAGGAATTGTCGAAGCTCGGGTAAATGAACAAAGCACGGGTTTTCGTAAGCGACATAAAATGGTCTTTCGGCTTTCGGTCCAACAGGTGGGTCGCAAGACCTCTTTCGTTTAAACCCTTACGGTACATTTTTGACAATTGCTACGGAATAAGGAAGCTGTGCCCCTGTTGTGAATTCTGAGGTCTTGGCTCGATAAGCGTAGAGGTTGGTTTGGTGGCTGTAGCCGGGCCGAATTTGAGATTGGCGAATGGCAGTGCCACCCGGATGCAAGGCGCGGGTGGATCGGTTTTCAATTGTCGACCACCTTCCAAAAGGCCTCGCCTCCCATTGGAATGGACCTCTCCGAACCTATTCGTCAGGGGCGATTGTGTGTCTCAACCGTCCCCGACGATCAAAGGCAAGCCCGAGAGCTCTTCCGCCGTCGCTCAATTCTTGAACTTGCGGATCTCTCCTGACTTCAGGCGCTCCAGATAGCTGTTCAGTTCGCGTTTCACGACCGGCATGAGCACATAAAGCGCAACGATATTGACGACGGCCATGGCGAAAATAGCGGCATCGGAGAAATCGATCACAGGTCCAAGGCTTGCGGCAGCGCCGATAACGACGAAGATGCAGAAGATAACCTTGAAAACCAGTTCCGTGATCTTGCCTTCGCCGAAGAGATAGGTCCACGCCTTGAGCCCGTAATAGGACCACGAAATCATGGTCGAGAAGGCAAACAAGACGACCGCAATTGCG
>JBCDCU010000033.1:0-17696 GCA_039181265.1 Pseudomonadota bacterium | reverse complement strand
TATAATATAAATTAGTAATATCTTTCTGTTAAAAATCATAAAAAAGGCAAGTTTTTGAAATCTATTTTTCAAAATCCTACGAATTTCACTAATGATAAGAGCTAGGACTGCATCGAATTTGTACAGTATTCTTTCAAATACTATTCTCCGAGACAAAAATAAAACCAATATAAAGGGATCTTTAAACATAATGCCTCACTCCTCTCTGAAGGCTCTGTATGTCGCATCGACGACGGGTGAGAGGAGATAATCGGCGACGGTGCGCCCGCCTGCAATGAAGAACACCTGAACCGGCATACCGGGCGAGAGTGAGACATCCGCCTTGAGATCGTCAAGCACGCTATCGTCGACCAGAACGCGCGCTAGGAAGTAGCGCTCGCCGGTAGTCTCGTCGGTCAGGATATCGCCGGTGACGTTAATGACTTCGCCATCAAGCTTCGGAACCTTTTTCGCCTTGTAGGCCGTCAGGATGAGCTTGGCTTCCGTGCCCTCGGTCACAAGATCGATGTCGTTCGGGTTCAGCCTTGCTTCAACAATGAGCCGGTCGTCTTCCGGAACGATATCAAGAAGCCGTTCGCCGGGCTGGACGACAGCGCCTTCCGTGTGGACCTGAAGATCGAGAACCCGGCCGCTCGATGGCGCGCGGACCAAAGTGCGGGCCACCTCGTCAAGCGTCTCGCGCAGCTGATGGGTGAGTTCCTGAAGCCGCAATTCCGTCTCTTCAAGCTCGTCCAGCACCACATTGCGGATCTCGGTCTTAAGATCGATCACCTCAATATCGGCGGCAACGATGCTCTGTTTGAGCCGCGCGATGTTGGCTTCAATACCGCCCGCTTCGCCTTCAAGTTCGGCAATGCGCCGCTCCATCTCCATCATCCGACCCATAGTGGCAAGCTGGCGCTGATAAAGATCGCGGAGTGTGGTCACTTCTTCGCGGCCAAGGCGGGTCTGTTCGTTGACCCCCTTCAACTGATGGGTGAAGCCGCGGATTTCTTCTTCGGCTGCAAGCTTGCGCTGGTCGATGAGGTCGATCTTCGTCAGAAGCGATGTGCGGCGGGTCTCAAAGAGGTTCTCCTGAACCGCCTGATAAGTTGCAAGCTTGTCGGCCGGAAGCTCGATCCCGTCGCCAAGCCCTGCAAAGTCGATGGTCTCACGTCCGTCGCGCTCAGCCACAAGGCGCATATGAAGGGCACGGGCAGCGGCCAGCTGATCGGAGAGCGTATCAAGACGTGCCCGTTGGCCGACATCGCGGATGGCAAGGATGGCAGCGCCCTTTTCAATTCGCGCACCCTCGCTCACCATGATCTCTTCGACAATCCCGCCTTCAAGATGCTGCACAACTTTGCGCTCGTGGGTAAGCACCACTTCGCCATTCGCAATCGCTGCTGCATTCAACGGCGCCACGAAGGACCAGACGGCAAGGCCGACCACCATCGGAAGGAGCACGAAGAAGCCCGCAATCATCGGTCCGCGCGCCGGCTTATCATAACGATAGGTGAAGACGCCTGCTTTGGGTTCTTTCGCCTTGTCGTTTGCCGTGCTCACAGCTTCGTCTCCCCGGTTTTGCGGATCGGCGCGACATTGCGGGCGTTCTCTGCAAGGGTCTGCATGATCTCCTTCGCGGGCCCGAACATTTTCGCCTCCCCGCCCTGGAGCACAAGAAGCTTGTCGACGCTTTGCAGAACCGATGGACGGTGCGCTACCGTCACCGTTGTGATCCCGCGCTCTTTCGCCCGGGCAAGCGCCTGGACGAAGGCAATCTCGCCATCCGTATCAAGATTGGAATTGGGTTCATCCATCACGACGAGCTTCGGCTCGCCGTAAAAACAGCGCGCTAACGCAATCCGCTGGCGCTGACCGGCGGAAAGAAGCGAGCCGCCCGGTCCGATCTCGGTATGATAGCCCTGCGGAAAGCCGAGGATCGCCTCATGCACCATCGCAGTCTGCGCTGCTTTCACAACAGCCTTATCATCCGCCTCCGGATCAAGGCGGGCGATGTTTTCCGCAATCGTTCCGTCGAAGAGTTCAACGCTTTGCGGAAGGTATCCGATGGCGGCCCCACGCTGGTCAGGATCCCATTGCTGAAGGGCTGCCCCATCAAGCCGGATCGCGCCGGTGGTCGGCTCAAGCACGCCGACAAGAAGCCGGGCAAGCGTCGTCTTGCCCGATCCGCTCGGGCCGATAATGCCGAGCGCCTCACCGGGCTCAATCTCAATGTTGACGCCGCGCAGAAGCCAGCGCTTGCTCACCGGTTCCTCATAGGTTGCCTTGAAGACGGTAAGCGCGCCCTTCGGCTCGGGAAGCTCCATCGTACGGGGGCTTAGCGGGGCGGCCTCTTCCATCTCAAGAAGCCGCGCCGCGGCACGGCGTGCATTGACAAAACCCTGATAGATCCCGACGGCGGCATCAAAGGGCGCAAGCGCCCGGCCGGTCAGGATCGAGACCGCAATCATCCCGCCGGCGGTGAGTTCCGATTGCAGAACGAAGTACGCGCCAAGCGCCGTCACCAGAACCTGGATTGCAAGTCTGAGACTGCGGGTCGACTGGGCAATCACCGTCGAGATATTGGCAACGGTAAACCCCTTTTCGAGCGAATCCTGATTAAACGCCCGCCATTTGCGCGAGGCCCGCTCCATCAGCCCCATCGACTGGATCACCTCGGCATTGCGCACAAGCTGATCGAGCGCCTGCATCGCCTTCACCTGATTATCGTTCGCAGCCCGCGCCGATTTGGACGGCACGCGCTCGGCGATGATGGCAAGAACCAGGAGAACCAGAGCCCCAACCGTCACCGCAGCCCCGAGCCAGGGATGGATGAAATAGATCACAGCAAAGAAGATCACCGCCCAGGGTGCATCGAACAGATTGGCAAGATGCGGCGACGTCACGAAGCCGCGCACCGTTCCAAGATCGCGCACCGGTTGGGTGCCGAGATCGCGCTTATAGACCGAGAGCTTAACGGTCTTTGTGACAAGGTCACTCGACAGGCGGTCATCGAGCCAGCGGCCGATTTGGCTGAAGATTAATGACCTCAGGCCTTGCAGGAGCCCCATGAACACAATCGCGCCCGCCACAACGATCGTCAGCATGATGAGCGTGTCGTAGGAGCCCGAAGAGAGCACCCGATCAAGCACCTGCAGCGAATAGATCGGCACCGCCACCATCAAAAGCGCGATGAAGAGACCGAAGGCGAACGCCCCCCAGAAAAGGGGGCGGCACTCTTCGAAGGCTGTGCGCAGCGGAAACTCAATACCGGATTTTGATAGCATCTTCAGGCCCTCCCTTAAGCCAGCCCGTCCCTAAAAGACGAACTGGTCTGCTGTAAGGTTATGGCCCGTGCCATCGAGCTTCACCCGGAAGTCGGTATTGGCGAGTTCGACGTCTGTGTCCGCCGCATTCTCCGTCACGACCACATCGGCAAAAGCCACATTGAGTGCCGAGAGATCGATGACATCGACAGACCGGTCAAAGTCCGTGATCACATCCGTCGCATTTATCGTGCTGTCACTCAGAAGATCATACCGGAAGACATCCTCGCCAGAACCACCGGTGAGTATGTCGGCCCTGCGTCCGCCAACTAAGGTGTCGTTTCCTTCACCGCCAACGACAACATCCTCTGTTCCGGTCGGAACCGCCAGACCAACATAAACGCCGTCGAGGTCAAAGCCGACAATATCGACAAGCCCATCGCCGTTGACGTCACCGACTTCACGCTCCGTGTGTTCGAGCCCCCAGGAGGCCGTGCTCGACGAGAGATCGGATGTTGCCGTAGACGACGACCCGAATGTGCCATCGGCCTGTCCAAGGGCGACAACAGTACCCGCCGAACCAAAACCAACGATGTCCGCGCGACCGTCGCCGTTCACATCTGCTACACGGCGTTCGTGGGCTTCGTTCCCCCATCCTGAGTTCGTGTCAAAGCCTCCGTGAGCGTAAGTACCCAGACTTTGGAATGTGCCGTCAGACTGCCCAAGTGCCACGAAAACATTTGACGTACCAAACCCAATGATGTCGGCGCGGCCATCCCCGTTCACATCAGCGACTCGACGCTCACTCGACTCTACACCCCAACCATCGGCGTTGGCGTACCCGTGATGAGCAACGAAATGCGTGTCGAATGTGCCATCTGCCTGGCCAAGGGCAACATAGGTGACACTTGATCCAAATCCGACGATATCAGCTCTACCGTCACCATTGACGTCAGCGACTTCCCGTTCGTTCGTCTCGTTACCCCAACTCCCTGTGAAGCCTGTCGTCGCAATTATGGAAGGTGCAAAGGTTCCGTCAGCCTGTCCGCGCGCAACGAAGACCTTGTTGGAATAGAACCCAACAATGTCACCGCGTCCATCGCCGTCCACATCAGCGACGCGGCGCTCATATGCCTCGTTGCCCCAACCCGTTCCAGTAAAACTTGTGGTGCCGTGGATGCTGCCAGCAAAGTTGCCATCTTCCCTACCCAAAGAGACATATGTAATGGATGACCCGAAACCTATGATATCAGCCCGTCCATCACCATTGACGTCCGAGACCCGACGTTCGTAGATTTCTCGCCCCCAGCCAGTGGGACTGGATGAGTAGGATCCGGTTGCAAAAATCAGATCATCAAATTCAAACTGCCCTGCGGTCTGATCACCGACCAGGTGGTCGTTACCACCCGCCCCTGCAACAAGGGTATTACCAAGAGCTACTGCACCTAGATCCTGTGCGCCAAGTACTACGCCGTCCGCAAACTCGAACCGTTCGATGTGCTCGCCCATATTGGCGATCTTGAGCTGGCCGTTGTCGGTGCCGTCATCCCAGGTAATACGCAGCTCAACGCCCAGCGGACTGCTTGGATCATCGATAGTGTTATCCTGCGCTAGAAAGCTCAGGTCGGAAAGGCTGAGATCTTCGAAACGCACTGTATCGAACCCCCGCCCTGCGTCCTCGCTGAAATGAATGGAAGTGTTTCCGTATCCCTTACGATAGATGTAAGTATCATCACCCCCTTCCCCGTACAGATGCTGCCAGTATCCATCAGTTGCCATACCAGGATCGAGGATATCGTTTCCTTCACCGCCTTTGAGAAGAACAGAATAATCTCCAGCTTTAAGAGTATCGTTGCCAGCTGTTCCCGTCAGTCGGTCACGTCCACCACTCCAAATGTCAGCCTCAATAGAACTCAGCACCGTCCCATCAGCAAATTCGAACCGCTCAATGTGCTCACCCATATTGGCGACGCGCAGCTCATTACCTTGCCACGCGATGCTCAGAGCCTCGTTCCAGCTGTGACTGACCGTGCCACCCTCGGTATAGTCGTGAAGGGAAATCGTAACGTCAGCGAGGGTCAAATCCGTGAACCGGATCGTATCCGTGCCTCCGTTTGCGACTTCAGCTGTTGGTCCAATTGCAATATTCCCTTCAGTCGTGCCATCGAAGATATAAACATCGTCTCCAGCTTCCCCCTCCAGATATTGCCAGGCGCCCGATGACCCACCGGCATTGAGGGTGTCGTCACCATCTCCTGCATAGATGACTTCGCTGTCTCGGGTCCCAATGATAATGTCGTCGCATGTTGTCCCGTAAAGGTAGTCTCGCCCGTGGGTCCAGGCATCAACGTCAATTGCGCTCAAAACAGACCCATCTGCAAACTCAAAGCGCTCGATGTGTTCGCCCATATTGGCGATCTTGACCTGGCCGTGGTCGGTGCCGTCATCCCAGGTAATAAGCAGCTCAACGCCGAGCGGGCTGCTTGGATCATCGATAGTGTTATCCTGCGCTAGAAAGCTCAGGTCGGAAAGGCTGAGATCTTCGAAACGCACTGTATCGAACCCGCGCCCTGCGTCCTCGCTGAAATGAATGGAAGTGTTTCCGTATCCCTTACGATAGATGTAAGTATCATCACCCCCTTCGCCATAAAGGTGCTGCCAGTATCCATCAGTTGCCATACCAGGATCGAGGATATCGTTTCCTTCACCGCCTTTGAGAAGAACAGAATAATCTCCAGCTTTGAGAGTATCGTTGCCAGCTGTTCCCGTCAGTCGGTCACGTCCACCACTCCAAATGTCCGCTTCAATTCCATTGAGAACCGCTCCATCGGCAAACTCAAAGCGTTCGATATGTTCGCCCACTTCTGCAATGCGCAGAGACCCGGAAAAACCATCCTTCGTCCAGCTGAGAACAAGGACCGCGCCGTTGGACGCATCATCTTCGCGGGTAAACGTGATGTCGCCAAGCGCAAGGTCTTCGAAGCGGACAACATCGGTTCCACCAGACGCGTCCTCGCCAACCAAGGTGATCCAGTTGTCGCCGCTCCGCTTGCGGATGACATAGGTGTCGTCCCCGGCCTGGCCATTTAGTATCCGCGAGCCGTGTACCGCGGTTCCCTCAATCCCGGCATCGATGAGATCATCGCCGTCAAGAGCACGGACCTCTGCGTGCTCCTCACCAGCGGTCAATGTGTCGCCGCCAAGAGATCCGGTGAGCTCGATCAACGAGCCAAAGCTTGTTTCATCGAGATCATGGCCCTCGCCCTTGATCTTAAGAGCAAAGCCGTTCGCCGCGGCGAGAACCGTATCGCCGCCCTCTTCAATGATCGACAGATCTGAGAAACTAAGGCCCACACCATAGAGATTGATTAGGTCTTCGCCGACCGTGAAATCGGTAATGACGTCGATCCCAAATGGGGAGCTGTAGTTTACTGACGTAAACCTGTACTCATCCGCTCCCAAACCACCGGTGAGGATGTCGGCACCGAGCCCTCCTTCAAGAATATCGGAACCATTCCCACCCGCAAGCCGATCAGCGCCGTCGCCTCCGGAAAGCGTGTCGTTACCCTCGCCGCCTTCAAGGATGTCATTCCCGTCGCCACCTTCGAGAACGTCGTTACCCCCCTCGCCAAGAAGACGGTCTTTACCAGCACCGCCATCGAGGATGTCGGATCCTTCACCGCCGCGCAGGATATCGTCGCCGTCATTTCCGAAGAGAACATCGTTTCCGGCACCACCGAAGACCGCGTCATGACCCGCACCGCCGCTCAGAGTGTCGCTGTTGGTACCGCCATCGATCTGATCGCTTCCTTCGCCACCTTCAATAAGGTCACGTCCAGATCCGCCATAGATGATCTCATCGCCGGTTCCGCCATAGATTGCGTCGACACCGGCCCCACCATGAATCCAGTTCTGGCCGCTTTCGCCTTCGATCAGGTCATTACCCGCGCCGCCTTCAATGTAGTCGTCGCCAGTCCCTGCTCTGATAAAGTCATCACCTGTTCCACCAAAGATGCGGTCGCCATCGACCCCCCCGATAATCAGATCGGCGCCGTCATCGCCAAACAGACTATTCGAGCCGGAGATACCTTCGAGCCGATCGTTACTTGTTCCGCCATAAAGCGAGTCGTTACCTGTTCCCCCGATCAGAAGGTCAGCACCTGACTCACCGCGGAGCGTGTCATTGCCCGCACCACCATCGAGTGAATCGTTACCAGCACCACCCAAAAGTGTGTCCGTTCCATCATCACCTTCGAGCGTGTCATTATGGGTGGATCCGCTAAGATAATCATCCCCGGTCCCACCTTTCAGATAATCGTTGCCGTCACTTCCGTAGAGTGAATCATTGCCACTGTCGCCGTCCAAGCGGTCATTGCCCTGCTCGCCATAAAGCGTGTCGTTGCCGCTATCACCCTTGAGATAATCGTTTCCTGCATCACCCTCCAGGTGATCCGAACCAACTCCTCCATGGACATAGTCGTTCCCGGAGCCGCCCCTTAGTGTGTCATTTCCGTCCTCACCATAGAGGCGGTCATTGTGGTTTCCGCCATTGATCGTGTCATTTCCGGTGCCACCGCGCAGATAATCATAGCCATTACCGCCGTTAATTGTGTCGGCTCCATCATCACCAAGCACCCAGTCATTACCGTTGCCGGAATTGACGACATCATGACCCTCATTGGCATAGATTTTGTCATGCCCATCACGACCGGTGATCGTCTCGTTCCAATGGCCACCGTTCAGTGTCTGGTTCACGCCAGTCGCATCAATGTACCATTCATACCAAACAGATTCCCCTCGTTCACGAATAACCGAGTAGGCGGTTTGACCGTAATACGTACCCGCTCCAGCGACCTGATATGTACTCAATGCAGAAAACGAAGACGGCTGGATCAGTTCGTCATCGGAAATGAACGGAAGCCCGTTATCCCAAAAGGCGTTGTTGTCGACGCTGATGGGTGTTCCGTCATCAAATGGATTGGCTCTGTTATTGAAATCAGAGTGATTGGAAGGAAGACCCACCGATGCCGAACCGACACCGGTCGTGGACGCATCGGCGTAAGCCACCGTATCGTTGTTGGTTGCGAGACCAAAGTCCGTATTGTCAGCTTCGGTGACATTGTCCACGGCAAAACCATAAGTCACGGATCCGCTGAAGCGCGTCGCCTGCCCTGTCAAATCTTCAAAAGTATCGAACCGGAAATCCGCATCCGTGAGGCTTGCCGCATCGACATTTTCAAGAATGACGATCTGGCCGTCCGACTGGTGGATCAGCGTGTCCGACCCGACCTGCTCGAAGGTGAACTGGTCGACGGAAATCAGATTGTCGACGGCCGAGAGATCAAGCCGGTCTTCACCGAGCGTAAAGTCGGTCACCTGATCGACATCGCCCGCGCCTTTCGTAATCACGAACGTGTCCGCACTGGCACCACCGGTCAGGACATCGAAACCACCACCATCAATGATGGTGTCGTCGCCTGCCGTACCACTGATCCGCTCATTGGCGGATGTTCCGGTTACGCCGGAAATTTCGGTGATATCGAAATTAAAGTCGGATTCCGAGAGTGCACTTGCCGCTGTCTCTTCGACAATCAGCGTCTGCCCATCTTTGAGGGCGATCGTCGCATGATCGCCGGATTGCGCAATGTCGTAACCGAAGAGCTGCATCTGCTTTTCCGTCACGAATTCGCGGCCGAAGGTCGATAGATCAATCGCATCGACGCCATCCTCGAAGTCGAGGATGCGGTCCGTATCGCTGTCATTGTTGGTGATGACGAAGGTGTCAGCGCCCGCACCGCCGATCAGCCGGTCGCTCCCCATTCCGTCAACGACCGTGTCATCGCCGAGATCACCGGAAAGAAGATCGTCTGCGCCGGAACCATGGACCGTGTCGCTGCCGTCACCGCCATAGATGATGTCGTTGCCCGGTCCGCCATCGATGAAGTCGTGGCCGCCGAGACCGAACACGCTGTCGTCGCCTTCCAGGGAAAGGATTGTATCGTCTTCGGAGGTTCCGAGGATCTCGTCGTTTCCTTCAGAGCCGATCATCACATTGGCAATGTTGATTTCGAAGGAGTCGTTCTCGAAAAACACCGTCTCGATCAGCGGCCCGTCAGCGCCAAGCTGACCTTCAATGCGGATCGAATGGGCCGCATCGGCGCGTGAACGCACGATCAGATCGTCACCATCGACTTCAAGCAGAACGTCCTTCGCCTTGTAGCCATTGGTGAGCTTGATGCCGTCAATGCCGGACGCGTCGGAAATCGTCACCATGCCGCCCATGATGTCGATTTCGTAGATGTCGTTGCCTTCGCCGCCGTTGAGGAAGTCATCGCCATCCGCAGAGATCAGCGTATCGTCCCCTGTACCACCGTCGAGGGCGTCGACGCCAAGCCCGCCGTCGAGGATGTCATCGCCTTCGCTACCGACAAGCGCATCGTCGCCCGCTCCACCGTAGAGCGTGTCATTGCCAAGTTCACCGACGAGAGCGTCGATCCCGGCGCCACCAATCAGCGTGTCGTTGCCGTCACCGCCGAAGAGCTGATCGTCCTGTGCGCCACCGTCGAGCGTGTCGTCATCGGCTTCACCGGAAAGAACATCATCACCGTCTCCGCCGGTGAGCGTATCGTTTCCGGCACTGCCGTAAACCGCATCATTGCCAGCACCGCCATCGACACTGTCGTCTCCCGCATTACCGAACAGGATGTCGTCGCCTTCGTCACCCGCTATGATGTCGTCGCCGTCATTGCCGCTGATTGTATCGTTATTGGCACCACCGTAGAGGATATCCTGGCCAGCTCCTCCGAGGATGCTGTCATCGCCCGATCCGCCTTGGACGAGATCGTCGCCATCATTGCCATCGATGACATCAATTCCGCTTCCACCGGAGAGATCATCATTGCCTGAACCACCGAAAATTTCATCGTCCCCGGCCCCGCCATCGATCTGGTCATCTCCTTCCATCCCGTCAATGGCATCATTTCCGTCACCGCCGAATACGATGTCGTCGCCCGCACCGGCAAAGATGATGTCCTCACCGGCTCCGCCGTCGATAACATCCGCCCCGTTTCCATCAAAGGTCTGGGTCCGCTCGCCTTGAGCATCGGCAAAACTGTTGACCGCATCGCCGTAAATGACGTCAGCCCCATCACCGCCATTGACGATGTCATTGCCATAACCGGCGTGAATAAGATCGCTGCCTGCACCGCCGTCAATGTTATCATCGACGCCGGATAGATCGACATCACCGATCAGCTCAATGGTCTTCGTCGCATATTGCGGGCCAGTCGCGATGACTTCGCCGTCCGGACCGGTCTCGGACGGTGGGAGATAGTCGCGGTCAAGATAGACAAACTCATTCGCCTGAATGCGTGCAAGAAGCGCTGCATCATGAGAGGCAAGCCAGGCGAGGAAGGCGCCACCAATCGAAGACGAATCGTTTTGCGCGCGATAGATTTCAGCGCCGATATTGTCTTCGATATCGCTGATTGAAGACACCAGAGCCTGTGCCAACGTCATCGAGCCCGCGAACGGACGCGCCGACAAAACAGAGATGCTTGTATATTGATAAAGGCCGAGCTTGTCCTTGAGACCGTGGTTGATTGCAACAACGGAAGAAAGCCAGGTTTCAATCGCGGTCGTGACCTCATTGTCAATGAGCGTGATCATCCGCCCGCCGTAAATCGTGTCGCCACCGTCACCACCAATGATGCGGTCCGCACCGGCACCGCCGATTAGGCGGTCGGCTCCAGCACCACCGTCAATGTAATCGTTGTGCGCTTCGCCATCGATGAGATCGCTTCCGTCAAGCGTGTCATCGAAGCCGCCGCCAAAGAGGCGGTCATCACCATAACCGCCATAGATGATGTCGCTGCCGGCCCCACCGAATGCCTGGTCGTTGCCGGCTCCAGCTGAAATAATGTCATTGTACCGGGCATCTTCCGCCGCCACCGCATCGGGATCACCCGCAGCATCGGCACCGGAACCCGGGCTGTCAGCCTCTTGCTCCGCAGTCACTTCGCCCAGACGTTCAACGGTAACGCTGACGACAAAGTTGAGGGCCTGTTGGAAATCAAGCTCGCTGTCGCCATAGATCTCATCATTGCCGTTGCCGCCAATCAGAACATCCTGGCCGTCGCCGCCATTGAGGAGGTCATTGCCGTTACCGCCGACAAGCAGGTCTTCACCGGCGCGGCCTTCGAGCCTGTCGCCACCATCGTTTCCGTAGAGATTGTTGTCGCCGTCGGATCCCAGAAGCGTGTCAATGCCAGCATGGCCGACCAGATCGTCGTCAAAGCCATCCCGCGCCTCCGCAATGAATCCGCCGGAGATTTCGGTGACATAAATCGTCTGTGTTCCATCGTCGTTTATGACGGTTTCGGTCAACGGCGGTGGTGGATTGCCTCCGATCAAGTTGCCAAGAAGCGTGCCGATAATCTTGCCGACAATCGATCCGATAGCACCGAAAACAGGGTTACCCTGGCCAATTATAAGCCCAATTATCGACCCAAGCTGGCTTCCAATCTGCGCTCCGAGCGCGCCAGCTTCAGAAGTCGGTGGCAAAAACTTACCAACAAGGAAGTTGCCGATCGTCGATATGGCCCAGGCAGCTCCGACATCTGTTGTGAGATCGAAGAGTTTACCAACATCGCTGATTTCAAATGATGAGAATAGTGAGTCTACACCACCAAGACTTTTAGGAAGGATACTATTGACTATGGCAGTGTTGACCCCACCTAGGGCGCGTGTTGCAACAGCTGAAAAAACAAACTCGCCGAATTCGCCAAGATCAAGCACATCGGTAAGTTCACTGACCAGAAAGCTTGTCGCGATGTTCAGCCCGATCGTTGCCGTATCGGCCGCAAAATCCTGGAACTGCCTGCTGAGCGCCTGCCCGAAAGTTATGCTGTCTCTGTGAACGATCGCGTCCGTGATAGTCTCGAAGATGTTTTGTGAAACGGCTCCGAGACCGATCTGGGCGATAACCTGAACGGCGTCGCTCTCACCCTGAGTGATGAGCGAAGCAAGGGTTTGCCCGAAGCCCAAGCCAGCGCTGCCAATGCCGTTAATCAGTGCAGCACTATCATTGTGAACGCGAATTCCGCCCGCGATATAGGTGTGATAGCGCTCAACTTCGAAATTGTAGGTCCGCCAACCGCTGCGAACATCTCCTTCGATGTCGTCAAATTCGGAAACATCTTCCGGGAGATGAATTTGGTTGTCGTTCGTACCGAGATTTGGAACTGCAGTGGAGTGAACAATCGATGTGGTGGTAAGCGCGCCGGGTTCTAAAACATCGAAGATATCAAACGCGATGACGGGTTCATCCAGATGACCACTTCCAGACAGCGTAGCGTGGGTTGGATTGTGTAGTTGCGCCTCATCAAATGCAAAAGAAGACATAGCTTACCCGTTCATCGAATCGATGTTCAAAAAGTCTGATTTTTTGGAATGCGAAGTGGCTTAAGAGACGATCGTCAGCTTGTCAGCCATTGAAAACGACGCGAGTGTCCGTTTCTTGGTACCACTACGCCAATCGGGAAGGCTGAGCGTAACATTCGGATCGGCGTCAATCGCTGCAGCGACCACATCCGAACACATGGCAAACACTTCCACTTTGATCGGCTGCAGGTTTTGCGTCTTCTCGCCAACGTCAATTCCAGGGATCGACGCTTGCGGCGCACGAACCTCGGCATATTGAATATGAAATTGTCTTAGGAGAACGGCTGGCATGATAACGCGCTCGATATCTGCAACTGAAAGCTTGCGCCCCTCTTCGTCCTGGGACATCAACCAAACGATTTCGCCGAGGACTTCAGCAACACTCTTCCCTACAACGGGGTCGACCGGTTTCTTATTGCCGTTATCTGCCATATGAAAATCTCTTAAATTCTGAGTAGGTAAAGCCATACTTGTCCCCAAAAATGCCGAAGTCAAAAATTCGTTTGGGAGGATCTGCAACCTGACGTCTCCAGATCACAGTGTCTCCATCGCGCAATAGTATTCCAAGCCAAACGGCACTTGATTCACTGACATGAAACGTGTCCGGCCCATTGTGCTTCACATGCTTTCACAAAGCCGTGAATTGATCGTGACGTTAAGAGGGCGTTCTTGGATCGTCAACCGACGAAAAAAGCCAAAAAGTCTGACTGAAGCAGACTTACAACTCATTCGGATTTTCTGATATTCGCGGCAATATGCTGATTGAAAATACAAATATATGTACAATCAATGAGCTAAGGGCTTATACTTGCTGAACATCATCAAAATAAATTAATTGTAAGTCATAAATGATAACATTCCGCCTGATTTTCCCGCCTTTTCCACAGGTCGACAAGCCTCTATTAGTTCACGAATTTCGATCGAACGCCGCGACCCGACGTTTTTATAAATGGCATGTCGACGACGTTGACGCACTTCAAACCCCGCCTGCAGAACGCTCTATTTGATGTATCTTCTTCGCAGCCAGCCAATCCAATATGGAAATTGGAAAAACCGACGACAACTTTCACAGAATCCAGTCTGACAATTGAACTAGTCGGAGTCAGAGCGTTTTGATTCCGTTCAGATCTGGAGGAATGCAACGCCGCGAAAGGCAAAACTCTTACATCGACCGGACAAAACCGTTCAGCCTTTCAAGACTTGGCAATGAGACCGGCGGCAGACAAAGCCTATGCAATCCGTGCAAGTCCTGTGGCTTAGCCAAACAGCCCTCAAAGCCTGGCGAATTCTGCGACAGGAACGCGTGTTGGAGTGACTAGAAGATCGTTCCGCAATCAGTCCGCAATCGCAACCATATAGCTAGACCTGGCAAACTCTCTCTTTCTGGACATTAGATCGGACGGGCTGATCACACAGCCCGCCCCGTTCCCACTGCTCCTGTATAGACAGGTCGAGCCCTTACCTGCCAATCCCGTGATAGCTCATCGCTTTAGGCTATTATTTGAAGAGCCGCGTCTGATCGACGACATCGTGCCCCCCAAAACTACGGATGGATCAAGTAGATCACCACGAAGAAAACTACCATCCAGGGCGCATCAAAGAGATTGGCAAGATGCGGCGACGCCACAAAACCCCGCACGTTTGCCAGACCACGCCGGGCTGGGTTCCAATATCGCGTTTATAGACCGAGAGCTTCACTGTCTTGGTCACAAGATCGCCCGACAGACGGCCATCGAGCCAGCGGCCGATCTGACTGAAAACCAGCGATCTCAGGCCCTGCAGGAGCCCGACGAGAGCACCCGGTGCGAATAGACCAGCACCGCCACCGTCAAAGGCGCGATAAAGAGGCCGAAGGCGAACGCCCCCCAGAACAGGGGGCGGCACTCTTCGAACACTGTGCATAATGAAACATAATGCCGGATCTCAACGGTATCAGGTCCGCCGTTAAGCCAGTCCGCCCTTAAAAGACGAACTGGTCTGCGGTGAGGTTATGGCCCGTGCCATCGAGCTTCACGCGGAAGTCGGTATTGGCAAGCTCGACATCGGTATCCGCCGCATTCTCCGTCACCACCAAATCAGCAAAAACCACATTGAGTGCAGAGAGATCGATGACATCCGCCGAGCGATCAAAATCCGTGATCACATCCGTTGCATTGATCGTGCTGTCACTCAGAAGATCATAGCGGAAAACATCCGAACCAGACCCGCCGGTCAAAATGTCGGCGCCGCCGCGACCCACAAGGACATCATGGTGACCGCCAGCGTCGATCTCGTTTGCGGCGGATGTTCCAGAAAGCGTGTTCTGACCCGATCCTGCGAGGATATTCTCGATGTTCAAGACATCTTCAAGGGTTCCGCGTGAGGTGAGCATGAAGCCAGCATCAAGGTCTATTTCAAGGGTCGAAGACGTGTATCTGAAGTCAAGCGTATCGATGCCGTCCCCGCCATCAAAACTATCCAATCCGCTGTTCCCGATCAGAATATCATCGCCGGCACCGCCAAAATGCCCATCATTGCCGCTGCCGCCATCGATGATGTCATTACCGGCACCGCCATAAAGCGATTCACTGGCTGTCGTACCAAACTGGGTATCGTCGAAGTCTGTGGCAGCAATTGCCAGCGAGACATATTGTGAACTTGTCCAAATGGTACCGTCATCAAAGACAATCTCTTCGATGCGATCGCTGCTTGATCCAGGAGCCGTATTCCAGATGGTGATCTGATCGGTTGATCCCACGAAATTGAGCTTCAGGTCGTTCGAGTGAACCTGAGTGCGGGAAACGATCACCTGATCCGGCGAATAACCGTGAATAACGAGACGGTCCGTGTCGCCAAATCCACCATCGTCAATCTCGTCAATACCGTCGCCCATATTGAAGACATACGTGTCGGAGCCGTCGCCACCGGTCAAAAAGTCATTGCCAAGTCCCCCGGAAAGCGTCTCGCTGGAATTGTAGCCGGACACAGTGTCATCGCCATCGGTTTGCGATTGCGCGATCGTCAGGGCGCGAACATCCGAAATCGTCCAGACCGTCCCATCATCGAAGTGAATTTCTTCGATCTCGTCTGACGTGCTGAAATTCAGTGTATTCCAAATGAGGATTTCATCAGAAGACCCGTCGAACGTGATGCGAAGATCATCGCCGGTGGTTGTCGTCCTGATCAAATTGGCTGAGGACGCGGAATGACCATGAATGACGAGACGGTCCGTGTCGCCGAAACCGTTGTCGTCGATTTCATCAGCACCATCACCGGCAACGAAGATATACGTGTCAGAACCATCGCCGCCAAACAATGCATCAGTGCCCAATCCGCCAGATAGAACCTGGGAGCCAGATCCGGTCGAGATCGAATCGTCGCCCTCGGTGAACGGCGACGAGACTGCCCGGGCAAGAACATCATCGGCACTCCAGACTGTGCCGTCGTCGAAAACGATTTCCTCGATATGATCGGCGTCGGCGCGGAGCAGGGAATTGCGGATCGTAATCTGATCGGTCGTTCCGGTGAAACTGACGACAACATCATCCGTCCCGGGAACGTTCGACAGAATGGTCTCTCCAGGCGTGTAACCCTGAATGGAAAGACGGTCCGTATCGCCGCTCCCAAGATCCTCGATCATGTCGACGCCGTCGCCACGAACAAAGATGTAGGTGTCGGACCCGTCGCCACCGCTCAGATAATCGTCGCCAAGCCCGCCAATGAGCTGGTTGTCGCCGGTATCGCCGTAGAACGTATCATCGCCGGCATTGTCGACGAATGGTGTCGCGACTTGCCTCAGATAATCAGCCGTCCAAACGGTGCCGTCATCAAAGTGAACCTCTTCGACCCCAAGCTGGCCATCTTCTGTCAGGTTACCTGTGAGGATAACAAGACCGCCATCATTCGCGCCCGGCGTGGATTCTGCAATCGCAAGCCGGATGTCGGTGCTGGCAAAGGTTACCGTAATGCCCGCGGGATCGATTCCATGAAGGATCAGGCGATCGTTGGCACCGTTTCCGGCAATTTCCCCTTCAATAATATCGTCGCCATCGCCGCGCGTATAGACATAGGTGTCATCATCATCGCCCCCATTGAGTATGTCGTTCCCGAGCCCTCCGGCTAGCGTATCTTCCGCTGCAAACCCGATGATCGTGTGATCGCCGTCCGTCGCCTGTCGGCTCAAATAAAGATCGCGCAGCCCCCTCTGGGTCAGTTCCGTGCCATCATCGAAGAGAACAGTGTCGATGCCGACAAATCCATTTGTGATAACGGAATCTTCAAGAACGATACTGCCGCCATCGAGCGCGCCAGGCGCGCTCTCGGCAATCGTGAGCGTGAAGTCGACGCCATTCTGCGAAAGGGTGACGTCATCGACTGAGATATTCCTGAGGTCCAGCGTATCGCGCGCCTGTTGCCCGATAAAATGCCCCCGGGTGTCCGTCAGTATATCGTGACCGTCCCCACGAGAATAAATATAGGTGTCATTGCCGGTTCCGCCGTCAATGACATCATCGCCAAGGCCACCTTCGAAAACTTCAGAAACGCTCGTACCGGTGATGATGTCATCGCCATCAGTGAACGCAGTTCCATAGTAAAAAGAAAGAATGTCCTCCGCTGTGTAGACACTGCCATCGGCGAACGAGAAAATCTCGATATCGTTGTAGTAACTGTTGAGACCGCCATAGTCGAACTGGTCGATAATTGTCAGGGTTTCGCCCGTATCCTGGATCGTGAATGCCAGATGTTCGGAAACAGAATCGACATTGATTGTAAGATCGGCCAGAGAAACCCCAGCCCCGAATGCCAACGTGTCATTGTCACTATAGGCATATTCATAAACGGCTTCGAAAATGCGGTCGTTTCCGTCGCCGCGGCCCCACTGATAGGTGTCGTCGCTGTCACCGCCGTGAAGGTCATCGTTGCCTGCACCGCCATAAAGCGTGTCGAGCGTGAAGAAGCCGTGGATGACATCGTCCCCGTCGGTTGCAGCACGGGCAAGGATCTCTCGATTGAGGTCAAAGTGGTTCC
>JBCDCU010000032.1:0-17785 GCA_039181265.1 Pseudomonadota bacterium | reverse complement strand
CACATATTCGCCACGCTCTTTAGGCGATACGAGCAGCATTGGTCGCGAAATACACTAAGCTTTTGAAGTCAGAGGGTTTCATCTTTATTTTGTCTTGAGTGACATCCGGTGGATTTATAAGCGTGCGCAAGCTGGCGCCTCTTCTCTTTTGTCTAATCTTGGCAGGAGCGCTTCCGGCGCATGCAATAGAGCTTTTTGGCTTTCGGTTCTTTGAACGGGACAAGCAGGACGAAACCAGCGCGGGCTTGATTGATCCGAAGACGTACACCCTCACTTTTCAAACATCTGCAGACGATGTGATCGCTGCCCGCCTCAAAGGCGCCTCCCAATTGTGGCTCGGTCGTGAGCGACCGGTCGCAGGTAATGCGGGCCTTACAGCAAGGGCAAAAGCGGACTACCGTCGTATTCAGGCTGCGCTTTACAACGAGGGATTTTACGGCGGTCTGATTTCCATCGAAGTGGCAGGGATCGAAGCGTCGGATCTGACGCCCGGCACGATTGTCCCGGACACACCAGAAATCGTCATCTCAGTTGAACCCGGCCCCCTTTATCGCTTTGGAGAGGTCAGGATCGAAAACCCTCCAGGCAATGTCCCGGACAAGCCTTTGATGCGCGAGCGTCTTGTAACTGGTGAACCGGCAAAAGCCGGGGCGGTCCGCGGAAAGCGACGCGAGCTCATTTCAGACTGGCGTCTTCTCGGGCATGCCAAGGCACGCATCTCCAATCAGCGGGTCACGGCCAATCATCAGACCCGTCAAATCACGGTTTCGCTTGTCGTCGATCCGGGGCCGAAAACCGCTTTTGGCGTAATTGCCGTCGAGGGCGTGGAGCGGATGGATGCTGACTTTGTAGCACGCCATACCGGGATCAAAGCCGGCGGACCCTTTAACCCACGGCAACTGGAGAAAGCGGATCAACGCCTTTCACGGCTGGAAGTCTTCTCAACCCAGAAGTTTGAAGAAGCTGAGCATCTTGAAGTCGACGAAACCTTGCCCATCACGCTCACTGTTAAAGAGCGCAAACTGAGGCGCATCGGCCTTGGTGCAACCGTCTCCAACGTCGATGGCGCGGGATTGGAAGCTTTCTGGCTTCACCGCAATCTCTTTGGCCAGGCCGAAAGGTTACGCGTGACGGGTGAGATTTCCGGTCTAGGCCAGACAGTGGATCTGGAAGAACTCGATTATCTCTTCGACTTATCGTTCAAGAAGCCAGGCGTGATCCATCCGGATATCGACTTCGACTCACGATTTACCGCCAAGCGGGAATTCAACGATACCTTCGAGGAAACGTCGCTCGAAGGCGAAGCCGGCCTCACCTATCTAAAATCCGACACCCTCACCCTTTCCGGTAGCGGCCGGTTTCAAGTCGGCGAGTTTGACGATGCGTTCGGCACCCGGGATTTGATTACAGTCGGCTTGGTTGGCACCGCGATCTACGATAAACGCGATGACACACTGGAGCCAACGAAAGGCTTCTACCTCGGGCTCGACATCAATCCCTTTTACGAGCTTGAATTTGAGAATGCCGGAGTGCGGTTTGACCTTGAGGGTCGAACCTATCTGACGCTCGATACGGCAAGACGCTTCACGCTCGCCGCGCGGACACGGCTTGGCTCGCTGGTCGGCCCCGAACGCGAGGAAACAGCCTCCGACCTTTTGTTTTTTACCGGCGGCGGCGGATCCGTTCGCGGTTTCGGCTTCAAAACGATCGGCGTCGCGGAAGATGACGGCGACGTAACCGGCGGCCGGTCGTTCATTGAAGGCTCATTCGAAGCCCGCTTCCGTGCAACTGACACAATCGGCGGCGTTGCCTTCGTCGATGCCGGCGCTGTCAGCGAGGACAGCTTCTTTGATTTCGAGGATGGCGCTAGCGTCGGTGTCGGTCTGGGCGCGCGCTACTATACGAGTATCGGCGCAATCAGGGCCGATGTCGCAGTCCCGATTAATGGCGGTCCCGATGATCCTCCTGTCGCGTTTTACGCGGGAATAGGACAGACTTTCTGATGCGCCGTTTCTTCCTTCTCACATTTGCGCTAATCGCGGTCTCGACCCTCGTCGCTGGAACTTTGCGCGCGCAACAGGACGAAAAATCAACCTTTATCCGCTTCGTTGAAAACCAGCTCTCCACGCCGAACCGGCAAATCCGCCTCAATGGTCTTGATGGAGTCCTGTCTTCGAATGTCAGCCTGACCAGTATTACGATCGCCGATCGCGACGGGATCTGGCTTAATATCGAAGAGCCGAAGCTTCGCTGGAGCCGGACCGGCCTCCTGCGCGGCAGGCTTGATATTGAAAGCCTGACTGCGACCCGGATCGATTTTCTGCGCAAGCCCCTTCCGGACGACAGCCTGCCGACACCCGAAGCGCAACCCTTTACAATTCCCGAATTGCCCATCGCCGTTCGACTGAACGAACTCGCCGTTCCAAGAATTTCATTCGGAGAGGATGTCTTCGGCCTCGCATCGGAAGCAAGCATCACCGGTCGCTTCATTCTGGTTGATGGCGGACTTGATACAAGAATTGCGATGGAACGTCTCGGCGAGGTTGGAGGCGCGCTCAACGCGACCATTGCCTACACGCCTGACAATGAGATGGTCGCGATGGATATCGCCCTCAGTGAACCTCAGAACGGGATCGTGGCATCAGCGCTGGGGCTTATCGGCCGACCGCCGGTCGCACTGACGGTTCGAGGAAACGCCCCGCTCTCAAACCTGGCTGTGGACCTTGATTTTGATGTCGATCAGAGGAGGATTCTCGACGGCAGGCTCACCTTCACGCGCCCTGCTGAGGATCTGCTGGCACGGCTTGATGCCGCTGGTCCGATAGCGTCCCTGATGAATGAGGAGTTCCAGAACTTTCTCGGATCACAAAGTACGCTTGGCGCCGATTTTGTTTTTGCCGAAGATGGCAGCACGGCAATCCGCGACCTTGTCCTTCAAAGCGGTGTCGTCGATGCGCGCATTTCCGCGCTGAGGCTTCCGGATGGTTTTCTTGGCGCGATGGACGCGGACATTTCGCTGCGCAATGCCCCAGGCCAAAAAGTTGAAATCCCAGGAAGCGGTACGGCGGTGGATGTCGCACTCGTTTCTGTGAAATATGATGGCGATCAGCGGGAGAGTTGGACCGCCCAAATAGAAGCGCGCAATATCGAGAGTGGTGACCTCAGAATTGAAACTGCGCGGATTGACGCTGACGGCCTCGTAAGAAATCTGCGCTCTGCCGGTTCCCGGTCTGTGACGTTCCGGGCAACGGGTGGTGCCAATGATATCACCTCGGACAATCCTGACCTCGCGCGCGCGGTGGGTGAACGGGTCGCGATCAACACAGGTGGGGACTGGAGATCCGGACGCCCGGTTCGCCTCGAAATTTTCGATCTTTCAGGCGAAACATTCGATATCGCTGCTCGCGGTCTTCTCGATGATTTCAGCTTCGAAGGTCTCGCGCGACTAGAGATCGAAGACCTTGTTGCATTTGCACCGATCACGGAGCGGGATCTTTCAGGCGCTGTGCGTTTACAACTTGACGGCAAGGTTGAACCGATAAGTGGTGCCTTTGACATTGCAATCGACGGAGAAACAACCGACCTCACACTGGGCGATGTAACTCTCGATAAACTGCTCGCGGGACAAACGCGCTTGCTTGGCGGTGTGGCGCGATCTGAGACGGGCCTCGCTTTTAATCGCTTTTCTTTGGAGAACCCCGCGCTTTCCTTCGTGGCCGACGGTCCGTTTTCATCTGAAAGCTCAGGACTTCGCGCCGAGGCCAAGCTTAAAGATCTCTCAGTGATCAGTCCTGATTCAAGCGGTGTCGTCGATTTGACAATCAGTCTTGAGGGCGCGGCGAAACCATTTGACGCGGCTATCAATCTGACCATGCCCGAAGGTACGCTTTTGAAGCGCACAGTGAGGGATCTATCGTTTTCCCTTGATGGCAGGACGACCACCTCCGATTTCGAAGGAAGGATAACCGGCTCCGGTTTCCTCAATGATGCAGCCGTCCTTGCCGACGGAGGTCTCCTTTTTCGCGACAACGCATTCGCGCTCGAAGAGCTTAATGCTGATATCGCAGGAACCAAGCTTTCAGGAACAGTTCGGCGGAACGCGGATGGCCTCGTCGACGGGCGGCTCAACGTTGATGCGAGCGATCTTTCCAATGCTGCTGCGCTGTTTTTGGCAGAAGCTTCAGGCTCGCTGAAAGGCCTTCTCGATTTCAAAGCACAAGGCGAACGCCAGACGGTCGCCTTTAACGGTGAAGGCGGAAATCTGCAGTATAGCAGCTACCGCATCGCGTCGGCTAAGATCGACGCAACAATTGATGACGCATTTTCGAAGCCCCTGATCAATGCCAATATCGACGCACAAGGCGTAAAGGCGACTGCGGTTGATATACGAACACTGAAAGTCACCGCGAAAACCGAGGGCACAACAACGGATTTTCAGGCTGATGCCCTGATCGATGCAGTGGGCGGCACCCGCGTCGAAACAAACGGAAAGCTTGTTCAGGGAACAGGCGCAATCGAAGTCTTGATCTCAACTCTTGAGGCGGTCTCGCCGCGGATCAAGGCGGAGTTGCGAGCTCCCGCTCAAATTATCTCCAAGAATGGCATGGTTGAGATCAGACCGGTTGATCTCGCTGTTGGAAACGGGAGCGTTCGTCTGGACGGCATGATTAGCGAAACGCTCGACCTTAACGGTCGGGTCGACGCCCTGCCGCTCGAAATAGCCAATGCTTTCGTTGCGTCATTGGACGCGCGCGGACGTCTTTCGGGCACATTCGAAATCGCCGGAACGCCGGCGGAACCCAGAGGCACATTTCAGATCGAGGGAGATGGGCTGAGTGTCCGTCAGGCGCGGGATTTTGGACTTGATCCGATAACGCTGTCGGCGAGCGGTACAACGAACGGAACAACAATCGCGCTCGACCGGGCTGCGGTCCAAAACGGACAAGGGCTCTCGTTGACAGCGTCAGGAACTGTACCCCTGAGCGGACGCGGACTGAATGTTGCTGCAAACGGGACAGTTCCGCTCTCCTTGGGTGAACGGTTCCTCGCCGATCGCGGGACATCGTTGTCTGGCCGGGTGGATTTGCGCGTGACCGCCACCGGGTCTTTGACGAAACCCGATCTGGAAGGCCTGGTGACTTTGAACGATGGTTCAATCAGCGATCCTTTGACGAATGCACGTCTAAACAATGTCGGGGTCATGATCGGATTGCGCGGTCAGACGCTCACGATTACACGCGCGTCCGCTAACCTCGCGGGTGGCGGCACACTTCAGGCCTCCGGACGAATTAGCCTTGAGCGCGATCTTCCGGCCAATCTCACGATAAGGCTCGACCGGGCCCGTTACTCGGACGGGGAACTCGTCCAGGCTTCGGCTACCGGAACTCTGGACGTCACCGGCAATCTTGCGCGCGATCCGCTGATAAGCGGCACTCTCTTTATGGAAGAGATTGAAATTACCGTCCCGGAGACGTTTGGGTCCGGCCCCGAACTTCTCGATGTGTCCCACGAGTTTACGGACTTCGCGACACGGCAGACGCTCGCCCGGATTGAAAAGGCAACGCCATCCTCTTCACCATCAAGCCGCCCGAGCGTCGTGCAGCTCAACATCACATTGAATGCACCACGCCGCATATTCGTTCGCGGTCGAGGTCTCGACGCCGAACTCGGTGGACAGCTTCAGCTACTCGGGCCTGCAACCGATATCAGACCCATTGGAGGTTTCGAATTGATCCGTGGTCGTCTTGTCATCTTGGGCAAGCGCCTTGATCTCGATTCAGGAGAAGTGACCTTCGCAGGCGATCTTGATCCATTGTTGAATTTTGTGGCGAGCACAGGTGCTGGCGATGTGGATGCCTCCATTACTCTGCAGGGCCGCGCGTCGAACCTATCTGTAACGTTCAGTTCGGTTCCTGAACTGCCTCAAGATGAGGTGCTTGCGCTGATCATCTTCGACCGCGGTATCGCGGATCTTTCACCTGTCCAGATTGCCCGCTTGGCGACAGTCGCAGCTGAACTGGTAGGCGGTGGAGGGCCCGGCGTGTTCGACACCGTGCGTTCCGGTATTGGCCTAGACGACCTCGATGTTATCAGCACCGAAGACGGGAATGCTGCGGTGAAAGCGGGTAAGTATGTGAGCGACAATGTTTATCTCGGCGTCGAGGCCGGACGGGAAACGGAGGCCGTCATCAATCTCGACCTCACCGACGACATCACAGCGCGAGGCGCAGTGAAGAGCGACGGCAATACAAGCATCGGGATTTTCTTCGAACGCGATTTCTAATCAATCCCGATATCCGCAATAGAACAATGTCTGATCGGATTTATCCAACGGGTTGCAGATTAGCTGATACCGTGCAGCAAGGCTGCTCCCTGCAGAAGCACGATGACCTTCGCCCCAATGGAAACCCGGCTATAAAGATCAATCACGTCGTCATTCACGAGGCGGATACAGCCCGATGAGATATTAAGGCCGATCGACCACGGCTCCGTTGTGCCATGGATACGATAGATCGTGTCCCTGCCGCCTTCGTAAAGATAAAGTGCACGCGCGCCGAGCGGATTGTCCGGGCCACCGGGCATGCCGTTCGCCCATTTCGCGGCAAGCGGGTCACGGGCAACCATTTCAGCGGGCGGCGTCCAGCGCGGCCATTCTGCCGTGCGGCCAACGCGAACAATGCCAGCCCAACCGAAACCCTCGCGTCCAACGCCGATTCCATAGCGCATCGCCTGGAACTCCGGCATGACGAGATAGAGGAAATGCTTGTTGCCATCGACGATGATCGTGCCGGGTGCCTCTGCTGTTCTGAAAGGAACCATCTGTCGCCGGAACTGCTCCGGTACATGAACCATGGGCCCGGTAATAACGGATTGCCTGGCGCGGATCGTATCGAACCCATTCACGGGTCTCTGGATCAAGAATCAGGGATTCACCAATCCGTCCCTCTGATGCTCCAATACGATCAAATGGCGTCATAAGGCTCGCGCCAGCGACCGTCGCACCCATTGCCAGGAATCTTCGGCGTGAAACTCTCATTTCGTCCACTCCTCTATACGGTCGCGGTTATCCATGATCCATTGGCTTGCAATGTCTTCAGCCGGTTTTCGTTCCACCATCATTTGGTAACTCATAGATACAATGTCATCCGGTGTGAACGCGACATTTGCGAGAAAATCACCCGCTTCCGGTGCGCTCTCCAATAGCGAAGATGCATATCCTATATGAAAATGGGAGGCATCCCACGCCGTTCCCGCGCGGGAATTCTGAAACCAGTTAGCGTCTTCCGACGGCAACTTAATGTCCCACGTTTCAGGGTCGTGCGCGTCTTCTTCAAGAACAACGATATCGTGCAACTGGAAGATATGGTGCGGGCGATAACAATAGAAGACGATGGGGCGCCCGACCGCGATGGCCGCATCGACTGATGCCATGGCAATGTCTTCCTGCATTTCCAGAAGCTGCATTGTCTGATCATAGCCGTAGGTCTTGGCGCGGACCCGCTCAATGAGCGTTGATGACCATGTTTGCGCGCCGATCCAGATTTCGCCTTTTCCATCGCGATTGGAATCGAATTTTCCGGCAATCTCCGGGTTGGTCAGGTCACTTAGGCGCTTAATGCCCGTGCTGTTAGCCGTCTCTCTCGTGACGCAAACGTTTTGCGATGCGGCGACCCCGTTACCACTCAAGCGCAAAAGACCCTGATCCCCTCCCCGTTTTGCAACAACACTCTCCAGATTCGGAAGCCATATCTCCGGATGAATGTGAACGTCACCCCTCTCGATACCGGCAAAAATACCAAGCGTACCCATCGGTTGGCGCGATGTTTTGAGGTTAAAACGTGTTTCCAGGACGTCGCCGATGATGTGGGCCGTGACCTGCGCGGAAGGCCAGTTTGGAACCCCGATGACAACGGGTGCCTCGGTGCTTTTTGCTGGCGATGTGATTACCGTCGTGCCAAGAACTACCAAAACCGCGCTCAAAAACGCATGCATGGTGCGTGTCTCCCCCTTTTGAAACGTCCCGCAAGGAACCACTCGTACCTCACGGATTCACACAGATGTGGAGAAAAAGATACTGAGTGGTGCTCGTATTTTCCGTTATGTCAGTGCGGCAGGCTAAAAATCAGAGCGCCCCTTCCCTAAAAACGCGAAAGCTAAGTCAGCACCAAAACAGCTTCGTCTTCGAGAAGCCATGCCTCATTTTGGCGCGCGTTGAATGAGAATTATTTTTGGAATTCGCAAAAGACCTTCATGGATGGGTGCTGCCGGGCGAGCGGTTGAATAGACCTGACTTAATGGTACGCAGATATTAGGCATAGCGCTTTTTTGTTCGCTTCTAAGGAAACTTCCCGGAGGATTGCAGACGCGATCATTAAAACCACACTTCGACCTGGTAAATCCCGTCCCTCCTTGTAATCGTCGCTGTATTAACCACCGGCATTAAACATCACGATTAACCAGGACTTCTACAATTCAAATCTCCAACTTGCCGGATCATCGACCGGATAGTAAACAAATCGTAAATTCTGTTCCGTACAAAGAATAACAAGCAAACGGGGATCTCGGAGTCTACCATGTATGAGTTCATCAAGCGCTTTGGGTGTGGTGCCGCCCTTTCTTTCGGTCTCGTTGCCGCGAGCACTGTAGGTGCGTCTGCAGCGACGACCTATACTTTCGATTTCGAAGAGTTCAGCGCCGGCGACGTAATTTCGACGGTGACACGCGGGCCGCTTACTGCCAGCGTATCATCCTCTGCGGCTCCGGCTTTTACGTCTGTCGCGTTCGACACGAACAACTTCACTGGCGGTGACAGCGATCTGGCCGCGCCGATTTCCGATCTGAGTGGTTCGGTTGTCGACTTCGGTATTGTTGCAATTCTCCAGGAGAACACCAACACCCCGATAGTTCCCGATGACGATGCAGGCGGCGGCACGCTTTCCCTGCTCTTTAACCAGTCAATCAGCTTCCTCGGCGCAGATCTTCTCGACATTGAAGAACCAGGCGTGGACGTTTTCCTTGATGGCACACTGATCGTCGATGGCGGCGGTGTCAGTGCAGACGGCCTCTTCGCAAGCGTTGGCGGAGTTCCGGCAGCAAGCGGCACGTTGCTTGAATTCGTCTTTGTCGGCTCCGGTGCGGTCGATAACATTCAGGTCGGCGTTGCCCCGGTTCCGCTTCCGGCAGCCGCATGGCTTCTCTTGAGCGGCTTCGGTCTCCTCGTCGGACTTCGGATGCGCCGTCGCAACGCGCAGGCGTAAAGCCAAACGACACCAGATAGTCAAAAGCCCCGGTCAATGCCGGGGCTTTCTTTTTGCGGTCCTGCTGCGATCTTGAGAAAACTCAAAGACAGGATTGCGCTCTATTGCGTCACTTCTTTCCGCCGAACTTGTACTCAAGATTGATGGAAAGGACGGCATCTGCTGAATTGTCATTCAGACCGAAAAGAACAGCCGCTCTTGGCTCGAGCACATGACCTTTGACCGGCTCGAATTCGAAATAAACTGCAGGACCCGCAAAATGTTCCTGTTCTGCAGCATCACCAAAAGCACCTTCGAACTCGCCAAAATTCTCAAAGCCGATCCCGACATTGTCGCTAACGGGAAAAACAACCTGCGACGCATAGGCAATGCCTGGGTCACCTTCCTCGAAAGGCGCTTCGACGAAGAGGTTACCGACCCATTCCGCAGGTCCGACAGCGGCTTCCCAAACCGGTCCAAATTCTATGCCGCCAGCGCTGATACCATCTTCCCGCGGGATCTCAAGGGCAGTGTAGAACCCAAGAACGAACTCGCCGTGGTCATGGTCGTGGTCGCCTTTTTCTTCCCCGTGATGATGCCCGTTACCAAAGAACGGAAGGAGAAGAAGATTCTCGATTTCAAACGCTTCTACTTCCGCGCCTTCGCCCTGCGGATTGGCAACCTCGACGGCAACGGTAAACTTCCAGAAGTCGGTGATGCCGTAACCAACGGCAAATTCGTGGACTGACCGTTCGTCACCGTCTTCAACATCGCTGATACCAATGCCGTTGAGGGCCTCAATTTCCACCTCTCCTTTGGAAACATCGGGGTGAATGACCTCAAAGATTCCAGCCTGCGCAAACGCGTTACTTGCACCTGCGCCAAGGGCGAGTGCGGCTGCAAGCGCGACAGCGGTTGATGTTTTTATCTGCTTTTTCATCGATCTAGCTTTCCAACAGGAGATGTTATGTAATTACATTACATGCACTCTACGCCGCTTATGACCGGCACGCCAAGCACGACGACACCCGGCTATGCAAATCTGAAGACGATGTTGCAGAAGAGTAACAGCGCGCCTTATCGATCACTCGGCGGCGGCAGCATTTGCTGTTGAAGCTTGAGCACGAGCGTTTCGTGCCAAAACCCTGAGCCTTGAGAAAAGGTCATCCCGGTCAACATAACAGCCCTGAAGTCTCCGATAACCACCATTCGGATTGAACGCGTCGCGGCCATGGAGCACACGGCGATTGTCGAAGACAACGAGATCCCCCGGTTCAAATGGGTAGCGGCAGACGAAGCGCGGATCACGGGCGAACGTCATAAACAAACGCAAGGCCTGGTAAGCCTCGGAAACGCGTGTGTCGGGCATATCCGGCTCAGCACGCAAGGCATTTGCAATCCGGATTTCGGAAACACTGCCATCTTCGTCCAGTGCGACCACAGGCGCACTGAAGCGATAATCAAAGTCCGGATGTCGGTTCGTGAAAATCCAGTTGAGGCTGGTCAGCGCGTCGAAAGCGGCATGATCGGTTTCCCTGACTTCTTCCGCGATGCGAAATCCATCAACCATGGTCGAATAGCCGTCAGGGCACGAATTATCCCTGCAATGCAAGAGCTGGAGGCCCGGTTGTAATTCGCGGGTCGGGAGATCCGTATGAGCGCTCAGCGCTTGGCCGGTATAGGCCGCACTGTCGGGGTTCGGTTTGTTTTCGACATCGAAGAGGAAGCCGAAGGACGAAGACCGGACAATTCCGATTTTTTCGGCGACCTTTTGCACCATCCCATCGGCACTGCCAAGGCCCCGCAGGCGGGCCAATCCATATCGATGCGTCACTGTCAGAAACTCAAACATGGCTGTGTCATCAGAAAGAACCGCGGGGCCATCAAAGCTTACGGGTTCCGGCATCTCAGCCGCATCCCAGGCATGACGTGTGGGAAGATCGGAATGCGGCAAATGATGCCCTGCCTTAATGTCTCGCAGCCAATCCCCATCGTGATGAGTAATCACGCCATCATCAAAACGAAGGTTCAAACGGGTTCCCGAAACCTCTGCGGCGACAATCCGGGCGTCGAGTGCAAGATCTGCAATATCGAGTGTTTTTTCGCGGGTTTCAGGATCGATTGCCGATCCCACATCGTTTTCACGAAGGTAACAAGAATGAAACCGGCCGCTTAAACCATCGCGCCATGTTACGTTCACGAAGTCACCGTCGACCTCAGCATGCGCGAGCATCGGGCCCACTTTCCGCGGTACGAAATCAGGCGCAAGAACGCGGGACGTTCCCTCCTCAAGCACAACCTCCGCCATGGCCTCAGTCCTTATAGTCAGGCTGGGTGCGCTCCAGCATGCGGATCAGTCCCGGCCATTCGGTTTTGCCGTCGTAATTGTAGTGCTCCGATGCGTACATTTTCTCCTGGTAGCGCGCGACCTTCTCAGGATCCATGAGATGAAGATCCCGCCCCATTGAAAGCGTTCGGATCTGCGCTGAACAGGTCTGCTTCAGGAAATAGGACCGGAAAAAGGCTGCCGCAGCGGTTTCGCCGAGCGCGTAATAGCCATGATTGCGCGAAATCATGATCTGCTTGTCAGCAAGCGTTTCCGCGAAATGGCGGGCAAAGACCTCGTCCTCCTCGAATTCATAGTCGATATAGCTGGTGATGTGTCCGAGATAGACAGCAGGCTGATTGAGCGGAAGGAGGCCGTCTTCAATAGACCCAACCGCCATCACCTCCTCATCATGGCCATGGACAAAGAAGTGCGCATCCGGCCGCGCACCGAATATCCATCTACAGAGGTTCTGCGCGCCATCATTAAGCCAGGGACCGTCATCGGTCTCGGGCTCACCCATCTCGTCGATCACCACAAAATCAGAAGCCCGCGCTTCTTCCCAAAACATACCATAGGGATGGGTGAGATAGCGCGGTTGTTTTCCCGGAAGTCGCGCGCCAATCGCACCGTTGACGAGATCCGACATGCCATAAAGCGCGATGATGCGATAAAGCGCAGCGAGCTCAACGCGGACTTTCCATTCAGCGTCCTGTTCCGCCTCGCTGATTTCATGGTCGTATTGATCGAGATTGGCCGCCATTGCGTTCATGAGTCCGTGCTCCCCTGGTTTTGCCTCAGAAAGGCTCGCTCTATCCCTTGGAGCACCAGTATGACTTGACCAAACAGTCAAGACTGTGCGCGAATAAGCAACTAATTGACTAGAACAATCAAAGTTGCACAATGACGGGTGATACACCGAAAGGTCCGATCGAGGTCGCCATCGTCCCCGGCCCCAGATTTTCCCTGCTTGCCTTGTCGATCTGTACGGATGTTTTTCGGATCGCCAATCGCGAACTCGGTCAGCCACTCTTCAAGGTCACCATCGCCACAGCTGACGGAGCCCCTGTTATCGCCTCGAGCGCGATCGATATCGCACCGGCAATATCCGTCTCAGGCATGACACATGCGCGCATCGTCATCGTGATAGCATCCTATGATCCGGAAGCTGTCTGTGTCCCACCCCTTCTCTCTTATCTGAGGCGCATGGAGCGAAAAGGCGCGGTGATCGCCTGCGCAGACACGGCAGCCCTCGTCCTTGCCCGTGCCGGAATTCTCAATGGGCGGCGGGTCGCCGTTCACCACGAAGCAACACCTGCCTTTGTGGAGCAACTCGGTGACGTTGTCCTGATTGACCACATGCACGCCGAGGACGGACGGTTGTACTCTTCGGGTGGAGGCATGGCGACAGCCGACATGGTCTTCCGACTTGTCGCGCGCTTCGCCGGGCAGAAACTGGCAGATCGTGTTGCCTTCGTTCTGAATTACCGGACGCTACCGGAACGCATTGGTGTTGAGACCAGCGATGCTGCCCTTGCTAAGGTCGACCGTGGCCTTGGGCGCATGGTTGAACTCATGCAGACCCATTTGAGCGATCCGCTTCCGCTCGCAGATATCTTCCGGCTCGCAGGCGTCGATCCGTCGACCGCGCGGCGCAAATTCCAGCGCTTCTTCAAAGAAAGCCCAGCGCGGTACTATACAAACCTCAGGCTGACCCGCGCGCGGCTTCTCTTACGGGACACAGCGCTCAGCGCGAACGAGATCGCAACCGCCTGCGGTTTTTCCGATGCCTCGGTTTTTTCCCGCGCCTATCGGCGGAGATTCGGCCTTGCACCCAGCAAAGACCGGACTGTTCAATCGGGCGCATAAGCCCGGTTCTCTCTCAAAATCCCTAGAAATCGACCGGTTTTCTGCCGTCAGAGCCCGCCAATTGAGGTGTTGACCTCATGGGATCCATAGAGGGGCTCAGGCATCTTCCTTTCATCGAAAGCGCAACACCAACCGCACCCTTCAGAGGCGGATGAAAGGAAAGAAAAATGTTTAACTTCAAAAAGATCGCGAAAGCCCTCGCCCTCACACTTGTCGCCGGAACCATGGCGTTTTCAGTGGCTGAGATCACAAACCCAAGCGTCGCCGAAGCAGCAAGCATTACTAAGAAAGTTAAGTTCGGCGGCAAGTTTATCGGCAAAGGTTTCGCACAGGTTGAAAAGCTGGGCCGTCACGCTCAGAAGAAACGTGGCATCGGTCGGGTGACCGGCGGCATCCTGAAAAATGTCGGAAGCGCAGGCCGCAAAGGAACCGGTAAAGCAACAAGTTTCGTCAATGGTGCCTCCAAAGCCGGATCAAAAGTGGTCGGCAAATCACGGGTCGGCCGCGCGGCTCAAAACGGCTGGCGCAAAGCGGGTCGGTTCCAAAACAATGCGGTCAACAAAACCTTCCGGAACTGCCGTGGTAAAGCCTGCAACTTCACCAAGGGCGCCGTCAAATTCGCCCTTCCCTTCTAAGGCGAACTCATGAAACCATCTCTCTTAAGACCCCGGCGGATCACACCGCCGGGTTTTGCGCGTCCAAATGGGTGGCGCCCAATCACAAAATTCAGAATTGCGGTCTCTCAAGCATTAGCCAGAGAATGACAAGGATCGCCGCAAAGGCCGGGATCCCGAACAAAAACCAGATCCGAAAGTAGCGGTAATAAAGATCCGGAAGCATCTCGCCATTGGTTGCCGCCACCCTGGCCAATGAGCGCATGCGATGTTGCAGCCAGACGACCGGCAACCAGAACAGCCCAATCAGAACGTAAAGCCCGATCGAAATGCTGATCCAGGGTTCAGTGAGATCCCAACCAAGCTCCCGCGCAAGAAGAACGCCGGTGACAGGTTGCGCGATGACAGCGGACGCGGTGAAAAGATAATCCGCAATCACGACGATCCCGGCCGTATGGGCAACCAGCTTCGGATCGCCGGTCCGGTGCGCCATCACCATGAAAAAGGCAATGCCGGATCCGGTCCCGATCAACACCGTCGCTCCAAGGACATGCAGAAAGCGCAGGATTTCATGGAATTCCATTCAGCGCTCTCCGCTCATCGCAAGGAGAACGAGCGACGTGCAAAGAACCGGAAGGATTTTCACGAAAGGTCCGAGCGGGTCGAGCCAGATGTCCGGCGTGAAAACGGTTCCCGATATCAGATAAGCAATGCTCAAGCCGAGAGATCCGAAAACGGCCAATCGAAAGGTTCGGCGGACAAGAAGACCGGCAGCAATCAGAATATCGAGGATCGCTCCACCAACCAGCAGAAGACCGGCCATAGCGGAACCGACGACGCCAGAGACGAGCGCAATTGCCGCCTGATAGCTGACAAGGCCGATGATGCCGGACGCAAACCAGAAGATTGCCATCAAGATAACAAGGATCGGAAAGAGAAGCTGCATCCTTGCGAAGAGACGTTCCTGACCGCTGACCGGCAGGCTCTTCAACGTTTCATCAAGACTTCGCAGCGACTGGCCTTCGACGGCACGCCACGGTTCCGGATTGCCGAGAACATCGCTTTCCAAAACTTTCATTGCCGTTGTGCGCAGAGGGGAACGCCACCCAAGGTCACCGCTTGAGTCAGCGCCGCGCGCGACCATGTAGCCAAACCAGGATGGAAGCGCGATCACTTTCAATGGCGGTGGAAAGCCAAGCCATCGACGGAAGGAAAGGACCACGGCTTCAAGGTTGTGCGCATCGTCTTCAACCAGATCAAAGGTCTTTCGAACGAGCGTCTCATCCGTGAGCGCGCGTTTTACCGCGTGGGCAACATCGCGGACGTGAACGGTCTGCATTTTCGAACCCGCCATAACGAGCGGCAGAAGAAGCGGGAACCCGGCAAGCATGCGCAAAAGCGCGGTACCGCCATAGGCCTGATGGGAAATCACAACGCCCGGCCTCAGGATCACCCATTGAAGATCTGTTTCTCGAAGAGCATCGTCGGCCCGCGCCTTCGTCGCGATGAATTCGGTCGAATCGTCCTCGGAAACGCCCGGAGCGGAGATCTGGATGAAGGTTTTGACGCCCTGCGCTTCGCACGCAGCGTAGAGGGCTTTCATCGCTGTTTCCTGGACAGCAGTGACATTATCTTTGGCACCGCTTTGAAGCGCGCCAGCCGCATTCACGACGGCATCGATGCCGGACAGATGGCGGGACCAGTCGTCTGGCTGTGTAAGTTGGGAGAGGTCAGCGCCGATCCATTGCACATCTGGCAAAAGCGCCCTGCCCGTTGCCTCAGACCGCGCAAGTCCGGTTACCTGAAATCCGTTATCCAGAAGGTGAAGGCAAATCTCGTGGCCAATCAGACCATATGCACCGAGGACAAGGACATGCATGATTTCCGGCTCCCCTACCGATACTCAAGAAAAGCCGGATACGCGACGACTGAGAGAGAGCCTAACCAAAGAGAGACATTTCGGCCATAGCTGTGATTATTGCTCAGCAAACCGTCTCACATGAAAAATCGAGTAGGCGGCTCTGCGAACGTATGTCCGAAGATCGTGAGCTGCGAAAACCCGACAACGAGACCGCCATTCACCGTCGCGCTCAAGGAGACCAGCAAGAGCAGCTGTACAAGGATCAAGAAGGCGAGCAAACGCTTCGCCAGTCCAACTCTCATCATATCCGATACCTCGATTTAGCGTTGGCGTTTAAAACGCGGATGATGCTGTTGCCAACACCATGATCCAACTTGTTCAATCTCGGTATGAGGGTCGCGCCTCATTTGGCTTCAGGAACCGCAATCGGCTTTCGTAAGACCCGAGATTGAAAAAACCGATCCCCTCCCCGGCCTGCTTCGAATATCCAGGCGCGCCCCTTGTGCCGCGGCGAGATCGGCAACACTCGCAAGGCCGAGCCCCTCGCCGTCTTCATTGCCTTCATGCCCTCCGCGCCTGTAGCGTTCGGTGAGCGTCTTAATTTCTTCCTGAGCAAGACCTGGCCCGGTATCCCAGACTTCCAAAGCGACATCACCATCGCGCAGCCGCGCACCGACCAATATCCCGCCCGACTTGGTGTATTTGATTGCGTTCGAGACAAGATTGGACGCCATTCGGATGAGCGGGACCGGTTCTGCTAGCACGCTATGCGAGGTCGGCACGGTCTTGAAGCTGAGACCTTTAGCGTGCGCTTCGTCGGCAAACATCCGCGCTATGTTTTGCAGAATGAGTTGCAGCGGGATCGCTTCTGAAACCGGTGTAATTTCATGCGGATTATCGAGGTCCGCCTCGTTTCCGGGAAGCTTATCGGGCCTACTTTCATGAAGCGTCGTGCTCAGGATTGAATTGAGATATTCAAGTCCCGCTTCGAGCTTATCGCCGAGTTCAGGCGCTGTCGCGCGGGATTCCTCAAGGGCAAGCCGCAGAGACGTGAGTGGCTGAAGCAGATCATGACTTGTCATCGCAAGACGTTCGCGTCGCTCATCGGCGATCCGCCGCGCGTCATCAAGATCATCGCGAGCAGCCAAAAGCCGTTCGTTGAGTTCAAGTTTCTCACGAGACGCCGCAAGTTCTGCCTGAAGCGCCTGGTCACGCTCATGCCTTAGGGCAAATGTCTGGCGGATGATCGCAGCGGCGAAAACCATTCCATCAAAAAGCTGCGCGGCCAGCGTAACCTGCGTAACGATATACTGCTGGTCGTAAAAGATGGTGTACGCGCCGACGACACCAAGGCCGACATAGCCAAAGAGAATGGCGACGCCGAGTGCGAAAAAGCCTGAACCTGGTTTGCCATCCCGGATCGCCACATAGGCCCCGAATGCGCAAGTCGCGGCGAAGACAACGGCAACAAAGAGTGCCAGATGTTCAAACCATTCCCAGAAAACCAGTTTTTCGAGCGCTGTGACAACAACACAAACGCCGATCAGGAACACAATGAACCGGTGGAGACGCGGATACTGATTTCTGGTGTCGAGGAAGGCGCTCACAAAGGCGAGATAGGCAATAACGATCACCGCCTGAAAAATACGGGTCGCTTCAAGCAGAAGCTCCGGCCGATCGGAAAGGATGAACTGTCCGAGATAGCCGCGACCGTAGAAATGATAGACGACAAGCAGGAAGAAAAAGAGCGCGTAACGGCGCGCGGGTTTTGAATTGAGAAGCACCGAAAAAGCGATGAAAAACGCAACAAGGGCAGCGCCTGCACCAAAGTAAAGGGCGTCTAAGAGCGTGTCGCGCAAGCGTTCCTGTACATAAGTGT
>JBCDCU010000031.1:0-17860 GCA_039181265.1 Pseudomonadota bacterium | reverse complement strand
GGCTCGCTATCTGAAGACCGGCAAAACTTGTTGCAAGAACTGAGAAAAGGGCAATCATCGTCAAGCCGATTGGGAGCTTGAGTGAAATTCGCATGAAGCCTCCTCGGGCCGCATCGACACCGGCCTGAAATAAAGTGATAAGTGTTTTGCTTATAAACAGTTAAGGTTGACGCATTGTAAACCGCTCGGACTCCCCGAAAAGCAACATAAAATCAAGCATCTCTAAGGAATTCACGGAAGGAGTGGAGAACGGGTTGTGACAGGAAAGTATGCGATCATTGTCGGCGGTGGAATTGGCGGATTGGCCGCGGCTGTCAGTCTTGCGGCAAACGGCATCCCATCGACCGTGCTTGAGCGGTCAAGACAGTTCGGCGAAATCGGAGCGGGGATCCAGATCGCACCCAATGCGTTTCATTGCTTTGACGCGCTAGGCATCGGCGATGAAGCGCGTGGTGTCGCAGTCTATGTCGACCGGTTGCGATTGATGGATAGCCTGTCGGGCGAAGAAATCTGCCACATCCCTCTGGATGACGACTTCCGCACCTTTTTCGAAAACCCGTATGCGGTCGTTCACCGGGCTGACCTTCATGGCATTCTTCTCAAGACCGCTGAAGACAGCCCACTCGTTACACTGAAAACCGCGCAGAAGGTGTCTGGATATCGCCAGGACGGAGCAACCGTTACGGTGGAGATCGACGGAGATGACGATCTTACAGCCGACGTTTTGATCGGCGCGGATGGCCTCAACTCGACGATCCGCGCGCAGGTGATTGGCGACGGTCCGCCGCTTGTTTCCGGCCATACCACATATCGCTCGGTGATCGACACGGACAAGATGCCGGAGGATCTGCGCTGGAACGCGGCAACCCTTTGGGCCGGGCCGAAATGCCATATTGTCCATTATCCGTTGAAGGGCTGGAAAGTCTTCAATCTCGTCGTCACCTACCACAATGATGTTGCTGAGGCAGTTGCCGGAAAGCCTGTCGAAAAGGATGAGGTGCGGCGTGGCTTCGAGCATATCCATCCCCGCGCGCAGCAGGTCATCGAACACGGCGAGAACTGGAAGCTCTGGGTTCTATGCGACCGTCATCCGAACGAAAACTGGATCGATGGCAACATCGCGCTTCTCGGCGATGCGGCTCATCCAATGCTGCAATATTTCGCGCAAGGCGCCTGTATGGCGATGGAAGACGGCGTTGTGATCGGGCGAGCGCTCGCCGCCTATGACGATATCGGGGAAGCGTTGACCCGCTATCGCGACCTTCGCTTCCGCCGTACCGCGACAGTACAAACCGCCTCACGCCTTATCGGTGAATACATTTACCATCCGGCGTCCGGACAGGCGGCCATGCGCGATGCCATTATGAAGGCAAAAAGCCCGGACGACTGGAACCGGGAACTTGCTTGGCTTTTCGGTAAAGGTGCGCTTGAGGTCTGAAACGCTCGTTTCGTTCAGATAGATCGGAAAAGAAAAAAGCGCTGACAGAAACTGCCAGCGCTTGTCAGAATGTCAGGTGTCAGAAGCGGCTTATGCGTCGCGTTTGACCGCCTTCCACGCAAGCGGCAGCACTGCCGTTGCAAGAGCAATCTTGAAGGCTTCAGCTGGAAGGAATGGATAAAGGCCCCATTCGAGAACCGGCTTATCCCAACCGACGAGTGTTCCAAGCCACAAGATACCCGGCACATAGATGATTGCGACGCCAATCACCATGGCGAGCAGGGTTTTCGCGAAGGACCTGTCAAAACCGCGTTCTGCAAGTTTGCCGACCACGAAAGCCGCGAGCACGAAACCAAGCAGATAACCACCCGTCGGGCCCATCATGTAAAGATATCCGATGCCCTTTTCCGGCGTTCCAGCGAAGACCGGCAAGCCTGCCGCGCCCTGCGCCATATAAAGGAGCAGCGTCGCAAGGGCGAGTTTGGAGCCGTAGGCCATGCCGATTACGAGAATTACAAAAATCTGCATGGTCATCGGGACCGGGAAGAAGGGAACCTGGACTTTTGCAGAGATCCAGAGTGCGAGCGAGCCGAGAATAGCGAGCGTCACATTGCGCAAGAGGCGGTTTTCGCCCTGCCATAGCGCATCGGAAAGGGTTGCCTGCTGCATGTAAAATCTCCTTTAGGCGAGTGCGGCACGAATGCCGTCGAGAATTTTGTTGCGGTCGGCACGGGCCGCGAGGGCTTCGTCCATATCGACCTTGACGAATTGGGTTGGTGTGTGCGGTTGAAGCTGCCCAATGAGGTCCATGTCGGCTGATATCACCGTTCCAACCATAAAGTAACCCCCTCCGGACACTGCATCACGGTGAAGCACAATCGGTTCCGTTCCGCTTGGAACTTGGACCGATCCATAAGGGTAACAGGCATCCGTGATATTCGACGGATCGGAACCCGCACCAAAGGGTGGTTCCCTGTCCACGAACTCAAGCGGCGTCCCGCCCTGGAAGCGATATCCCATGCGGTCTGCTTCCGGTGCGACCTTCCAGGTTTCCTTGAAGAAGAGCTCTTGAGCCGCTTCCGTAATGCGGTGCCAGTAAAGGCCGGGGAGAACCCTGAGTTCCGCCGGGTTCCCTGGACCGCGGCGGAGATTGTCCGCGACCGTGCGGCCTTCGTCTGCGGCGTTTGCCTGACTTCCAAGGGGGATTTCATCGCCAGGCTCGATGCCACGTCCGTCGATACCGCCAAGCGCCCCGATCGGATAAGTGGACCGGCTACCAAGCTGCATCGGCGTATCGATCCCGCCGGAAATCGCGATATAGGCGCGGGCACCGCCCCTTAGATAGTCAAACGAGAGCACCTGCCCTGCCTTTACCTTGAAGGACGTCCAGGTGGGCTTTTCCTCGCCATCCACTTTGGGTGGCAATTCGCCGCCAGTGACAGCAACTGTCGTATCTTCGGTGAATTCGAGCTCAGGGCCCATGAAGACCGCCTCAAGACCTGCCGCGCCTTCCTCATTTCCAACAAGCAGATTGGCGGCAATCATGGCCAGGCGATCCATAGCGCCGCCGATTGGAATGCCGAGGTGATAATAACCGGGCCGACCGAGATCCTGGATCGTCGTTGCAAGCCCTTTTGAGAGAACCTTAACCGGCATAGAGCACCTCCAGCATTTTCTTATTCGTGCCGTCGATATCCGCATTGAACTCGTCGAGCGAGAAACGGACATCTCGGATGCGCGGCGTGAATGTGTTTGCTTCTACGTCCGCAACGGCCTGATCGTACTCTTCGCGATTGATCGGCTTCCATTTGACGATGTCGCCCGGTTTGAAGAGGACCATAAAGTCCCTCAGATAATTGATCTTCTGTTCAGGGTCGTAGATCGGCATCGGCGTAATCCCGAACATCTGGTAGCCCCCTGCCCCGCGAACGGAATAGATGCAGGAGAAACAGCCGCCATATCCGACGGTGAGCTTAGGCGTATCGGTGCGCGGACGCAGATATTTCGGCACCTGAATCTGCCGTGGGCGGTCAACCATCTGGTAGAGGAACGGCAGGCCAGAAACAAAGCCGACCATCGAGACAAACCACGGCGAACCGGAGTGGGCCTGGATGAAATCGTCGACCGTCTCGAAATTGTTGATCGAGGCAGCGTATTCGATGTCGGTCCCGTTCGGATCCTGATGGCGTTCGCGGAATCGCATCAGCGTCTCATGCGTCCAGGGATCCTGATAATAGACCGGGATTTCGATGATCCGCGTATCAAGCACCGCCTCGGCTTTGTCCGCCCCCTCTTCCATCTTTTTAAGCTCGGCCAGAAGATCATCAGGCTTGATGAGATCAGGATTGAACTTGATCTGGTAGGAGGCATTCGCCGGGCAGATCTCCGTAACACCATTAATCTTGGCGTCCCGCACCGCGTTCGTCATCGAAAGGCTCTTGAAGAACGCCTCAAGCGTCATTTCTTCATCGACTTCGACGAAGATGTGCTCGTCTCCGCCGAATGTGTATCGTGATGCCATTACGCGTCACCTCCCTCGTTTGTGTCTCCTGATTCCATCAACTTGTCCTGATTGGCCTCCAGCCATGGTTCCAGCCATTTGGTGTGAACGGCAGCGGCTCGAACGTCTCCGTCGTCGGCAAGGACCGAGAAAAGCGGTGCTGTTGTCTTAAGACCGCCGAGTGTCATTTCATGGAGGGCTGTTTTGAGGCGGGAAATCGCCGCTTCACGGCTTTCGCCATGGACGATCAGCTTTCCGAGCAGGGAATCGTAAAAAGGCGGGATCTGATAGCCCTGATAAAGCATGTGGTCGAACCGGATACCCGGCCCGCCCGGAAGGCGCATATCCTGGACGACGCCCGGAAACGGCATGAAACTGTTCGCGGGATCTTCCGCGTTGATCCTGACCTCAATGGAATGGCCGGACATCGCCACATCATCCTGCGCGATTGCAAGCCCCTCTCCTCCCGCGATCTTGATCATTTCAGCCAGGAGATCGATCCCGGTAATCTCTTCGGTGACGGGATGCTCGACCTGTATACGGGTGTTCATCTCGATGAAGTAAAACGCGCCGGTCGCGTCGTCGTACAGATATTCGATTGTGCCCGCGCCGCTATAGCCGACCGATTCCGCAAGATCGACGGCGGTCTTGCAAAGGGCCGCTCGGGTCTCTGGATTGAGGACAATGGAGGGCGCTTCTTCCCAAACTTTCTGGCGGCGGCGCTGGAGCGAGCATTCGCGCTCGAAACAATGGATTGCACGTTTGCCATCGCCAAGGATCTGAACCTCGATGTGGCGTGCCCGCTCGATCATTTTTTCAAGATAGAGCCCGCCGTCACCGAACGCCGCCTTCGCTTCCGACGAGGCTTGCGGTGCGAGCGAGCGGAACTCATCAAGATTGGACGCAATTCGGATACCCCGCCCGCCGCCACCGGCGGTCGCCTTGATCATGATCGGAAAGCCGATTGCTTCCGCGATTGCCTCCGCCGCAACGAGATCGGAGAGAACGCCATCGCTACCCGGCACGGTTGGGACACCTGCCTTTTCCGCTGCCGCGCGCGCCGCAGCCTTATCTCCCATAACCCGGATTGTCGCTCCGGAGGGGCCGATGAAGACGAGACCTTCCGCTGCGCATCGATCAGCGAATTCGGCGTTCTCCGCGAGGAAGCCGTAACCCGGATGGATCGCTTCTGCCCCGGTGGCCTTGGCTGCATCGATCAGCGCATCGATCTTCAGGTAAGATTTCGATGCAGCAGGCGGGCCGATTTCAACGGCTTCATCGGCAATTTTGACCGCGAGGCTTTCGGCATCAGCGGCGCTATGAACCTGAACAGTCGCAATACCAAGCGAGCGTGCCGCGCGAATGATGCGCACGGCAATTTCACCACGGTTGGCAATCAGGATTTTTGAAAATGGCATGACGTCAGGAAACTTCAGCGATTACCTGCCCGGCCATAACCGGTTCCTCATTCTCGACCTTGAAGCTCGAGATCGTCCCATCGACATCCGATTTCACCTCATGGAAAGATTTCATCACCTCCACGAGGCCGACTACATCGCCTTTCGCGACAGCGTCACCATCATTCTTGAACGGCGGCTGATCCGGTGCCGGGCGTCGATAGAATGTGCCGGGAAGCGGTGTCTTAATGTCCATCTTGTGTATCCTCTTCGCTTATTTGTCGGTCGGGACGGTCAGGCCGCCATGAGGGGTCGGAGCGCCGCATTCACGGCCTTTGCGATGTCTTCAGCATTCGGCGTGTCGGAATGGACGCACACGGTTTCTGCTGAGCAGGAGAGCTCTGTGCCGTCATTGGCGATGATCTTGCCGTCGCTCACTGCGCGAACACTGCGCTCTGCCGCATAAGATGGATCGACATGGTGGTGCTCCCGCGTAATCAGAAGCTTGCCGGATCCATCATATTCAAGATCGGCAAAGAACTCCGCGCGGAACGTGACGCCACGATCCGGATAGATCGTCTCGTGAAGCGTTCCGGTGAGGCCGAAAACCGGCACGTTGTAATGGCTTGCGACATCAGCAACCGCATGGGCAATGTGCTCTTGCCGCGCCGCCATTCCATAAAGTGCGCCATGAGGCTTGATGTGGGACAGCGGCATATCCGCCATATCGAGAAACGCTTTCAGGGCGCCGACCTGATAGGCGATGATGTTTGCCATTTCATCGCGGTCGATCTTCATTTCGCGGCGCCCGAAACCCGCGAGATCGGGCAAGGATGGATGCGCGCCAACCTTCACGCCGTGGCGCTTGGCAAGTTCCACCGTCGCTTTCATGTGGTTCGGATCTGAGGCATGGAAGCCGCAAGCGACATTCGCCTCCGTGATGTGGGGCATCAGGGCTTCGTCGCTCCCCATCTTGTAGAGGCTGAAGCTCTCGCCCATGTCGCAGTTGATATCGACGCTCATTATCCTGATCCTCCCTCTATCAATCTCTATTCCAAATCCTCACCGAATGCAGCCGAGCCTTCTGAAAACAAACCTAATCCCCGTCACGTATTGAGCGCTGCAATATACCGTAACCTTACCTGATCGGCGATCACCGCGAGGATCAGGAGCGCACCCAGAACGACCGTTTGAAGATAGGATTCGATGCGTGCGAGGTTCATGCCGTTCTCAACTAACCCGATGAAAAGCGCGCCCAGAACCACATTTTCGAGCCGCCCGACACCGCCGCGCAAACTCACGCCCGCAATGACGCAGGCAGCGATTGAGTTAAGCGGCATAGAAGAACCGATGTTCGCTTCACCGGTATCAAGACGGGCGGTCAGCAACATGCCTGCAATTGCGGCAAGCAACGCACAAAGCACATAGGTCCAAAAGAGCATGGCACGCGTGTCGATACCGGAAAGGGCGGCCGCCTTGGCGTTCCCGCCGACCGCGTAGAAGTAGCGTCCGAAAGGCGTTCGGTACATGACGAAAGCCAGCACCAGAATAATGAAGACCGTCACAATGACCGGCACGGGCACGCCAACGAGAACCCCGAAGCCGAAGACATCACCGAATTCCTGCGGCATCCCATAAACCGGCACGCCGCCAGTGAGATAGAGCGCGATCCCGAAGCCGACCGATGTCATGCCGAGCGACATCATGAAAGGCGAGACCCCGAAGACGGAAACGCCAAGACCGTTACAAACGCCAATCATCGTGCCCGCTGCAATTCCGGCAAGCGAACCAAGAACGATCACCAACCAAACGGCATCGGGCATCATCGGTAGCAGACTTGCCATCGCAAGCGCGCCGACAACGGATGTTACGGCAAGGATAGTGCCGACCGACAAGTCGAAACCGCCGGTCAGAAGCGCAAGCATTTGGCCGAGGGAGACGATGGTCAGATAGACCGACTGACGCAGCACGTTCATCAGATTGCGCCCGGTCAGGAAGTTATCCGACATCACAGTGAAGACAATCACCGCGATCACGAGCAGGAACGGTAGAATGCCGAGGCGGATGAAAAGTAGTTGTAGGATGTTTGCTTTCTTACCGGTTGGTTGACCGCTCTCAGCCATCTACGCGGCCTCCTTTTCGAAGAAATGGGAAAGCACGCCTTCCTCGGTGATCTCATCGCCTTGGAGTTCGGCCTGAACGACGCCGCGATAAAAGACATAGGCGCGATTGCACAAATGAAGGATTTCGGGAAGATCGGAAGAAATCACGATCACCGCCGCTCCGTTTTCTGCGAGCGCCTTGATAAAGCGATAGATCGCTGCACGGGTTCCAACATCGACACCGACGGTTGGTTCGTCAAAGATGATGAGGTCGAAATCCTGCGTCAGGCTGCGCGCCAGCATGATCTTTTGCTGGTTCCCGCCGGAAAAACTGTCCGGCGTGTTTTCAGGCCTCATCGGCGAGAGATTGAGGCGCTCGGCGAGATTAGAGGCAACCTTACGTTCTTCACCGGAATTCAGAAAGAAGCCGTTCGAAAAGGGTTTGACCGAAAGCGCCGGCAGGCTGATGTTTTCGCGCGCCGGGCGCATCATCATTAATCCTTCATGCCTGCGGTCTGACGGCAGATAAAGAAAGCCGCGCTTCAACATTTTCTTCGAAGAAAACCCGGTGACATCCTCGCCTTTGAAGCGAACCGTGCCGTCTCCCACGCGATAAGCGCCGAAACAGGCTTGCCCGAAGATCGATTTCCCCGATCCGACAAGACCCGCGAGGCCGATGATTTCACCGGCCCGCGCTGAAATCGACGCATCCCGCACGGCCGCATCTGCTGTAGTTAGCTCTTCAGTCTCGAGGATCGTTTCGCCCGGTTTGTGGTCGATCTCGGGGAAGATTTCGCCAACCACACGGCCGGTCATAAGCTGAACGAGTTCGTCCTCACTCGTTGTCTCGACCGGTACCGTCGTGATGTATCGCCCGTCCCGCAAAACGGTGACACGGTCCCCAATCTCGCGGATCTCCGCCATTCGGTGGGTGATATAAACAATCCCGACGCCACGCTCCTTTAGGGTCTCGACAAGGCGGAACAGTTGATCGCTTTCCTTCTGGTTCAAGGAAGCCGTCGGTTCATCAAGGATTAGGATTGATATTTCGGACCGGAATGCCTTGGCAATTTCAACCATCTGCTGCGCGGCACGGGTCAGGCGTCCAACAATCTGATTGGGCTTCACATCAAAGCCGAATTCATCAAGAAGCTTTTCCGCCTCCCGGTGGAGACGCGCCGTATCGAGCATTCCGTATTTCACGAATTCATCGCCGAGAAAGAGGTTTTGCTCGACCGTCATTTGCGGAATCAGCGAGAATTCCTGGAAGACCGCCGATATGCCGAGTTCGCGTGCATCGTGAACGGATTGCGGTGAAACCTCTCTGCCGTTCACTTCCATTGTGCCCGCGGTCGGCGCATTGGCCCCTGCAATGATGGAAATCATTGTCGATTTCCCGGCACCGTTTTCGCCAAAAAGCACATGAACCTCACCGGCGCGCAGTTCGAAATCGACACCATCGAGCGCCCGGACCCCGGGATATTGTTTGACGATACCGCGCATTTGAAGAAGCGGCGGTGTGTCTTGGGAGCTGGTTTCACTCATGGCAGCTTGGATCGCGTGGCCGTCTGGCAGAAAAGACTTTGGAGGGCTGGAACAATCGATCATTCACGCCGGATTGGTGCCGACGATTGCACTCCTGTCCGGGCCGGTTTCCGGCCAGCCCGGACAGGAGAATTTTGACCGGCGCCCCCTATTCGACGCGGAACGTCGGTTTGAAACCGGCCGGAGCAAGTGTCGAAGATGGATCGAACTCGCCGTGGTTGTCCGTCGTCACAACATAGAGTTCGGGTCCGACGTGCTTGTCGAATTCCTTACCCTCCAGGATGCGCACAGCTTGGTCGATTGCGACCCGGCCCTGGATCACGGTCGAATCCGTCGGCGCCGCCAGGATCTGTCCCCGGCTGATGCCGCGGTCAACACCCGGCGTGAAGTAATAGGAAACGACTTTCACCTGGTCTGTCAGCCCACGCGAGCGCAGGATCGGTACTGCCGCTTCCGCCGTCACTGCCGTTCCGACGATGTAGTTCAGATCAGGATGCGCTTCGAGCGTATCTTCAACAAGCTTCGACTGCGCTTCTTTACCGGTGTCGCCATACTTCGTTTCAACAAGGTTCAGGGCACTTCCGTCGATTGCGCCAGTAAAGCCGGTATTCCCTGCTTCAACCCAGCCAGCACCGGCCGGTCCGGGGAACCATGCGACCTTGGCCGCTTCACCGCCCGATGGGTGCTTTTCGGCAAGAAACGCGCCCGCCTTTGCACCCATTTCACCGAAGGATACGAGCGATTTCGCTGAAAGCTCAGACGACGACATGCCGTTGATCACATCGATCACCGGAATGCCTTTTGCAGAAATCTCTTTCACCACATTGTTAAGGCCGTCGAAAGAAATCGCGCCGATCACAACCGCCTGCGCACCAGCCGCAACGCAGTCTTCGATCTGCGAAATCTGTTTGTTGAGTTCGGTGTAGCCGCCTGCCTCAACAAGCTGCATTTTCACGCCGAGGCGCTTTGCTTCTTCCGCAACGCCATAATTCACGCCGAGCCAGTAGGCGTCTTTCATGTGTGGGAAGGAAACACAGATTTCCCATTCCTGCGACGCCTTCTCAAGCGGCACGTAGTCTTTCTTTGAGCGGGGGCTCGCCATATCGAACGGCGGATCCCAGACTTCAACCTCATAAGGAAACCAGCTATCTGCGGATGCCGCACCCGCAAAGGCAAGGGCACCAGCTACCAGCGAGCCGGAGCAAAGATAAGACATCAGTTTTTTGGTCATTGAACACTCTCCCGTTAGTGATCCTGCCGCAAGACCGGTCATCTGGAAGGGTATCGGCTCAATCTTCCCGCCTCCTCACGAAAAGATCCCCATATCACCCAATCACCGCCGCGTCCGGCATTCACGGAGAGAATGTTAGTGAATAAGGTGAAGCATTGTAAAATGCGGTTTCGTGCTATTTGATATCGAGAAAATCGATAATGCGGGTCAAGCGCATCTCCGCTGCGGCGAACCGCCTCAGCCGACACGGAAACACAGGACGCCAAGTGCCGGAAGATCGTGCAAAATCAATTGAAAAAGCAAGATATTTGGGCAAAATGATTGGGATCAAGAAACGCCATTCTGTCGTCAGCTTCATGGCGCGAACGGCGTAGTATCTGATTTTCAGATGGACTGAATCTAGAAACATCATGGAACCGTCTCTACGTCATATCCGCTATTTCATCGCCACTGCGGAGGCAGGGCAGATCTCACGCGCGGCCAACAACATCAACGTTTCGCAATCGGCGATCACGTCCGCCATTCAGAACCTTGAACAAGGGATCAATGCGCCGCTGTTCGAGCGTCATCCGGGCGGTGTGACACTGACATATGAAGGAAATCTCTTCCTGGAACATGCGCGCGATATCATGGCGTCTGTTGAAGAAGCGGTCTCGATTTCCCGCCGCAGTCGCGACGATGTGAAAGGTCATTTCCACCTCGCTGTCACCTATACGGTTTCGGGCTATTACCTTCCTGGCCACTTGATGCGCTTTTCCCGCGCCTTTCCCAATGTCGATGTCAAAATCACGGAAGCCGCGCGCGATGACATCGAAGACGGGCTTGTTGATGAGAGATTCGATCTCGCGCTCATGTTGACGTCGAACATCGTCAATCAGGAGGATCTTTCCTATCACACGCTTCTGAGGTCAAAGCGCAGACTGTGGGTGAATGCACAGCACCGCTTTCTGAAACAGGATTCCGTTGGTTTGAGGGATGTTGCCCAAGAGCCTTACATCATGCTCACCGTGGATGAGGCTTCAAACACGGCGCATCGCTATTGGAAGCGGGGGCCCTACCGACCGGATACGCGCTTTCGAACGTCCTCGGTGGAGGCGGTGCGAAGCATGGTGGCAAGTGGCATGGGGATCGCGATCCTGTCCGACATGGTCTATCGGCCGTGGTCGCTCGAAGGCCGCCGCGTCGAAGTTGTCGACGTCGCCGATACGATCCCGACGATGGATGTGGGCGTCGTCTGGTCCGGCCTTTCGAAGCCTGGAGACGCCGCTCAGGCATTCATCGACTTCATGCGCCTTGGCAGCGACGCCGATTAAAACCCAACGCCCTATTTGAAGGACTTGCGAAGATAGTTGCTGAGCCCATCGACGATGGTTACGGCGACCAGAATAACGAGCAGGATCGCACCGACCTGCGGATAATCAAGCAGGCGGAGCGAACCGACGAGTTCCGTCCCGATACCGCCGGCACCCACCATACCCATCACCGTTGATGCGCGAAAATTATACTCCCAGCGATACATGGTGACGTCTGCAAATTGCGGATAGACCTGCGGGAAGACGGCATGAGTGATGATCTGCATCCGTGTTGCGCCGGTCGCTTCCGCCGCTTCAATCGGAGCCGGATGGGCGTGTTCGATTGCTTCTGCGAAGAATTTCCCGACCATACCGACGGAGTGAAGACCGAGGGCGAGAACACCGGGCAGCATGCCGAAACCAACAGCGGCAACGAAAACAATGCCAAGAATGAGTTCCGGGATCGCGCGCAGCGTGTTCAGGATCAAACGCGCAATGTAATAGACCGTCTTGTTGGGCGTGGTGTTTGCGGCTGCCAAAAATCCGAGCGGCAGAGACAAGATCACGGCCAGGGCGGTGCCCGCGACCGACATCGCGACCGTATCGATCAATGGGCTAACCCATGCCTGCCAGCGTGTGAAGTCAAACGGCACCATCTCGCCAAAGACGACACTGATCGCCGGAATACCTTCCGCCAACCGGCTGGTGTTCAAAAGTTCCGTGACCCACATGCACAGGATCACCAAAAGCGCGACTGCGAAGATCTGACCAAAGAGGACAAAGCGCCCTTTGCGCTCTTGCTCAAGGAGTGTTTCGACTTCGCTGTCGCGGTCCGGTTTCGCCAAAATGTCCGACATGTCGTTGATCCCAAGGGTAATCGCGGGCGATGGAGGCATGACATTCCGGTTAGAACCGGAATGTCTATTTTAATTGAAGGCGCGAGACCTATTGAACGTTCGAGCGGATATCGCGGATGATGTCGTAGTCGGCATCCGTGATTTCAGCAAAACCATCAGACTTGAACGGCTTCAGGACTGCGTCGCCTTCCGGAGTGCCTTTCTTCAACGAGAAGAATGCTGACCGGAGTTTCTCGGTTAGGCCGGTATCGAGATCCGTGCGCAGAACCCATGGATATTGGGGTATCGGATCAGAATAGCTGACGACACGAACCTTCGCCGGATCAATACGGCCTTTTTCAATCAGGCTCTCGAAGATCGGACGGCTCAAACCGCCAACCTGGGCATTGCCGCGCTGAACGTTGACCGCAACCGCGTCATGCGCGCCGAGGAAGTTCTGCTTGTAGTCTTCACCGTTCTTAACACCAGCCTGCAGCATCGTGTATTTCGGAGCGAAGTGGCTCGATGTAGAGGCCTGATCGCCAAAGGCCATTTCGACGCCAGATCCTTTGATGTCTTCAAGGGTTTTGATAGCGCTGTCCGCATTGGCGATGATGACAGACTGATAGGTTGTCGAACCGCCTTTCAGGCGCGCTGCGAACGGTTCGATATCGAGATCTCCACCCTGCATCTTCTCTTTTGCAATTGTGTAGGATGCTGGACCGAAATAGGCGATATCGATCCGCCCGAACCGCATCGCTTCGATCATCGATGAATAATCAGTCGTGACGATGAGTTCGATTTTCTTGCCGAGTTCCTTTTCGAGGAAATCTGCAAGGCCTTTGTTGTCCTGAATGACTGTCGCGGCGTTCTCATCCGGAAGCAGAGCGACCTTCAGCGTATCCGGATTGTAAGCACCCGCTGCAAAGGCAGTGGAGCTCACTCCGAGCCCGATCAGGGCGGCGAGCGTCGTCAAAAAGGTACGGCGATTCATTCGATATCTCCCTCTAGGTTTCTCAGTTCCGCCAGGTATTTTCCTGCGCGATTTCAAGTGCCGTAGATCGCCGTGTACGCTGTATCGTCGAATCTGTCGGGGTGATCGTCGAACACGATGCGGCCCTCGGACAATCCGATGATGCGGTCGGCGAATGTGCGGGCATATTCAAGCTGATGGAGGCTCATGATGAGCGGAATGCGGTCTTCCTTGCAGATCTTGCGAAGGAGGCTGAGAACCCGGTCGGACGACGCCGGATCGAGCGATGCGACCGGTTCGTCGGCGAGGATTATCCGTGGCTCCTGAACGAGGGCGCGTGCAATACCGACCCGCTGTTGCTGTCCGCCCGACAAGCTGTCACATCGCGTCAATGCTTTTTCGAAAAGACCAACACGGTCGAGGCAGGAAAGAGCGAGCCGGCGCTCGGGTTCCGAAAGCGGCGCGAGCGTGCGCCAAAACGAATGTTTACCGAGCCGTCCGGTCAGCACGTTTTGAAGCGCCGTTTGACGTCCGATCAGCTGATGCTGCTGAAACACCATTGCCGTGTCCCGGCGGTGTTCGCGAATTGCCGAAGAGGACTGAAGCGCTCCTTTTCCACGCACCGAAACCGTTCCGGAGCATGGCTTCACGAGAAGGTTCAGCGAGCGCAGAAGAGAAGACTTCCCGGCGCCTGACGGCCCGAGAAGGACCGTCACACAATCATCTTCAATGTCGAGATCAAGCCTATGGAGCGCCTGTGTCCCGTTCGGGTAAATCACCTCCACATCCCGCAATTCGAGAATTGGCGTGGCATTCACCGCCTCGGCTGACATGTCACGATCCGTGGTCACGCCGCCGTCTATTCGATCAGTCGTTGTAAGCATGATTAGCGTAAGCAGTTATCCGCATCCCTGGTGCGGCAAACAAATCATTGTAATATGTAATTTAAATGACAGTGATATTGTAAAATGCAATTTTACGCGTAAAAGGGAAAACACCGGGAGGAGATGTTCGGATGGAATCGTGTTGAGGTTCTCGCCGTTTACATCGTCTTTGCTTGACTTCGCATTGAAACAAAATCTGGACCAGAACGAGGGTACGAATGAGCGAGCGGATTGTTGTCGCCCAACCGATTGAGGCAGGCGTTCTTCAAGAACTTCAAGAGGCTGGTACGGTCTTTGTGAACTCCGGACCCGAGCCGATGCCGCGGAATACGCTTCTTGATAAATGCCGGAGCGCAGAAGCATTGATGGCGTTCATGACGGAGTGCATCGATGCGGATTTTCTCGACGCATGCCCAAAGCTCAAAATCGTTGCTGGAGCCCTAAAGGGATTCGACAATATCGATGTAGACGCCTGCTCCAAGCGTGGGATTGCAGTGAGCGTCGTTCCTGATCTTCTGACAGAACCGACAGCGGAACTCGCGATCGGTCTTATGATCGCCGTGTCCCGCCATATGATCGAGGCGGACCGATATGTCCGTGAAGGTCATTTCTCAGGCTGGCGACCAAGGTTTTTTGGCGGATCGCTTCAGGGCGCAACGGTCGGGGTTGTCGGTGCCGGTCGTGTCGGCCAGGCGATCCTGAGATTGCTCTCAGGTTTTCGCACGAAATCCCTCTACTTCGATCGGCATGCCCTTTCGCCCGACACTGAACGCGCCTTAAATACCCGGCGCGCTGATCTCGCGGAATTGCAGGTCGAGGCTGATTTTGTCGTTCTGGCTCTACCGCTGACACCGGAAACAATTGGTCTTGTCGATGAGGCCTTTATCGAAGGCATGAAACGCGGCGCGTATCTGATCAACCCTGCACGGGGTTCACTCGTTACAGAAAGTGCGGTCGCCGCTGCCCTTCAAAGCGGACACCTTGCCGGATTCGCAGCCGATGTTTTCGAAGCGGAAGACTGGGCGAGGAGCGAACGGCCCGCGGTCGTTGACCCCGTGCTTCGCCAATCCCCATACACTGTCCTGACGCCGCATATCGGATCGGCTGTGACAGATGTCCGCCGAGAGATCACGCGCTCTGCTGCCCACAGTATTCTGGCCGTGTTGAATGGAGAAAGGCCGGATACGCTGATCAATTCGGACGACATTCGGGAGATGGAAGCATGCTGAACCTCGCACTTGTGAAAAGCTTCGTGACCCTCGCCGAAACCGGCAGTTTCCAGAATGCCGCGAAGAAGCTCAACCTTGCCCAACCCACGCTCTCACAGCACATCCGCAAACTGGAAGAAACGCTAGGCGTGCAATTGTTTGAACGCGGGCACGCAAAGAGCACACCGACGCGGGAGGGCGTAGAAGCCCTCGTCATGGCCCGCAGTCTCCTTGAAACCGCAGAACGGATGATCAACGCGGTCAGGTCCGACACGCTGACAATCGGAGCCAGCGCAAATATTGCTGAATTTTATTTGGCTCCCCTGCTCTCGGCGTTCCAACGCGAATACGACATTGAATGGCAGCTGAAACAAGCGGAAAACCCGGACCTCATCACTCAACTGACCGCCGGTCATGTGGATGTCATCTTCACCGAATGGAAACCCGACCACGACGCCATAGAAAGCCAGCTTTGGAGGCACGAGCCGCTCGTCGTGGTTGTTCCGCCTACGCACAAATTCGCCGAACGCAAAACGATTGCACTTGCTGATCTTAGCGAGGAAACAATCCTCGGAGGCGCCGGTGGAAGCGGAACGGGAACTCTTCTGAAGCAGACCTTTGGCGACGCGACCCGGCACTTGCCCGAAACCGTCAATGTCGGGAGTACTCAGGCCGTCAAGAGTGCTGTTTCATCCGGACTGGGCGTCTCGATCGTGCTTGCCGGAAGCGTCGAAGATGAAGTTGCGAACGGGCGGTTGCATACGCTCAATTTTGAGGGCGCCGGACCGGAGAAAGCGTTCTATCTCTCCTATCCTAAGAGCATCAGTTCACTGTTGCAGGGTGACGAAAGCGCTCGTGGCTGTTTTGTCCGCTTCGTGACGAAACGCGTTTCCTAATACGCTGGGCGGGCCGCGTCAGGTTCCTAGCTGAGAACGCTGGCAATCTTCATTAATGTGCCGTCTTCCCCTGAACCTGCAACGAGCGAAAGTCCGAGCGGTGCGCCTTCGGTTTCGCCGACCGGTAGGCTGATTTGCGGAAGTTTGCAAAGTCCTGCTGTACTCAGCAAATCAAGCGACGCCATACGGAAATCATCAAGGGCGGCAGGATCAGCATCCCGCAGCGGTGCGGCACCGGGGCTTGATGGCAATAACAAAATTCCGTCATCTCCGAGAAGATCCGTCACGTAGTTCGTGATTTCAGCGCGCCGTTTCGTTCCCGTCTCAAGCATCTCCGGCGTGATCTTTGACGCGAGTTCAAAGCGCTCCCGTACGCCCGGACCGAACGTCGGATTGGTCGTCGTCACCCATTCGCCATGAACCTTCCAGACTTCGGCCGCCTGACAGACTTTGAAGACCTCGCGCCATTCGGAGAGCGGTTCTGATGAGAGTTTGATCTCGCTTGCCGCCCCGAAGATATCTTCCAGCTTTTCAATCGCAGGTTTGAAGGATCGCAAACCGTTCGCGGTTGTGAGCGCCATTGCATCCGACGCAATGAGAAGCCTTTTTTTCGCGAGACCTTCAGGAATCTCAATGCCGTAAACTGTCCCTGCAAGCGCAAGCGTTTCGGGATCACGGGCAAACCAACCGACTGTGTCGAAACTGGGCGCAAGTGCCATCGCATCGGAGAGATCGATGAGGCCATGCGTCGTGCGGATACCATAGACGCCACAGAAGGATGCGGGCATCCGGACCGATCCACCCGTATCGCTGCCTAGCCCGATATCAACAAGACCAGCAGCTGTCGCAGCGACAGAGCCAGAGGATGATCCGCCTGGAATACGGTCTGGTGCTTTTGTGTTGATCGGTGTTCCGTAATGGGCATTCACGCCCATCAGGGAATAGGCGATCTCATCAGTGTGGGATTTCCCAAGACAGGTCGCGCCTGCGTCGAGGAGTATTTGAACGGCGGGCGACGTGCGCTCCGCAGGACCATGGGTTGCAGCCCAGTCCGGCGTACCACACCCCGTCACCTTATCTTTAATGTCGTAAAGATCCTTTGCCGCAAATGTCTTGCCGGTGAGCGGACCGGAAGGTGCGCCCGCAAGGGTGAACGTGGAGATGAATGCGTTGACGGTATCTTCCATTGGAGACCTTGCCTGTGGTTATTGCGGGCGGTGGATTTCAGGAAGCGGACGGTCGAACGTTTTCCTGCCCGCCTTAAAACCCATAATGGGTTGCGAGAGTTCCGCAACCGCCAGCGACGGCGCGGTGTTGTTCAGAACAACGAGGTCCGCTTTCTTACCGGTTTCCAGGCCATAATCCTCGAGGTTCATCAATTTCGCCGAGCGGGTTGAGACCATATCGAGACAATCATCGAGGCTTTCCATTTTCCCGATTTGTGCGATGTTCGCGTAAAGATTTGCCATCCGGATCAATGAGCAATCGCCGAACGGTGTGAATGGATTCAGCACGTTGTTGGTCGAGAGCGAGCAATTGACGCCGTGTTCAAGCATCG
>JBCDCU010000030.1:0-18058 GCA_039181265.1 Pseudomonadota bacterium | reverse complement strand
CCGGTATTCATATGGTCGAGCAGGCGGCCGGGCGTTGCAACGATGATATCGACACCGGCGCGCATGGCTTTCACCTGTGGCCCGGGACGCACACCTCCAACGATGAGCGCGACACTCACCCTCGTGAACTTCGAATAGGCGCGAATGTTTTGAACAATCTGAGCGGCAAGTTCGCGGGTTGGCGCCAGAATCAGAGCGGAGCACGCTTTCGGCACGCGCTTGCGCTTGTCTTCTACAATGCGGGTTAAAACCGGCAAGGTGAAGGCGGCGGTCTTGCCGGTGCCCGTCTGGGCGATGCCGACCATATCCTGGTTGTTCATGAGAACCGGGATCGCCCGGGTCTGGATCGGAGTGGGTGTTTCATATCCTTCGGCTTTGAGAGCACGAAGGAGAGGTTCGGCAAGGCCGAAGCTTTCAAAATCGGTCAAATAATCTCTTCAATCAGCCGCATTCATGGCGCTTAAAGCGCATTACGGCGTTTGTTTTTATGGAAGCTTGCGCAGAACAGCGTCCGTTTGTTTTGCCTCATGGGCATCTTTCGACAACGGATCAAAACGATGAGCGCTGGAAGATTGTCAGCCGCTTACAAATGGAATCCACGCGCGCGCTGCGCCTCGCGTAAATCACGTCCCGATTGAAATAGCAAGTATTTTTATGGATCAAAAGCTATTTGCATTGAAATCCGAGTGATAGGCTTCTCACCGGCACGGCGGATCTAGGCGAGTCTGGAGAGCGTTCCTGCAAGAAGCCTCTCGAGGAAACCGGAGAGCTGTCCCAATTCGTCCTCGCCCCAACGATCCTGAAACACATATCCGGCCTGCTTCGCAAAGGTCGCCTTGGCTTCCGAGAGCTTAGTGTGGGCGGCATCGGTCAGAACCACGAAGGACAACCGCGCATCGCGTTCGTCAGCATCGCGCGCAAGCAATCCAATCTTCTCCAACGGTGCCGCCATCCTCGTGATCGTGGAGGCGCTCACATGCATTCTCTTGGCAAGCTCGACGCGTGCCAGTCGGTGCTTCGGCGCTTTCTCGAGATGGAGCAGCATGAGGAACTCGTTCACGGAAATACCGTGAACGGATGAGAATTCGCCTGCTAAACGCGCCCTGATCTCATCCGCAGATTGGAGGATTCGAAGGGCATTTGTGGTGGGTAGATCTGTCATGGTGATTTGTTTATTGCAATATCCTTGCATCTGCAAGCATATTGCCATTATCTTGCAAATAGATGTTTTGGTGACGAGGGGTCTTATGGATTATGAGCTGATATTTTCGGTCGCGGGGCTTCTGGCGATGCTCGGATGGCTTCTTCTTCTCGCCTCCCCGTTCATGCCCAAGTGGTCCGACCGTTTGGCTGGATTGGTTATCCCGCTTGGTCTCTCCATCGGCTATTGCACGCTTATCATCATCGCGCCGCCGGAAAGCGGCGGTTTCGGGTCACTTGCCGAGGTGGCTGAGTTGTTTTCCGAGCCCCAGGCCTTGTTGGCCGGATGGATTCACTTTCTGGCCTTCGATCTCTTTGTCGGCGCCTGGATTTGCCGAAAGGCGCGGTCGGAGAGAATATCCTTCTGGTTTGTCCTCCCCTGCCTTCCCATAACTTTTCTGCTTGGACCTGCGGGGTTTTTGGCTTTTTCGATCGTGCGGAGTGGCCGGTCGCTTCTCAAGAACGCATAAAACCAGCTCGCTCTGAGGCTCTGATGCAGCTTCACTCCATTGCGGAATGCGGGCTCGGGTCTTCTCCGTTGAGATACGCTTTCAGGCTGTGTTTGAAAAAGTAATCCCACCCGTCGGTACATATGCCCCAACAGTTTAATTCAGGCGTCAAACCGTCGTGCGTCATCGACACTTCGGTCTTGCCGCCAAGATCCACGAACTCCCAGATGATTGTTGTTCCAAGCCATTCCTGTTCGATCGCTTCCGGCTGTCCGTCGACTGTATGATGCGCGTCGACACAGATCATCTCGATCCGCCTGTCCTCTTCCAGTGTCGCGGCCTCGAACGTCCAGAATCCGAAGCCCGGAGGAAATCGTGCTGTCACTTTGTCTCCGACCTTCTCAAGCTTTCCCTCTGTCGTTTTGGTCCACCATTTGTCCATCCCGGTTGCAACCACCCGGAAGCTCTCCTTTGGGGAGGCTGCGACATAGATCTGCTCTTGATAGTTTTCAACCGATCTCGCCATTGGCTTCTCCTTACCGCTCATCAGTATTCTGAGATAAAAGATCGGATTTGGTAAGTAGGCACTATTTTGGTACTAAAGGATCAAATGTGTACTATTGGAGATTCTGATGGCTGCAAAGAGTGAAGCCGACCTTTGTCCGGCGCCGCTTGTGTTCGCGATGATCGGCGGCAAATGGAAACTGTCGATCCTGCAAATCCTGATCTTCAAGGGGACAAAACGCTTCGGTGAACTCCGCAAGGAGATCCCGGCGATCACCCAGACAATGCTGACCAGACAGCTTCGGACACTGGAACAGGACGGCCTCGTTGAAAGAACGGTCTATGCCGAGGTTCCGCCCAAGGTTGAATATCGCGCGACCGAGGATGCCATGCGCCTGATGCCCGCCTTTGAGGCGATGCACCAATGGTGGGTGACACGGTCAGTATGACCGAACGTGAAGACAGCACTGGAGGTTGAGGTCCGCACGTAGAAAGTCTTGGGTTTAGAAATCGCAGAACTCTGCTGCCAAACGCGGATCATAAGTTGCATTGCCCTGACTTGCGGTGTTCATTCCTCGGGACGCGAGATAAGGAGATCCCACCATGAGTTTTGAGATATGGACGATCTACGTGGCGACCGTGCTTGCCTTCATGGTGACACCTGGACCGAGCCAGCTTCTGATGCTCTCAAACAGCATGGTGCACGGCTTCCGTCCATCGCTTGCAACCGCCGCCGGAGATCTTTCCGCCAATGCGCTACAAATGCTAGCTGCCGGGCTTGGGCTTGCTGCGATCCTGGTCGCTTCGCAAGGGGCGCTTACGGTGATCAAATGGGCCGGTGTCGCCTATCTTATCTGGATGGGCGTGCGCATGTGGCGGAATGCGGGCCGCGCCGGATCCAATGCTCACGCAGGCCGTGTCGCGGCCAGGCGCGTGTTGTGGATGCAGGGTTTCATAACGTCCGCCGCCAATCCGAAAGCGGTGGTCTTTTTCGCAGCCCTGTTCCCGCAATTCATCGATCCCTCAGCGCCACTCGCGCCGCAACTTCTGATCCTGTCGCTCACCTATATCGCGATCGATGGCACCTTCCTCGTAAGCTATGGCGCAGGAGCCGGCTATATCGCGTCACGCCTCAAGGGCCGGGCGACGGCTATCGTCCACCGGGTTGGCGCGAGCTTCCTCATCGGAGCAGCCCTTCTGCTCGGGCTCAAAACCCTCCGCGAGGCGCAGTAGCAGGCAACGCAAAGCTTCCCCCTCAAACCGCCAATTCGGAAAGCCCCATGCACTGGAAAAGCACGTCCATCTCGCTTCTTTGCGCGCTCGTGATGTATTACATGGCGCGATTTACTGAAGCGCACCTCAAAGACGGCGGCATGGTCTGGTGGGGCGGATGGATTGCAGTCACACTCTTTGTCATCGCTGCTCTTATCCTCATCCAACAATTGAGAAAAGCGCGCTATCCTTCTGTAGCACTTCAGAATTTTACCGTCATTCTCCGCTTTGTCGTTCTGATCGGGATCGTCCTTTTCTTGTGGGAATCCCTTGCCCGCGGCATCCCGCTATCGCCGGATATCCTTCCCGCGCCGTCGCAATTCTTCAAGTAATGCCCAGACCGGCGCATCGCGTCCTCGTTACCCGCTGCCCTTTCAAAGAAAGAAAAAAGCCGCACTTAGAGCAAAGCCTATGGCGATAATCAGGAGGCGGAGGGCTTCGACGCACTCAAATCTCTGAACCAGCCGGGATGCGATGAATGCCCCGCCGATATTCCCGGTCATCATAGGAAGTGTTGCATCCCATTCGATGAGATCAGCGCCCACAAAGGTGATCACAGAACCAATCGACAAGACTGACGCAAGCAGGTTCTTGAGGCCGTTCATACCGTGCAGGTCGCGATAACCCTGAAGGGAAAAGGCCGACAGAAGAACAATCCCCAAACCGCCGTTGAAGTACCCGCCATAAGTGGTCGCGGCCAGGGTTAAAAAGGCGGATCGGTAACGTGCCCCGCCCGGTCCCTTTCCTGACGAAAGACGTCGAAGGATCGCAGGCGCGAATGCAAAGAGGAGCGTTGCCGTCAGCAACAGCCACGGAACCAGCCCGATGAAGGCATCGGCCGTCGTCACCACCAGAAGACATCCGCCGAGGATCCCGCCAATCGCGGCAAGCAGGATAACCAACCAAAGAGAAAGTTGCCCCTCCACACCGAACCTCGCCCGATAGGCCCAGACGCTCGCCATATAGCCCGGTAGCGCCGTTGTCGTCGTCGTCGCATTGGCCGCAACCGGTGGCACCCCGGCCCAGATCAGGACCGGCAGCGTTATGAAGGTGCCGCCGCCTGCAATGGCATTCAAAACGCCGCACAAAAACCCCGCACTGATAAAAACAGCGATCTCGACCATGGCTCACCTCCGATTTGATTTTTTCGGAGATGACAGGGCTAGAGATTGGTCTAATAATTGGTCTGTTATGACATTGGTTTCGTCAAAAACGGCAAGGGTCGCCGCTGCGTTGCGCAACGCACTCCCCGACCTTGCGCCCGCCGTGGGAGAGCGCTTACCGGCCGAGAGAGACCTCGCGCGTCAATTGGAGTGCAGCCGCGAGACCTTACGCAGCGCACTTACCGTTCTCGAGGGTGAGGGCCTGATCTGGCGTCACGTCGGTCAGGGCACATTTCGCGGTACCCGCCCAGCCTCAGCGCCACTCCAGGAGAAGCTCCGGATCAACGCCACTTCGGTGGAGGAGTTTGTCAAAGCGCGCCTTTTGATAGAACCGGTCGTCGCTGGTGAAGCTGCGCGGAACGCAACGCCCCAGGATATCGAACGGCTTCAAGCCTGTGTCAAAAACGGTCGGCTTGGTGCCGACAGCTTTGCTTGCCAGAAAGCCGACGATCTCTTCCATCGCACCATCGCCGACGTTGCGAAAAACCCAATCCTTTCCTCCGTTCTTGCGTTTTTGTCTGAAACGCGACGACGGGCAGTCTGGCAAACGCAATGGGATCGGACCTATCGCGCGATCGGCATCGAGGAATTCAAGACCGATCACAGTGATCAGCACCAGGAGATCGTCTATGCAATTGAAAGGAGCGATGCGGTCGCGGCGGAGACGGCCATGCGCTGCCATCTGGAGACGATCAGAGATGCGCTCAGGATATCTTCGGGTTGACGGTATGCCGGAGGCAAGCGCCGGGAAAACGCTCAATTGCCCCTAGTTGCCGAGTTCGCGCAGGAGTGCAAGGCGCAACATTTCATATTCGTGGCGCGGGATCCCTTCCATCGCTTCTTCGATGGAAGAATCCTGATCTTCATAGGTCTCGGGGGCCGAGAAGAGGCCGCCCGGCGCTGAAAACTGGCTATCGGTGAGATCGCATCGGATTCCGTCAATCCGATTGTAATAGTGCCAGACGCCCGGAAGCCGTGTCTTCAAAATATCGCCGCCGAAGAGATCAAAGACGACTGCAGCCGTCACATTGCATTGGCCAGACGCGGGATTGTCCTCCGTCCATTGGACCGCCGTGTCAACCGACCAGGCTTTCATGAGCGCGCCACGAACTTCCGTTTCGTTGAAGGCCAATCCATACTCCCCCGATGATTGGAACTGTCCGGCACACTATCGCAGGCTCGAGCGCTGCGAAAGAATTTTCGGCATTCGCTCCCAACGCCTCATCGCCACAAGCCATCCGGCAAGCGCAACGAGTGCTCCTGCCCCTCACGAAAGCCCCAAATCCTCAACCGTTCGCATTGCCGCCTGCTGAAAGAGCGCGGCGAGCGGCGATAGATTGCTATCCGCCCGCGCCATGATCCCGATCGGACCTGCGGTCAGATTTGTTTTGATTGGTAGCGCCTTAAGCCGACCGGCGGCTATATCGCCTGCCACAACACCGGCTGAAATAATCCAAAGCGCGTCACTTGCAAGCGTCAAATCCCGGCCAAACGCCGCCGATACTGTCTCGATGCGGTTCGGAAAGCCCGTCAAGCCATTGGCAATCATCATCCGATCAACGAGTGGGCGGATCGCGGAATCTTCCGACGGATAAATCACCGGGAAATCGGCCATATCGGCAAGTGTTTCCGCTTCCGCCAAAGGATGGCCCGGCGCGCAGACGATGGCGACATTTTCAATGTAAAGCTGGGTGAAGGACAGCCCCTTCATCGTGTCCGGCTTGCCGAGCCTGCCAATCACAAGATCGAGTTTGCCGGACCGCAAAAGGTCGACGAGATAACCATGCGGCCCGTCTTCGATCCTCGGTGTTGTATCCGGGGAGAGCGTTGCGAAAAGCCTCACCGCATCAGGCAGAATCCGAGCTGCGACGCTCGGAAGAGCGCCGATCGAAACCGAGCCTCTCTCCCCTTTTTTGATTGCGGACACGCTCTCCATCGCCATATCAAGGGCTGTCAGACCGTCGGTTGCATGGCGCAGAAAAACATCGCCTTCGACCGTAAGCGCTACACCGCTGCGGCTTCGCTCCAGAAGTGTCGCACCGGCAATTTCTTCAAGCTCTCTCAAGGTCTTGGAGATGGCAGGCTGGGTCAGGTGCAAGCGCTCAGCTGCACGCTTCAGGCTCTTCTGCCTGGCGATTTCGACCAGCGCCTGAACATGGCGGACTTTTAACCGTCGATCGATCATTTCTTATCGTTTTCGGCAACTATCATGCATTAAACATCATTTTACATAACCATAAACGTCATTCATCCTCCTGCCAAGTCAACGAGGGAGGATGCCATGCGCACACAGGTTCTGATTGTCGGAGGCGGTCCGTCAGGGCTTCTTTTGTCGCAATTGCTGCATGTCTCCGGGATCGACAGCATCGTCCTTGAAAGAAAGACGAAGGACTATGTGCTCTCCCGCATCCGCGCAGGGGTTCTTGAAAAAGGCTTTGTCCGGCTCATGGAGGATGCGGGCGTCGCGGACCGTCTTCACGCCGAAGGCTATATCCATGACGGTACGATGGTCTCTTACGGGGATAAGAGCTTCCGGGTCGATTTCAAAGCGCACACAGATGCGTCGGTCGTTGTCTACGGCCAGACGGAAGTTACCCGCGATCTTTATGCCGCCCGGGAAGCGGCAGACGGCACGATCTTCTACAACACCGAGAATGTGGTGATCCACAATGCGGACAAAGACGCGCCCTTTGTTACGTTCTCAGTCGACGGCAAAGAGCAGCGGATCGATTGCGATTTCGTGGCGGGCTGCGACGGCTTTCATGGGGTAAGCCGTCAAACCATTCCGCTCACGGTCCGGAAGGAATATGAAAAGGTCTATCCGTTTGGCTGGCTCGGACTTCTGTCCGAGACGCCGCCGGTCCATCATGAGCTCATCTATTCCTCTTCCGACCGCGGTTTTGCGCTCTGCTCGATGCGCAATGACAATCTGAGCCGCTATTACATCCAGTGCTCACTCTCCGACAAACCGGAAGACTGGACGGATGCCGCCTTCTGGGAGGAGCTCAAACGCCGGATCCCGGCAGACTATGCCGACAATCTCGTCACCGGTCCTTCTATTGAAAAATCCATCGCCCCACTTCGCTCCTTCGTGACCGAGCCGATGCGTTGGGGTCGTCTGTTCCTCTGCGGGGATGCGGCTCATATCGTGCCGCCGACCGGCGCAAAGGGCCTCAACACGGCGTCCTCGGATGTCCACTACCTGATCGAAGGTATCAGGCAGTACTACGACACCGGTTCGACCGAGGGCATTGACGCCTATTCAGAAAAAGCGCTCGCCCGAATCTGGAAAGCAGAGCGCTTCAGCTGGTGGTTCTCCTCGCTTCTTCACCGCTACCCGGACCAATCCGAATTCGACCTCAAAATGCAGCAGGCGGAAATCGACTTTCTTCATGCGAACGAGGCCGCCCAGAAGGCGATGGCCGAGAACTATGTGGGACTTCCCTATTGATTGATCCTCTTCAAAGGAGACGGAAATGATTGACCGTTGGAAAACCGGTATGGCGGTGCGGCGCCGCGTTCTCGGCGATGGCCATGTGGACCGGGCCGAAGCGCAAAGATCCGATTTCGATACGCCTTTTCAAAACCTCATCACCGAAGGCCCCTGGGGGACCGTTTGGGCAGATGACACGATCTCCTTGCGGGAACGCTCGATGATCACGCTCGCGCTTCTCGCGGCGACCCGGAACTTTGAAGAAATCCCGATGCATGTGCGTGCCTGCGCCAATACCGAGACTTCGAAGGCCGACATCATGCAGGCCTTCATGCACGCCGCTGTCTATGCGGGCGTTCCCTGCGCGAACCACGCTGTGAAACTCGCCAAGCGAACCTTTGACGAAATGGAAGGGACGCTGAAATGACCAATAGTCTCAATCTTTATCAGCGCGATCGGGAATGGCACCCGCCAGCCTTCGCAAGGGACTATAAGACGAGCGTCACCCGTTCACCGCGCACTCCCCTCCTCTCGCTGCAATCCTCTCATAGCGAGATGAGCGGCCCCGTTTTCAGCCAAAACGATATCGATCCGCTCGATAACGACCTCATTCGCAATTACGCCAAGACCGGCGATCCAATTGGCGAGCGGATTATCCTGCATGGCCGGGTCCTGGACGAGAACGGCAGGCCCGTTCCGAATACGCTCGTAGAGATCTGGCAGGCGAATGCTGGCGGGCGCTATCGTCACAAGAAGGATACCTATCTTGCTCCGATCGACCCGAATTTCGGCGGCTGTGGACGCACGCTTACCGATGAGACCGGTGCCTACATCTTCCGCACAATCAAACCTGGCGCCTATCCCTGGCGGAACTGGGTGAATAACTGGCGCCCGGCGCATATCCATGTCTCGGTTTTCGGGTCTAGCTTCGCGCAGCGCCTCATCACCCAGCTTTATTTCGAAGGCGATCCTCTGATCGCAAAATGCCCGATCGTGAACACGATCCCGGATCAGCGCGCCATCGACCAGCTTGTTGCCGCCCTTGATCTCAACGCGACGGTGCCTCTCGACAGCATTGCCTACAAATTCGACATCGTCCTTCGGGGCCATCGCTCGACCTATTTCGAAAACCGACCGGAAGGAAACTGATCATGGTGCAGGCGCTTCACTATCTGAAGGAATCCCCGTCCCAGACCGCTGGTCCTTACGTCCATATCGGTCTGATGCCGACGGATGCCGGGTTCGACATCTACCGCCGGGAACTTGGCCGCGACATCACCGGGCCGAATGCCAAAGGCGAGCGGATCACGGTCAGCGGCACCGTTACGGATGGTACCGGCGCACCGGTCAAAGATGTGCTCATCGAAATCTGGCAGGCAAATGCCGCAGGCGTTTATCCCGGAACCGGTGAGGTCGAAGAGGGATTTCGCGGCTGGGGCCGGATCGCGCCGGACTTTGAGACCGGAGAATGGTCGTTCGAGACTGTGAAACCGGGTGCTGTTCCGGGCCGCAGCGACACTCCGATGGCGCCCCACATCAATCTCTGGATCGTAGCGCGCGGCATCAACATCGGTCTCAATACGAGGCTTTATTTTGCTGATGAAGAGGTAGCGAACGCGACAGATCCGGTCTTGAACCTCATCGAACAGGTCCATCGCAGAAAGACCCTGATCGCGGCGAAAGATGGCGCGGGCTACCGCCTTGATATCGTCCTTCAGGGCGAAAACGAGACCGTGTTTTTCGATGTCTGACGCGGCGAACCATAAACCCTGCATCATCTGCGTTGCGATTACCGGCTCGCTTCCGTCAAAGGCCGACAATCCCGCCGTTCCGATCACGGTCGCCGAGCAGATTGAAAGCACACGTGAAGCTTTTGAGGCAGGCGCTACGATCGCCCATTGCCATGTGCGCGATGAGAATGGCCAGCCGACCTCGGATCCTGAACGCTTCGCCGCTTTGAAGGACGGGATCGAAACCCATTGCCCGGGCATGATCGTGCAACTCTCAACCGGCGGGCGGTCGGGTGCCGGGAAAGCCCGCGCCGGCATGCTGCCGCTCTCCCCGGATATGGCCTCGCTCTCAGTCGGATCGAACAATTTCCCGACCCGCGTCTATGAAAATCCGCCGGATCTCGTCGATTGGCTCGCCGCAGAAATGCTCACCTACAACATTAAGCCCGAAACCGAAGCCTTTGATCTATCGCATATTTTCAAGGCTTCAGAGATGCATGCCAAAGGACAGATCAAAGACGTTCCTTACGTGCAGTTCGTCATGAGCGTCAAAAACGCCATGCCCGCCGACCGCAACGTCTTCGACTATTACGTCTCAACCCACCGCCGTCTTTTCGGCGATGCGCCCTGGTGTGCCGCAGGAATCGGCAGGAACCAGATCGTTCTCAATGAATGGGCGATTTCCAAAGGCGGCCATGCTCGCACAGGGCTTGAAGACAATGTGCGGCTTGACCGCGAAAGACTGGCGCCTTCGAACGCTGCGCTTGTGAAACGCACCGCGGAATTCTGCAAACACTTCCAGCGTCCAGTCGCAACGCCCACAGAAGCGCGCGCCATTCTCGGCCTTACCCCATTCGTCCAGTGAGCGCCAATCGTAGACCCAATTTTGATCAAGGAGGAAACCACAATGACCATCACGAAAACCCTTCTGGGCTCCCTCACCGCCCTTGCCATTTCGGCGTCAGCAAGTGTTGCCCAAGAAGTTACGCTCATCATGCACCACTTCTTGCCACCGGTCGCAGCTGCCCACAAACACATGCTTCAGCCCTGGGCGGACAAGGTTCAAACCGAGAGCAACGGACGGATTGCAATCGAGATCTTCCCGGCGATGGCGATGGGCGGAAAACCGCCTGAACTCTATGGCCAGGTGCGCGATGGAACGGCGGATATCGTCTGGACGCTCCTTGGCTATACGCCCGGCGTCTTCCCGCGTAGCGAAGTTTTCGAACTACCGCTCGTCCATGCGGGCTCTGCAACCGATACCACGATTGCGCTTAATGCCTCGCTTGAACTCCTTGCGGAAGACTTCAAGGACGTTCATGTCCTCTTCCTGCACAGCCATGACGGCAATCTCATTCATTCGGCGACAACGCCCGTGCGCACGCTTGACGATGCTTCCGGCTTGAAACTGCGCACGCCGAGCCGGACCGGCGCCTGGGTGATCGACGGGATTGGCGCTGAACCCGTCGGCATGCCGGTTCCGACCCTTCCCGAGGCAATGGCAAAAGGCGTCGTTGATGGCGCGCTGATCCCGCTTGAAATCGTGCCGCCTCTGAAGCTCCATGAACTTGATAAGTTCACGACCGAGCTTCCAAAGGGGGACCGCTTCGGTACAGCCGTCTTTATGGTCGCCATGAACAAGGATGCCTATAAAGCCCTTCCCGACGACCTCAAGGCCGTGATCGATCAGAATTCCGGCGTGAATGTCGCTGCCGAGATCGGTGCGCTCTGGGAAGGCTTCGAGGCTGGCGGCGAAAAGGCGCTTGAGGCCGCGGGCGTGGAACGCATCGTCATCTCCGATGAGGAAGCCGCCAGATTCAACGCCGTCAGCGAGACCGTCGTCCAGCGCTGGATCGACGAGGTCACGGAAAAGGGCATTGACGGAGCAACGCTTGTCGACCGCGCCCGTGCCGCAATCGCGGCAGCGCGCTCAGGCAACTAACGCCCTAAGCACTGGCGGGGTTTAGCCCCCCGCCCCTTTTCCCTTCCCTCACTCTTGCCGGAGGACCGGTTATGACAGTCGTGCTGACACGGCTGGTGGATGCCTTTGCGCTTCTCGGCGGCGTTATCTTGTTGATCATCGTTGGCGTTACCACCACCAATACCACAGCCTTCATCCTTGACCGGATCACCGGCCCATTCGGGGTGAATGTTTCCGGCCTTCCGGGCTACGAGGATTTCGTGCAGCTTGCAATCAGCGGTGCTGCGCTGATGTTCTTTCCCTATTGCCAGATGCGCCGGGGCCATGTGGCGGTCGAACTCTTCATGGATCTGATGCCCCGCCTCCTCCAGCGCCTGTTCGACACTTTGTGGCTGGCGCTCACCGCTGCCGTCGCGATTTTTCTCGCCTATTGGATGGTGCTCGGTCTCCTCGAAGCCCGCTCAGACATGGTCGTGACCTCGGTTCTCGGCTGGTCTGTCTGGCCGTTTTACGGTCCGGGGATCGCCTCCATGGCGCTTTGGGCGTTCGTCGCGCTCTGGCAAATTGCCGGAGGTCGAGCCGATGTTTGATCCGATCACAATCGGCGTTCTCGGGCTGATCGCACTCTTCGGCCTTCTTCTTTTGCGGGTGCCAGTCGGGATCGCCATGATCCTCGTCGGGATCGGCGGCACATGGGTTCTGAGCCATGTGGTGAGCTATATCCGCTTCGTTCCCTATCTGAAGCAATTCAAGAGTCTTCTCTGGGAAAACGTTGCAAATAACGACCTCTCCGTCGTCCCGCTTTTTGTTCTGATGGGCTATATCGCGGCGGAAGCGAGATTATCGAGCGATCTCTTCAAGGGCATTGAAGCGCTGATGTCCAGGCTGCGGGGTGGTGTTGCCATGGCGGCGATTGCCGCCTGCGGCGGTTTTGGTGCCGTTTGCGGATCATCGCTTGCAACGGCTGCCACGATGGGCCGGGTGGCGCTTCCTGAACTCAGGAAACTCGGCTACGCCCCGAGCCTTGCCTCCGGGGCGCTGGCCGCTGGTGGGACGCTCGGGATTTTAATCCCGCCCTCGGTCGCTCTCGTCATTTACGCCATCGTCGTCGAGGGCTCGATCCTGAAAATGTTCCAGGCAGCCATTCTGCCGGGCCTCATTGCGATTGTCGGCTTCATTTTTGTGATCGCCATCCAGGTGCGCCTCAATCCGTCGCTCGCACCGGAGCCCGCGCAAATGGATCGAGAAGACCGGCGACGTGCGATCCGCAGGCTTTGGCCGGTCCTCCTGATCTTCGGCTCCATCATTCTCGGCCTTGGCTTCGGCCTTTTCACGCCGACCCCGGCGGCAAGCATCGGCGTCTTCGTAATTGCGGCTTACGGCTTCATCTTGCGTGGTCTCACCGGCGAAGGTTTGAACTTTGCCGGGCTCATCCGCGCAATCCGCGCAACGGCGATCACCAGCGGCATGATCTATCTGATCCTCTTCGGCGCCGAGGTCCTGAAAGGTTTCTTTACCCGCACAACCCTGCCCCAGGCGCTCTCTGAATGGGCCGCGATGAGCGGCATGGATCCGTTCCTCGTCCTTGGCATCATGCTCGTGATTTTCATCATTCTCGGCTGCTTCATGGAAAGCCTCGCTATGATCCTGGTGGTCGTCCCCTTCTTTTGGCCGACGCTGATTGCGCTTAATGGCGGGGATTTTGTGACGGCGGAAACCGCAGCCTTCGGGATGGATAATGAAAGCCTGAAGATCTGGTTCGGAATATTGGCATTGATTGTGGTCGAGCTGGGCCTCATCACCCCACCGGTCGGGCTCAATGTGTTCATCATTTCGTCCCTTGCGCGCGACACGCCGATGGCGACGGTCTTTCGCGGGGTGACGCCATTTTTGAGTGCCGAGATCGTCCGGGTCATCCTGATCCTGCTCTTCCCGGTGCTGACGCTGGCGGTGCCACGGCTGATCGGGAATTGAGCGGGGGATTTGAGCCCCCACCCGAGGATCGCTTAGCGCGTCGCGTATTGGCGGATCATATGACCGCCATCGACATCAAGGATCTGGCCGGTCAGATAGCCATTGGTAAGGGTTGCCAGAACCGCCTGAGCGATCTCATCCGGGACGCCGACCCGCCCGACAGGAAGGCTCTCGCCGGTGCTTTGATACATCTCCTCGCGCTGTTCTTCCGGAACGCCTGCATAAGCATCCGAGCGCACCATGCCAGGCGACATGCAGTTGACGCGAATATCCGGGCCGAGCTCTAACGCCATTCCCCGCGTGAGCGCTTCGACCGCACCGTTGACGGCACCAAGACCGGAACAGTTCGCGCCGGGCCTGCGGCTTAAGACGCCTGAAAAGAGCATGATCGCGCCGTTCTTTTTGATCTTCGGAAGAACCTCGCGGGCGGTCACAAACGGGCCGAAGAATTTCGCATCAAACATCTGCCGCAACGGACCGGTTTCCGCTGTCGCAAACGGTCCATGGGTCGCGCTTGAGGCAGAAATCACAAGATAATCGATCTCGGGAAGCGCGGCGGTCCAACTTTTTACAGCAGCCTCATCCGTCATATCGAAAACGCTGTACTCTACGCCGTCCCCGATCTCGTTGGCTGCACGCGCGAGCTTTTCTTCAGACCGGCTTGCAATATGAACTTTCGCTCCAAGCTTTGCCGCCATCTCCGCGGTTGCGCGCCCGATGCCTGACGCACCGCCAACAATCAAAACTGTCTTTCCTTCAAGTGAAAACATATCGATCTCCCTTCCTGATGAGGGACAAATAGGGAGATCCTTTACATGTTTGAAATGCATATTTAGAATATTGTATGCTTCAAAATAATATAACTTCCATCGACCTCAACCTGCTTAAGGTTCTGAACGAAATTGAGAAACGGGGAAGCGTGACGCTTGCCGCCGAAGCCCTTGGCCTTGGACAACCCGCCGTCAGCCAGGCGCTTGCCCGCCTGCGCGTCACCTTGAATGACGATCTCTTCGTCAGAGGCCCAGGCGGCATGGTTCCCACACCGCGAATGGCGGAGCTAACAGGCCCGCTCCGCACAGCGCTCGGTCAGATTGAACACTCCCTCTTCGGCCACCAGAGCTTCGATGAGGCTCAGACCGACACAAGGTTTTTTATTGGCGCGTCGGATTATGCCGCCAGCCTCTTCGTCCCAAAAATCATGAAGGCGATGGCAGAGCGAATGCCAAAGGCGGCTCTCTCCATCCTCCGGGCCGATAAATCCGACGCCGAACGGCTCCTCCTTAACGGTGAAATCGATGCAGCGCTCGGCCTTTTCACAGAAAAATCCGAGTGGATCCGCTACCGGCATCTTTATCGCGAACGCCATGTCTGCGTGTTTAATCCCGATCTTCTGAACTTACCGGATCCACTTTTGATAAAAGACTATGCGGCGTACGATCATCTGCTCGTCTCCCTTAATGGCTCACCATCCGGATTTATCGACGAACTCTTGGAGAAAGAAGGACTCACGCGCCGCGTGGCGCTCACAACACCTTACTTTCTCCAATGCGCTGACCTTCTCGAATATCTTCCCTTAATCGCGACCTTGCCGGAGAGGTTTGTGCGGCACTCTTCGAGCCTTTCAAAGATGTCCGTCAGGCACCTGCCGTTTGATAATGCAGGCTTCGATGTCTCGGTTGCCTGGCGCAAAGGAGACGAAAAGAACCCGCGCAGTGCCGCTCTGCAGGACGTCGTCCTCAAAGCCGTAAAAGAACACCAGGTCTGAGCCCCATGATCGATCTTCTCTATTACGCCATGGTGGGCGCGTTTTTCACCCACGAACTCGACGCGGTGAAGCGGCACGAATGGCGTGTTTTGCCGCTTGTCCGCGCGCTTCCTGAAAAGACCGGCGAACAGACTTTCATCTGGATGCATATTCCCCTCTTCGCGCTTCTCTTATGGGGCGGCGATGGCGAACCGGAAAGCGCGACCCGGATCGGACTTTCCGTCTTTGCGATTATCCATGTCGGGCTCCATTACATCTTTCGCCGCCACCCGGCCTATGAATTCAACAATGTGAGCTCCTGGTCGCTCATCATCCTGACTGGTGTCCTCGGCGCCGCCTATCTGGTGGCGGTGATGGTTTAGAACTACTATTGACGGGGGACCTTACCCCTCTCCCACCGCCGCCACAAAGGCCGCGAGTTTCTCCGGATCGAGCCTGTCATCGGTGCGTACGCCGGAACAGAGATCGACCCCGAACGGTCGGACGGTCTGGATTGCCTCAGCAACATTGTCGGGGCGAAGACCGCCTGCGAGGAAGACCGGCTTCGGGCTTTTTTCGACAAAGGCGCGGCTCACCGCCCAATCATGCTCCCGTCCCGTTCCGCCAAGTTCCGGCGTTGCAGCGCTCGGCCTTCCGGAATCGAGCAGAAACGCATGGACATGGGGCGCATAGACGGGGATCAGATCCAGGACGCTTTCATCTTCAACATGGATCACCTGCACCCGGCGGATATAAGGCTTTAACGCGGCAAGTTTCGCCGCCTCTGCCTCAGCGATATGCGAGACGATCTGAACAGTACTCGGCCCCGTGCGGTCAACATGATCCGCAATCGCGTCTGCCGTCGTCTCGGAGGTCAGCATGAAAGTTGCAACCGGCGGCGGGACAAAGGCTGCAATCTTTGCAATCTCCCCATCGCTGATCGGCCCCGGTCCGGACGGCATCTGCGCCACAAGCCCGAGCGCATCGGCGCCAGCGTCGATCGCGATTTCCGCTTCCTCTTCAGAAGCGATACAGCAAATTTTGATTTTGACCCGCATGGCCAAACGATAGGCGGCCCGTCCGATAGATCAAAGCAGAATCCGTTTGGGCGCAACTATGCCGGAAACTCTTCAATTGTCACCCGCTCAGGGTCGAAAGACACATAGCTCGCAATAACTCTCGCGAAGTGAAAGGGCTCGCGATAGCTCCAGGCGATCTCTTGTTCGGCGGGCACCTGGAGAGAATACCAGGTGCAATCACCCTTGAGCGGGCAATGGCTTTCCCTTTCCGCGCGCATTAAAGGAACGGCGATTGCTCGCCTCGGGAGATAGAGCGTCGGGTCATACATGAGACGTCCCACTTCTTTCAGCCTCAGCGCCTCATCGCTTTCGGCAACGAGAAGATCGCCCAATCTTACACGGACCCGGCCCTTTACAGGGGTCACCGTCATGAAACGACGGGGCTCATCAGGATTGTGGATTGTGTCTTTCGCCAATGTCACATCACTCGGGATCATCTTGATTCCTTTTCCTTCTGTCTCACCCGCGAATTCAGACCTGCGCCATGCCGCCATCAACGGCAAGATCCACACCGGTAATGAAAGAGGCCTGATCCGAAGCGAGAAAAGCAATCGCATCCGCGATCTCGTCCACTGTCCCCATGCGACCAAGCGGAACCTTTAGAGCGAAGCTCTCGCGGGCCGCCTCCAATTTGATCGGGCGGCTATCCGAGGCGATCCATACCAGGCGTTGGGATCGGGCCGGGAGATATGGCATTCACACGAATATCGGGGCTGAGTTCGGATGCGAGCACGCGCACCAGATTGCGGAGTGCCGCCTTGGCCGGTCCGTAGACCGACGTGCCGTGAAGACCCATTTCACCTGCAGCGGAACTCAGGAAAGTCACGCTTCCTTTTTCCATATGTTTGAGCGCGGATTGTGCGGTGAAGTAAGCGCCCTTGAAATTGCGCGTCATTTCATCGTCGAACAACCTTTCGTCCATCATCTGGAAGGGACACACAGTCAGACCGCCTGCACTCACGACAACAGCGTCGATCTTGCCGAACGTGTTGGCAGTTTTTTCCGCAAAGGCATTAATAGCGGTGACTGACGTCACATTAACGCTTTCGCCGATGGCATCTCCGCCGAGTTCAGAAAGAACCGCGTCAATTTTGTTCCGGTCACGCCCAGTGATAGCGATTGACGCACCCTTTGCCGCAAAGAGTTTGGCAGCCGCACGGCCGATACCGCTATTTCCACCGGTGACAAGAACCGTTTTTCCGGAAAAATCCTCGTCCATCGGATCACCCCTTTCCTGGAAGAAGGCTCAACGCAGCCGCAATGGATAGACCGAGAATGGCAAACGCTACACCGGACCAGATTGTCGTCAGACTGAAGGCGTAAAAGAAGGGCAGACCACCAGCCGGCAGAAGAACAATCATTAAAAGAAGCCAGACAAGGGAGGCAGCACTTAGCGCCATGAAAACCTGTCCGGCGGATCCGATCCGCCACAACGGCATTACCGACAAAAACGGTACCAGAATGACGAACACCGCAAGGTGCACCGCCCAGCCAGCGACGATGTTTGAGTCTACGCCGAACGCGGATTTCAGCATGAAGGCGTAGATGCCCGGCGCCGCGAATGTGACGCCGAACATCGATAAAGCGAT
>JBCDCU010000029.1:0-18235 GCA_039181265.1 Pseudomonadota bacterium | reverse complement strand
GGATGACACTGATCAGGAACGGTGCAACGGTAAAGGAATAGACCGCGATCACGATAAGCATGGTCGAGAACGTAAAGATCGCCTGTATCGGCTCATCCGTATGCAACGGCAGCAGCATATAGCTCGCCCACACGATTCCCGTCAGAAAATCACCTGCGATCAGCCGACGGCGCCAGCGGCGCACATTGCCTGGCGAACGATCCTTCGTTTTGAGATACCGGGAATTATGGATGAAAAGCAGGGCATGCGTAAAAAGGGCAGCTGCAATCCAGGCAAGAACGATCGAGTACTCCTGCCAGAGCGCTGCGATTCCTCCCGCAATCATAATGAGGGTGGGGATCACAATGCTCGCCGCCTGATAATTGCGAGCATGCGCAATGACCATGTCATTATCGAACTCAAGCGTAACGCCCGACGATGATGTCAGTTGTTCCCGGGTCGATTTCACCGCGACAGACGCAGCCTTCTTGGCCTGACCACGCCGATAGGTCGGCGAGCCCTCAATCGTTGAGCTGGAGTTTGTCGACTGGGTCGTCATGCATTGCCCCATACAGGCGTCGTCTTGCCCGGATAATCGACATATTCCGCTATAAATTTTAAAAACGCGCTGAAGAACGTGGTTAAGACTTTTTGTATGTTACGTTGTGAATGGCAATTCACACGCCAGGAGCATGCTTTGTATCTGATTGAAGACGGCCGGGCACCTAATCCACGCAGGGTCCGCATTTTTCTTGCCGAAAAGAACATTACCGTCGAACGCAGGCAGATCGATATCAACAAAAACGAGCAACGGTCGCAGGAATTGACGGCTCTTAATCCGTTTCAACGGATCCCCGTTCTCGTCTTCGACGATGGAACGGCACTCAGCGAAAGCGTCGCAATTTGCCGCTACTTTGAAGAAACCACGCCGGAACCATCTCTGTTCGGAAAAGGCGCACGACAGAAAGCGGAGGTTGAGATGTGGAACCGAAGGGCTGAAACGACAGTCCTCTTTCATGTCGCTCAGGGCTTTCGTCATACCCATCCTGCCATGTCCGAAATGGAAGTGCCGCAGATCAAAGATTGGGGCCTTATCAATCAGAACAAGATTGATCCAATCCTAGGGCACTTCGATAAACACCTTCAAAAGAATGAGTTTCTCGCAGGAGAAACCTTCTCGATCGCCGATATAACGCTTCTGGTCGGCGTGGACTTTATGCGTGTTTTGAAGCGACGGATTCCAGAGACCATGACCGCGCTTCAACGCTGGCATGACGACGTTTCGGCGCGGCCGAGTTCAAAGGCATGAGTGAGACAATCAAACATCTGCAGAACACGATTACGGGTTGCCGTCTTTGCATCGACACCCCGGACCGCACGCCGCTGCCGCACGAACCGCGCCCGGTTGTGGTCCTTTCTGAAACCGCGCGATTGTGCATTGCAGGCCAGGCCCCGGGGATCCGGGTTCATAAGTCGGGGCGTCCTTTCACGGATCCATCAGGTGATCGGCTGCGCCAGTGGATGGGAATCGGCGAAGACGTCTTCTACGATCCCGGGCGCTTGGCAATCGTTCCAATGGGCTTTTGTTTCCCGGGCTTTGACGACAAAGGCGGCGACCTGCCACCCCGCGGAGAGTGCCGCAAAACCTGGCATGACCGAATCTTCACAGCTATGCCGCAGCTCGAGCTTGTCCTTGTGATCGGCCAGTACGCACAAGCCTATCACCTCGGTGCAAAACGAAAGAAGTCGCTAACAGAAACGGTTAAAGACTGGCGCGCGCTCTGGGAGGATAGCAAACGTCCGCGCACGCTTCCTTTGCCACATCCCTCCTGGCGAAATACGGGATGGCTGAAAAAGAATCCCTGGTTCGAAACCGAACTCTTACCGGTGCTGAAAGAGGAGGTCGCGAGACTGATATAGACCGCTTGTGGTAAGTTCTTTCTCGTATCGTCTTTTAAATCAATAGAAATAGAATATATTTGAGGAAAATATCCGTTTTCTGAAATGGAGTTTCCCAAGCCATGCTCGACCGCCTCGATCGAAAAATCCTCTCAATCCTGCAAGAAGACGCGACAATCTCCGTTGCCGAGATCGGAAAAAGGGTAGGGCTTTCAACGACACCGTGCTGGCGCCGGATTCAGAAAATGGAAGAAGATGGCGTTATCAAGAAGCGTGTCGCCGTTCTGGACCCTGAAAAGGTGAATGCGTCCGTCACCGCGTTTGTTGCAATCACGACGAATGAACACTCTGATGAGTGGTTGAAACGTTTTGCTGAAGTGATCCGCGAATATCCGGAAGTCGTCGAGTTCTATCGGATGGCAGGACAGGTCGACTATCTCCTCAGAGTCGTTGTGCCGGATATTGCCGCCTATGACGCGTTCTACAAGAAACTGATATCGAATATCAGGATCTCAGACGTCTCCACGACTTTCGCGATGGAGCAGATTAAATATACAACTGAGCTGCCGCTCAATTATATCGTTTTACAAACGAGCAAAGCAGAGAAGACTGGAACTTAAAAAAATCCCGCCTTGGAGGCGGGATCATGAAGCCATTCGACAGATTTAATCGCGTAAGAGCATGACGAGACTGGATGTGTCATAGCGGCTGCCACCACGTTTTTGTATCTGACTATAAAACTGATCAACCAATGCGGTGACGGGCAGGTGGGCTCCGTTGCTGTTTGCTTCCTCCAGGCAGATGCCGAGATCCTTGCGCATCCAGTCCACGGCAAATCCGAACTCGAACTCGTCTTTCGCCATCGTCTTGTGACGGTTTTCCATTTGCCACGACCCGGCCGCGCCTTTTGAAATCACATCAAACACGGCGTCGGTATCAAGTCCGGCTTTCTGGGCAAAGGCGACACCTTCAGAGAGCCCCTGGACCAAACCGGCAATACAAATCTGATTGACCATTTTCGCGAGTTGACCCGATCCCGAAGGCCCCATCAGGCGGCAGGCGCGGGAAAACGACATGATAACCGGTTCGGCTTTTTCGAATACATCCGTGTCGCCCCCGCACATGACGGTGAGAACACCGTTTTCCGCGCCCGCTTGTCCGCCGGAAACCGGTGCGTCGATGAAGCTTGCACCCTTCGCCTTCAAGACGTCATAGAGCTCGCGCGCGACACCCGCCGAAGCTGTTGTGTGGTCGACCAAAACCGCGCCGGATTTGATTGTCTGAAGGCACCCGTTTTCGCCGGATACGACCTGGCGAAGGTCATCGTCATTGCCGACACAGGTGAAAATAAAATCAGCCCCATCAGCAGCTTCTGCCGGCGTCGGCTTGTGGTTGCCACCATATTCTGCAACCCATTTTTCGGCTTTTGCGGCTGTGCGGTTATAGACCGTTACGTCATGCCCACCTTTCGTCACAAGATACCCGGCCATCGGATAGCCCATTACGCCCAGCCCAATAAATGCAACCTTTGCCATTTTGTGTCCTCCGAAACTTTTGGATGGCCGGACCGTGAAGCAGCCCGGTATGAATTGGTATGAGGTCTTCCCAGATCAGAACGCTGCCTGCAAGCGCCAACACTCTTTAAGATCAATCAAATTCCGAATGAGGAAAACGGAATAAAGGAAACGGGATCGCCTTCGGTGATGTTCGAGACGTCTTCCCCGACTTCAATGAGTCCGTCCGCCTCCCGCAAACCGGTGATCAGACCAGATCCGTCGCGCCCGAATTTTCCAGCGTGAAGAACACCGTCGCGCATTGTCAGGACGCCCCTCAGAAATTCCCGGCGATCGGTTTTCTTTTTCATGGAAAATGCCGCAGGGAGAACGAAATGAAGCGGATCCTCCCAGTCTTTCCCGGCAAGTCTTAAAAGGACGGGGCGCGCGTAGAGCAGATAGCAGACGAACGCCGCGACTGGGTTACCCGGAAGCCCAATGAAACGGGCATTCCCAATCATGCCAAACGTCATCGGGCGGCCCGGTTTAATCGCTAACTGCCACATCCGCCGCTCGCCGATTTCATCCAGCACAGCAAGGATGTAATCTTCTTCTCCAAGGCTGGCACCGCCCGTCGTCAGGATCAGATCATGATTATCAGCGAGATCGAGAAGCGTTTCCCTGATAGTCACCGGATCATCCTGAACCGGACCACGCACTGTGATGCTTGCCGGGGCATGTTGGAGAAGGCTTTCGAGGAGCGGCCCGTTTGAGTTGTAGACCTGCCCGGGACTGATCGGCGTGCCGGGTGGAACAAGTTCGTCGCCAGTCGACAGAGCAGCGACGCGGACCTGCTCATGAACACTGACCTGATCTTTGCCGAGTGATGCAAGAGCTGCAATGTCCTGTGGTCTGATGAGCGAGCCTGGCGAAAAGAGGGCAGTGCCTTCTTTGACGTCTTCCCCGGCTTTGCGGCAGTTCGCGCCTTTTTTCAACGCTGAGGGGATGACGACGCCATTTCCGTCCGAGGTCCTTGTGCAGTCCTCCTGCATTGCGACGGTATCCGCACCCGTGGGCATTGGCGCGCCTGTAAAGATCCTCGCAGCATTTCCGGGGGGGAGTGCGATCGGACCGGTTTCACCAGCAACAATACGTTCCACGACCGGCAGGATCGTTGTTTGATCGCCCAGCGAGCTATGGGCGAATGCGTAGCCATCAACGGCCGCGTTATCAGTGAGGGGGACATCTCTTGGTGCCGAAATCGCCTCAGCAATAATCCGACCGGTTGCGTTTGAAAGCGGCACCGTTTCGATTCGCCCCAGAGGGGCAAGGCCTTCCTTCAGGATGGAAAGCGCCTCGTGGTGACGAAGGCGGTCCTTATCGTGCAGAAAACAATCGTTTAATCTGTCTGCCGGTTCGGCTGTCAAAGTCATTATGACGCCTTTTCAGACATTGTTTTTCGGCGCAATCCGGTATGATCGAGAACAAAGTCGGCGATAGCTGAGATATCATTGATGTCGAAGTGGCGTAGGGTGCTTTCTACCGGATGATCGGTTGCAAGAGCCACAATAGAAGGATCGCTCGCGGCAATCTCTTCATGCGACCGCGCATCAACCCTGCGGCATTCAATCTTTGGGTGCGGTTCGCGTTTGAAACCTTCGATAATGACGAGATCGACCGGGGAGAGCTTCTCAAGAATATCCTGCAGGGGCGGTTCAGGTTCTTGCCGAAGCTCGTGAACAAGGGCCCAGCGGTTCTGGGAGATAACGGCGACTTCACTGGCACCGGCCTCGCGGTGCCGGTAGCTGTCCCGCCCTTCATGATCTATATCGAATGTCTTGTGAGCATGTTTGAGTGTCGACACGCGAAACCCTCGACGAGAGAGTTCCGCGACGATCTCACAAACAAGCGTCGTTTTTCCCGAATTTTTCCAACCGGTCACCCCGAAGAGGCGTTGTTCTGCCATCTAGACGGTTTCCTCCATTAAGCCTTCTGCGAAGGCAAAATCCTCCGGCGTGTTGATATTGAAAAATGGATCCAATGTCGATTGGCCAACCTTGACCGGTTCGAATTCGCACGTTGTCCAGTCATGGCGACCAACCCAGGCGAGGACCTTGCGGTTTTCCTGATCGCGAAGCCAGGCGTCAAGATCATCACAAAGCCGAACCGGCCATAGACCAAAGACCGGATGGCGGCGTCCGTCCGATTCAGCAAGCACGATCTCACCTTTGCCGGATGCAGTTACCATCGCGTCGACCAGATCTTTCGGAAAAAACGGTGTATCGCCGGCAACGCTTAAAACATAGTCGGGTTTGGGCTCGAGCGTCTTTGCGTGGTGCATCGCGGCAAGGACACCCGCAAGCGGTCCTGCATAGCCGGGAATCGTGTCGGCGATAACAGGCCGGTCGAAGGCGGCAAAGCGTGCTGGATCACCGTTCGCGTTGATCACGACGCGGTCAACCACCGCATCAAGCCTTTCCAGCGCATGCGCCAGAAGCGGCTTTCCATCGAGCGGCATGAGAGCTTTGTCCCCTTTTCCGACTTCTCCCATACGCCGGGACTGCCCGCCAGCGAGAACAACGCCGAGGACGACACTCTTTGCTGGCTGCGTCACCGGACTTCCTCCGCCAAACGCGCACCCTTGCGGCTGGCACGGGCTTCCTCTTCCGCACTCAACTCCTCGGAGCCATCGTCATCGAAGATGAGCCGGTCTTCGCCCGATAGAACCACAAACCTCTTTCCGCGAGCCCGGCCTATCAGGGTGAGCCCGGCCTGCCGCGCAAGTTCTACGCCCCATGCGGTGAAACCGGAGCGCGAGACAAGGATCGGGATCCCCATCATAACGGTCTTGATGACCATCTCAGAGGTCAGGCGGCCCGTCGTGTAAAAGATCTTGTTCGAAGGATCGACGTCCCCGCGATGCATAAAACCCGCGATCTTGTCGACGGCGTTATGCCGTCCGACATCTTCCATGTAAACGAGCGCCCGGTCTTCTTCGCACAAGACGCATCCGTGGATCGCACCGGCGGAGAGATAGAGTGACGGCGTCGTGTTGATTGTCTTCGTAAGCCGCGCGAGCCAGCTTGTTCGAAGCACCGCGTCTTGCGGAAGGCTGATCCCGTCGAGGCTCTCCATCAGATCGCCAAAAACGGTTCCCTGGGCGCAGCCCGATGTACGGGTCTTCTTTTTCAGTTTTTCTTCGAAATTTGTCTCAGATTGTGTGCGCACCACAACCACACTGAGATCGTCGTCGTAATCGACATCTGTGATCTCGTCATCGGGTTTGAGCATGTTCTGATTCTTGAGATATCCGATGGCGAGCAGATCCGGGTGATCGCCGATCGTCATCATCGTGACGATCTCCTGCGAATTCAGATAAAGCGTCAAAGGACGCTCCGTGACGACATTCAGTTCGACACGTTCTCCGGTTTGATCGATCCCGGTGACTGGCGTTGATAGCCCTGGACTGTCAGGATCCGGCTTTATCAGGTAATCGCCGCTCAAGAGCTTCCCCGTTTTGGCAATTGAGTGTTTTTACGTGGCCTTCAGTGATCGTCGGTTTTCACTGCAATTGCAAGGGCTGTCACAAGCGAAAGGATCGCAGCCAGCATCATAATGATGAGAACCGGCCAGATAGAGAGCCACTGGTCGAGGATAAAACCGGTAAAGGTTGCGGCTATTGCCCCGGACCCAATCTGGAAAAATCCGGTAAACCCTGATGCCGCACCGGCAATCTCAGGCCGGACGCTAACAGCCCCCGCGATAGCCGATGGAAGTGTAATTCCGTTTGCAGCAGAGGCAACGAACATGGGAGCAAAGAGGAAGAGCGGGTGTGGGGGAAGCATTGCAAAGAGTGCCATCATGGCGGCGACTGACACGACACTCAGCAGGCAGCCTCCGGCAATCATCGTTGTCGTTCCAACGATCTGCGAAAACCGTCCGGAAAGATAATTTCCAGCCCCATAACCGGCAGCAACGAAAATGAAGAGGAGCCCGTAATCTGTCGGCGAAAGCCCGAAAAGGTCACTCGACAAAAGAGGCGCGCTTCCCATGAAACAGAAATAGATGCAGGAGGCAAAGGCGCCGACACCAGCATAACGGAGGAATGACGAACTCCGCAACAGCTCCGAATAATCTCGAGCGAGGGATTTCGCCGACGTTACCCGCCCCAAATGCGGGTTGGTTTCGTGGAGGTCAAAATAGGCAATGACAAAAACGGCAAGAGCAAACAGCAACATGAACGCGGAGCTGCCCCACCAGGCGACCTCTTCCTGAAGGACACCGCCAACATAAGGGACGATCAGGGGAGCGATTGTCATTGCCATCGTGACATAGCCGATCATGCTTGCCGCTTTTTCGCGCTCATAGAGGTCACGCACGATGGCGCGCGCGAGAACAATTCCGGTGCATGCACCGGCACCCTGTATCAAACGGCCGAAAATGAAGATTTCAATAGTCGGTGCCGCAATACAGATCACGCTTCCAACGCAGGAAAGCCCCATGCCGTAGAGAACGACTTTGCGGCGACCAAAGTAGTCCGACAAAGGCCCAATGATTATTTGCGCACAGGCGATCGCGAACAGGAAAAGCGACAATGTAAGTTGAACAGTCGCGTAATCTGTGTCGAAAACGGTGACGAAAGCGGGCATGGACGGCGCAATGATATTGATCCCCGCTGGCGCCACCATGGAGATCAGAACAAGGATCGCAACAGAGGGCTTGCCCCGCTGCTCGACAGCGCTTCCGCCGGCGCTTACCAAATCCATCTCCCTAGAGCCGTGGTCATATTGCTTGTCCGTCTTCTGAAGTCCCAAAGGCGCGTTTGCGTTCCCGGTAGAAGGTATAGATTCCGGTCGCAACAATGATGAGAGACCCAACCACCATTTGCCATTCGACCGGATCTCCGAAAACGAGAACGCCAATCAATACCGCCCAGATGAGATTGGTATAACGGTAAGGCGCAACCGCGGCGACCTCTCCGTGGCGCATCGCCTCGATTATGAAGTAGTAGGCGCCAACGAGAAAAAGTGCTGCGATGCTCAGATAGACAAGATCGTTTATCGAAAACGCAAAAGGTTCAAAAGAAAAGGCGCTGCCAACTGCACCAGTCGCGGAAATGGCGATCGAAGTGACAAGGGCAAATACAGGCGAGGGAAGGTCAGCTGGCGCAACTTTCGTGACGAGATCGCGCGCAGCCGCAAAGATCACGCAGACAACAATCAAAAGCGAATAAACGCTAAACCCCTCAAAGCCCGGCCTGATGATGATCAGGACACCAAAAAAACCCACCAATATGGCCGACCATCGCCGCCAACCGACCGGCGCGCGGAAGAAAAGCGCGTCGCCCATCGTCACAACCAGAGGAAGCGCGGACAATATCGCGGCCGTGTTGGCGATCGGCAGATAGGTGAGCCCGGTCAGAAAGAAGATCGTCGCGCCGACTTCACAAAAAGCCCGGATCCAGACGATTGGTTTGGGAAGATGCGGAAGCACGTGATGGCGGAAGAACACCAAAACAACGAGGCCGAATACAAACGTTGTCAGGAGTCCGCGCAAGAAGATCACCTGAAACAGAGGGTGTTCCAGCGCGAGAAGCTTCACAAGCGCATCGTTGAAGGTAAAGGCCGCCATGGCGAGCGCCATGAAGAGCCCACCCTTGAGATTGGCGGACACCATTACGGTAGGTATGAACTTTCAAAATGGCTGATCAGCCGCCGGTCATACTCATGTGGCGGCTGACAGAAGGTTTTTTGCGACGACGGTCGATGATGAAATCGTGCCCTTTGGGCTTTCTTCCGATTGCTTCGTCGATTGCCGAGTACAAGGGATCGTTGTCATCGCTAAGCCGCATCGGAGCCCGCAGATCGGCAGCATCTTCTTGGCCGAGGCACATATAAAGCGTGCCCGTGCAGGTGACCCTTACGCGATTGCAGCTTTCGCAGAAGTTGTGAGTCATTGGCGTGATGAACCCGAGCCGCCCTCCGGTTTCTTCCACTTTTACGTAACGAGCGGGTCCGCCGGTCTTATAAGGGATGTCTGTGAGGGTAAAGTGCTCGGACAAATCCGCGCGCACTTTTGTCAGCGGCAGATATTGATCGGTGCGGTCTTCATCGATCTCGCCAAGCGGCATGGTTTCGATCAGCGTCAGGTCGTGTCCTTCGCCATGCGCCCAGCGGAGCATGTCGGCGACTTCCGTATCGTTGACGCCTTTCAGCGCGACCGCGTTGATTTTGACCGAAATCCCGGCTTTCTTGGCAGCCTCAATTCCTTTCATGACCTGATCAAGGTCACCCCAACGCGTAATTTTGCGGAACTTCTCAGCATCCATTGTATCCATCGAAACGTTCACACGGCGAATGCCGAGATCTGCCATTTCATCGGCGAATTTCGGTAGCTGTGATCCATTCGTCGTCAGCGTGAGTTCTTCCAGTTCACCGCTGACAAGATGACGGGAAAGATTGCGGATCAGGATCATGATCCCTTTGCGCACCAATGGCTCGCCGCCCGTAAGCCGCAGCTTTTTGACGCCCTTGTCCACAAATGCGGTGCAAAGACGATCGAGTTCTTCGAGGCTTAAGACATCGCGTTTGGGCAGAAATGTCATATTTTCCGACATGCAGTAGGTGCACCGAAAATCGCAGCGGTCGGTAACCGAAACCCGCAGGTAAGTGATCGCGCGCTGAAACGGATCGATCAGGTCGGGAGTGTCTGGGCTTGTCTCCCTCAAAGGAAAGGTCATCGGCTCTACCGGGTCGCCCTCATAGAGTGGACGATGGTTTTTGTCGATGATTGTCGCCATTTGATGGGTCCTCCCAAACCACGAGTGGTGCCAGGTGCGGCTGGCTCATCCTGCTAGATAGTCACTACAACTGACATTATCCAACGGATCTCGCAAGGAAAACCGGCTGTAAGTGGTGTCCACCGCCACATCCCGCCTTCGTATACGACGAGTGTCCGCTTTCCGCAGGGCAACGATTCTGCGTCAAAGTGTCGTGAAAATCCGGGAGAAAATGGAGGCCTCACCCGGAATCGAACCGGGGTATACGGATTTGCAATCCGCTGCGTCACCACTCCGCCATGAGGCCCTGAGGCACCGCTTCGTACAGAGTTTCGCGCCCTGAAACAAGCGTTTTATGCGTTCATCCTCACCACCAAGTCCTTTTGGTTAAGGGCCTGTACGGGACATCCGACTTGCCAAGGCCCCACCCAAGTGATTAAGCAGGAATGCCGGTCGGAAAGAGGGAACAAAGGGTCAATTATGGGCGATTTTTCGAAAGCGCGGGTACAGATGGTCGACAACCAGATTCGACCCAATGACATCACCGATCTGGAGCTTATCGAAACCTTTTTGAACGTTCCGCGAGAATTGTTTGTCCCGCAAAGCAAAAAGGCGATCGCATACAGCGATGCCGATATAGCGCTTTCTGCCACCGACAGCGAAAAAGAGAGATACCTTTTCCAGCCCGTTACCTACGCAAAGCTTCTTGATGCCGCCAAGATCGGACACAAAGACGTGGTTCTTTGTATCGGCAGTGGATCGGGATATGGAGTCGCTTTGATGGCAAGCCTTGCCGACAGCGTTGTGGGCATCGATCAAAGCGAACAACTGGTCGAGCAGGCGAACGAAGCGCTGGCGGCACTTGAGATCGACAACGTCGCGGTCCTCAATTCCGATCACAAGGCCGGAAATGCCAAAGAAGCGCCTTTTGATGTGATTCTTATTGAAGGCGCGGTTGAAGAAGCGCCACTCGCGCTCTGCGATCAACTGCGCGACGGCGGACGGCTGGTCACGATCTTAGGAACCGGCCTTTCCGCCCACGTTGTGGTCATCACCAAAAAGGGCGAGGACATTTCGCATATTCGCCGGGGTAATATCAGCGCCGCTTTGTTGCCCGGATTTGAGAAAGAAGCAGGCTTCGTATTCTAACCACGGAAACGCCCGAATCGCTCTAGTTCTAGTTTCCCTTGCGTCCCATGCCCACGGGTCTGATCGGTACCAAACCGAAGCGACACCCCCACATTGGAAAATATGCGAAAAACCTGTTGCCAATTGGCAGCATCAGACCGTTTTTTGCGTCAGCCACTCAGTCCGAGGTGCAAATTTTGACACACTCTCTGTATAGCTGCGGTGGTGTCGCTGCGCGCCACAATCGTTAGTGTGGCGTTAACGCCGGAGGGCATAGCGTGATTACCAAACGATTCGTAAACCGAGAAATGACGGTTATCCTTGGATTTGAGACACTTTGTTGGGGCCTTTAATGAGAACTACCACTAAGACAGTTCTGGCCGCTGCCTCAGCGCTTGCAATAATGGTTGCAGCGCCAGTGTCTGCCGAGACTTTAAAAAGCGCTTTATCTGCCGCTTTCAAAAACAATCCGACATTGAATGCGGCCCGTGCAGGCCAGCGCGCGACCAATGAGAGTGTCGGCATTGCAAAGTCGGCCCGCAGGCCTTCATTGACCGCCTCAGGGCAGTTGGGAACAGAGACCAGCAGAACATTTAATACCGCGGGCTTCGCTGCCGGTACGAATAATGATGTCGTGCTTGGAAGCGTAGGAGGGTCATTTCAACAGAACATATTCAACGGATTTCAGGTATCGAATGACATTCGCTCGGCGAAAGCGAGCGTGAAGGCAGGCCTGGAGGGGCTCCGCAACACTGAGCAATCTGTTCTCGTCCTCGCTGTAACAGCCTATTCCGACGTTCTCAGGGACCGGGAAATCGTTAAGCTACAGGAGCGGGACGTCCAGTTCTCCCAGGAACAGGTTCGCGCTGCACGGGCACAGGCGGAAGTGGGTGAGGGCACCCGAACCGACGTAGCTTTGGCGGAAGCAGATCTTGCCGCGGCGCTTTCTGCCCTCGCCGGCGCGCAGGCGGATCTGCGCACAAGCGAAGCGTCTTATCGCGAGATCATTGGCCATCAACCTAGCTCATTGTCATCGAAGCCGGTTTCAGCGCCTGGCCTTCCGACCTCTTTGAGCGAAGCGGTCAAAATTTCGCAACGTGAACATCCACTGATCCGATCCGCTCAGCACAGCGTCGATGCGGGACAATTCAATGTCAGGTCAACTGAAGGCACGCTTCTTCCAAGTGTGACGTTGAACGGATCCTACCAACGAAGTTTTCAAACCGGGGTGATCGATACCAACTCAGACACCGCACAGGTGACCGCAGATGTGACCGTCCCGATCTTTCTGGGTGGTTCCCGTTTTTCAACAATCCGCCAAGCGAAAGAAACGGTTGGTCAGTTGCGCATTCAGGTCGATGAGAACCGCCGCTCCATTGAGCAGGGCGTTCGTTCGTCATGGGCTGCGCTGGAATCGGCGACTTCCCAGATCAAATCCGCAAGAACAAACGTGCGCGCATCACAAATTGCTGTCGACGGCCTGATTGAAGAACGCAAAGTCGGTCAGGCGACAACCCTGGACGTTTTGACAGCCCAGTCCAATCTGATTGCAGCACAGATTTCTTTGTCTAACGCGCTTCGCGACCGTGTTGTTGCGTCTTACAACTTGCTTGCTTCAATTGGTCGGTTCACTGGAGAACGCATCTCTATCGCAAGCGCCAGCATTGTCGAGCCACCATCGTTCCATTACGAGAAAGTCGTCGATCGCTGGTTCGGTTTGCGGACCCCCTCCGGCAAGTAAAAGCCTTCATCTTGGGTCTCACCCAATAAAACCACACATAATCTGGGAAAAAGCACTGTACAGCCTTGTCCTCCCAAGGGTGGCTGGCCACTCTTGTATCAAACGCCCAGCGGGCGAATCAGTTATAGGTCTCGCTGGTGACGCGAGGGGTAAGCGGAGAGAACTATGGCGAGTGCAAAGGCTTCCAAAGAACCAAGTATGGAGGATATTCTCGCCTCCATTCGCCAGATTATCGCCGATGATGACAACAAAGCGCCTGCAAGTGAGGCGGAAAGTGTCGATTCCGGTGAACCTGCGAACGATCAGGCGGCAATTGATGCAGCCTTTGACAACGCCGACGACGATGATGATGCCGGAATGGCCGTCGATGACATAGACGCGCTGTTTGATGAAGCTTCCGGATCAGACGACGAGGCGGATGAAGGCGAAGATGATGATGATGTCCTGACGCTCACGAACGACGAACCGGCTCCTGCGGCTGCGGACATGGATGACGACATCTCGTTCGACGGTGCCGACCTTGACGATATGCCGGATGAGATCACCGTAGAGGTGGCGAATGAACCGCCGAGCGTAGCACCGCCACCACCACCACAACCAGTAGCAGCGGCGATCCCTGAAGACCTTCCATCCGATGCGGCAACAGTATTGATGTCGGAGGCAGCATCCGCATCAGTCAGGCAAAGCTTCGGTGCGTTATCCTCAGCGATGACGGTGTCGCGTTCGACCACTATCGAAGACCTTATGAGCGAGATGATGCGCCCGATGTTGAAGGCATGGCTCGATGAAAACCTGCCTCCAATGGTGGAACGCATGGTCAAAGCAGAAATTGAACGGATGCGCGGCTGATTTGTCAGCCGCTCAACGTCTCATCGGCGGTCTTCTCCTTCCAAAAACCATGATCAAGCATAAAGGCCGCGCAGCGCCCTCTAGGGCTTGCTCGTTTCAGTTTCGCGCGGTATGTCCCGCTCATACCGCGCCCATGCGGCTGTGATGCGTTTACCGCCAGGACGACAACCTTCATGCTTGATAAAACCTACGATGCGGCCAGCGTCGAACCACGAATCTACAACGACTGGGAAAAGGCAGGAGCCTTCAAGGCAGGTGTCGGCGCTGCACCGGGAAGTGATCCTTATTGCATCGTGATTCCGCCCCCGAATGTAACGGGCTCGCTGCACATGGGGCACGCGCTGAACAATACGCTCCAGGACATTCTTGTTCGGTTTGAACGCATGCGGGGACGGGATGTTCTCTGGCAGGCTGGAACCGATCACGCGGGCATCGCGACCCAGATGGTTGTTGAACGGCAATTAGCCGACAAAGGTGAAAAGCGGCGTGATCTCGGACGGGAAGCGTTTCTTGAACGCGTTTGGGATTGGAAAGCCGAGTCGGGCGGCACGATCATCGGCCAATTGAAACGCCTCGGTGCGTCATGTGATTGGTCGCGCGAACGTTTTACAATGGATGAGGGGCTTTCCGAGGCGGTTCTGGACGTTTTCGTTCAGCTCTATAAAGAAGGCTTGATTTACAAGGACAAACGCCTCGTCAATTGGGACCCGGTTTTCCAGACCGCGATTTCCGATCTTGAAGTCGAAACCCGCGAAGTTGACGGGTCGATGTGGGAATTCGCATACCCGCTCGTCGATGGTCCTGTCGACGGGATAACCGAGATGGTGATTGCGACCACACGTCCAGAAACAATGTTGGGCGACGGGGCGGTTGCTGTTCATCCATCTGACGAACGCTACAAAAATCTGATCGGCAAAATGGTCCGTCTTCCAATTGCTGAGCGACACATCCCCATTATTGCGGACGAGTATCCCGATCCGGAATTCGGGACTGGTGCTGTCAAGATTACAGGCGCGCACGACTTTAATGACTTTGAAGTCGCAAGACGCAACAACATTCCGCTAATCCCGTTGATGGACACGGAAGCCCGGATGGTTTCAACGCCGGACAACAGTGTTCCGAAGCACTATCACGGACTTGATCGCTATGATGCCCGCGAGTTGATCTTGAAAGAAATTCAAGAGCTTGGCTTTTATCGCGGCAAAGAAGACAAAATCATCGCCCAGCCATTCGGGGACCGCTCAAATGTCGTGATCGAGCCGATGCTGACCGACCAATGGTATGTCAATGCGGCTGAGCTCGCGAAACCGGCAATCGCTTCGGTCCGCGAGGGCCGCACCAATTTCGTTCCGAAAAATTGGGAAAAAACCTACTTCGATTGGATGGAAAACATTCAACCCTGGTGTATCTCGCGGCAATTGTGGTGGGGTCACCGGATCCCTGCCTGGTACGGCCCAGACGGCACGGTCTTCGTTGAAAAAACAGAAGACGAAGCCCGTTCCGCCGCGCAGGAACACTATGGGAAAGATGTGGATCTTGATCGGGATGAGGACGTTCTCGATACCTGGTTCTCATCAGCACTCTGGCCGTTCTCGACGCTTGGTTGGCCTGCAGAAACGCCTGAGCTGAAACGCTATTATCAAACCGACGTCCTTATCACCGGCTTCGATATCATCTTCTTCTGGGTCGCCCGCATGATGATGATGGGGCTCCATTTCATGAAAGAGGAACCCTTTCACACGGTCTATATCCATGCCCTTGTCCGTGATGAAAAGGGCGCGAAAATGTCGAAGTCAAAGGGTAACGTCATCGACCCTCTTGACCTCATCGATGACTATTCGGCAGACGCCCTTCGTTTCACGCTGGCTGCCATGGCCGCTCAGGGGCGCGATATCCGGCTCGCCAAGGATCGCGTTGAAGGATATCGGAATTTTGGCACAAAGCTTTGGAATGCTGCGCGTTTCACGCAAATAAATGGCTGCGAACGGAGGAAGGACTTTGATCCTGATGCCACGAAACTGCCACTTAATCGCTGGGTACTGACAGAGCTATCGAAAGCCCAGGCAGACATTACCCGGGAGCTCGAAAGCTATCGCTTTAACGAAGCTGCAGGAGCGGCTTACCGCTTTATCTGGAACATCTTCTGCGACTGGTATCTCGAACTCGCCAAACCTGTCTTCAACGCAGATGATGAAACGGAAAAGCGGGAGACCCAGGAGACTGCGGCATTCGTTCTTGAGCAGATCCTTGTTCTTCTGCATCCCTTCATGCCCTTTATCACCGAGGAACTCTGGGAGCGTCTGGACGCTGACCGCCGTGCGCACAATGGCTTCTTGATGCACGGCAGTTGGCAGACCCTGGATTTTGCCGACGATGAGGCTGCTCAGGATCTCAACTGGCTCGTTGAACTCGTTACGGCTGTTCGGTCAGTCCGCGCAGAAATGAATGTTCCCGCGGGTGCGCGCACAAATCTCGTTCTCGTTGGTGCGAGCGCAAAAGACGAAGATCGCCTTCAGCGCTACCAACCCTTTCTTGCGCGTCTGGCACGCGTTGATGATGCCAATATCGCGGAAACGGCGCCGCAGGCATCGGCGCAGGTGATTTTGGGAACGCTCACTGTTTGTTTGCCGCTTGAAGGCGTGATCGACCTTGATGCTGAACGCAATCGCCTCTTAAAAGAACGCGAGAAATGCGACGGAGAAATCGGCAAGTTGGAGAAGAAGCTTGCCAACGAGAACTTCCTTCAAAAAGCGCCTGAAGACGTGGTCGCCGAACAGCGCACACGACTGGAAGAGGAACAGGAGAAGCGAGCCCGCATATCAGTGAGTCTTGACCGGTTGACGTAAGGGGAACCGTGGCGGATCGGCACTATTTGTGGCCACACGGCAACAAGGCGCAGGGATATTTAGTCGATATTCTATTTCGTCTTCCAGTCCGCCTCTTTTTTGGCACATTTAAGGCTCTCTAAGAGGCCTAGCTTGTGTACGAAGTAACGCGGGCGCATGAAGAATGGGATCCGATGGACGCGAAGACGTTTGATAAATCGAAATTACCAAGCCGTCATGTGACGGTGGGGCCAGGTCGCGCCCCGCATCGATCCTATTACTATGCGATGGGCATGACCAGCGAGCAGATCAACCAACCTTTTGTTGGTGTCGCCACGTGCTGGAACGAAGCAGCCCCGTGTAACATTGCGCTCATGCGCCAGGCTCAGGCGGTCAAACATGGCGTAGCATCTGCCAGTGGCACACCACGCGAATTCACGACGATCACGGTAACCGATGGCATTGCCATGGGGCACGAGGGGATGAAATCCTCGCTCGTCTCGCGCGACGTAATCACCGATTCGGTGGAACTGACGATGCGCGGCCACTGCTATGACGCGCTTGTTGGTCTTGCCGGATGCGACAAATCACTTCCGGGCATGATGATGGCCATGGTGCGCTTGAATGTGCCATCGGTTTTCCTTTACGGCGGATCGATCCTGCCAGGCAATTTCCGGGGTAAACAAGTCACCGTTCAGGATGTGTTCGAAGCCGTGGGCCGCCATTCGGTTGGTGAAATGTCCGATGCGGATCTCGGCGAGCTTGAGCGGGTTGCATGCCCTTCAGCTGGCGCCTGCGGAGCACAGTTTACCGCGAATACAATGGCGACCGTATCGGAAGCGATCGGGCTAGCCCTTCCTTATTCTGCGGGCGCGCCGGCACCTTACGAATTCCGCGATCAATTCTGCGTTGCAGCTGGCGAGAAGGTTATGGAACTCATCGCCCGCAATATCCGTCCACGCGACATCGTCACGCGTAAGGCGCTGGAAAACGCTGCAACCGTTGTCGCGGCTTCCGGCGGATCGACAAACGCCGCGTTGCACCTGCCTGCGATCGCGCACGAGATCGGCATCGAATTCGATCTTTTCGACGTTGCGGAAGTGTTCAAGCGCACGCCATACATCGCCGATTTGAAGCCTGGCGGAAAATATGTCGCGAAAGACATGTTTGAGGCGGGCGGCATACCACTCCTTATGAAAGCGCTGCTCGATGGCGGTTATCTGCACGGCGATTGCCTGACGGTCACCGGGCGGACCATGGCTGAAAATCTGTCAACGGTCGAATGGAACAGTGAGCAGGACGTCGTTTATCCGGTATCCAATCCGATCACCGAGACAGGCGGGGTCGTCGGCCTTAAGGGCAATCTCGCGCCAGACGGTGCGATCGTGAAAGTCGCAGGCATGTCCATGCTGAAATTCACAGGCCCGGCCCGGTGCTTCGATGCCGAAGAAGAGGCCTATCAGGCCGTCGTCAACGGCGACTTTGAAGAGGGCGACGTCTTCGTCATTCGCTACGAGGGCCCGAAAGGCGGTCCCGGCATGCG
>JBCDCU010000028.1:0-18636 GCA_039181265.1 Pseudomonadota bacterium | reverse complement strand
GTGACATTGGACGCTCTCAATTGAACTGAGTTTAGCCGGGAGAGGGAAGGTCAAACACTTGCCGTCAAACCGCTCTCAATAGTCTCTCAGAGATCCGTTGGTATCGCCAATTCGGCTGGCGAACAGCAACCGCTGTAAAAGCCTACGAAGAAGGTTTTGATATTTAATAAAAAATCCCGGCGCAGGCGCCGGGACATTTTCTGCTGTCATAACGTGGCTAAGATGTAGGCGCGAACGGTAATGATGAATGGTGCAGTACGATTTTCGGCGTTCCGTTTTCCATCAATTCAATGCCGAAGGTATATTCGACCTTCACTTCGGAGCCGTCAGGTTTCTTAAAGAAATAGTTGCCCATCGTGAGCGCCGTTTCGCCGTTGATCACGGTGCCTTCGTTTTCCCACCGGACGTTCGTGTAGGGTGCAATAGCAAACCCTTTATCTTCCTTGATGCTGCCGCCGACAAAATACGACAGCGCTTCGTCCATAGTGCCACGGAACTGATCAGCACTGGCGAGTGTCGGTTTAAAGAGGACCGTTTCCTGTCCGTAAGCATAGAAAGTCTTGATATGGTCTTTCGCTGCTGCCCGATAATCGCCACCCTCGGTGAAGATCGCACCGATTTTAACAATACCTTCGCCCCAGGCGGTTTTGAGGTCTGTAACCTGAGCTTCAGTGAGTTCGGAAGGTTTGGCAGTACTGTTTCCGGCATGCACAGCGCCCACTGAAGCGGCGAGCGCAACAGCGGTGACAAGCGTCGTAAGTTTCAGCATCTGAATTCTCCTTTCGTCCTGCGTGGTTTTGCTGATGAAAGGAGGGTAATGGGCCTTATTTGATAGCACCAATTGAAAGAAATTCTTTTTTTCATAGCCAAAAGGCATGGACCAGGAGGTGGTTTTTGCGTCCGACATTGCGACAGATCGAGTACTTTGTTGCTGTGGCCGACTATGGCGCTTTTGGGACCGCAGCCGATGCACTGGCGGTAAGCCAGCCGAGCCTGTCTAAACAGCTTTCGACTATGGAAGAAGAGCTGGGCGCGGCCCTTTTCGAACGCACATCGCGGCGTGTGACGCTGACCCCGCTCGGGCGCACGCTGCTTGCGCGGGGACGGTCCATATTACAGGAGGTTCGGGAGTTTCGATCGATTGCAAAAGGATCGATCGGACTCTTCGGCGACCGGCTCTCGCTGGGCGTTTTGCCGTCGATTGGCGCGTATTTCATGCCAATCGCCAATCGTCATTTGCACAGACTTTATCCGGATCTTCGTCTGATCGTGCAGGAAGGGGCGACCGTACAGCTGCTCGACCTTCTACGGGAGGGGCGTGTCGATGCGGTGATTGGTACACCGACAAACGAGCCAGACTTCCAAAGTATTTCGCTTTTTGCGGAAACATTGTGGATCTGTACTGCAACCGATGACCCGCTTTCTGATGCAACCGATGCAGTGACTCTGGACGATCTGTCGGACCGCCCCCTTCTGTCACTCAGTCCAGGTTTCGCGCTTGCTAATGTGGTTGAGCGCCTGGCAGCGAAAGCAGGCACCTTTGTGAGCCGGGATTATCAGGGTGCAAGTCTTGATGCAGTGCGGCAGATGGCAGTGATGGGTGCTGGTGTCGCGGTGCTTCCGTCGCTCTATGCGCTGGCAGAAGCCATCCGTGACCCGGAATTCGTTGTAAGGCGGATCGATCATCCTTCGGCCGTCCACGAAATCGCGCTTCACTGGCGGCGGTCTTCCACGTTGAACGAAGACTTCGCGAGACTTGCCGACGTTCTCATCTCAGTGAAGCGTGAAATCAGAGAAGCACGTCACGAAAGGTTCCAGACGTGATCTGTCCCGACATTCGCGACTGCATGTCTAACATTAACTGCGATTGCCAATCGACGCCTACAATTCGATCATACTTTGGTTAGCAGTTCACCTTGTCGGGTGTTAACTCCCGGTGAGAAGAGTGGTTTCCGTTGCCACGTCCTGCGGGACTTCGCCGATGGTTATCGGCCTACTCTCGTCAAACAGAAAGACCAACGGTGCGGCGCCTTTTCCGTCTTCATACCTTGCATAAGACAATGTGCCCCGCATCTAATTGAGTGTTTGTGTAGAGCAGACCGCGATTGCTTCAGCGCTCCGTTCAAGCCGGTAGCTGAAGATGAACCATGTCGCGAAAAGGGGCGCCCAGATCAGTCCGGCGTTACAAAGAAACCAGACAAACACCTCGGAAGTAAATACGGCTCGGAACACGTTAAGAACATAAAACTCGTGCGACTGTCGCATGACGTCGTAGAACGACGCACGTTCCTATCCTTTTCATAGGGGGCGTAGGTGTCAACCTGTTGGATATGATGGGAAAAAGGTGGTGCCCCCACACGGACTCGAACCGCGGACCTACTGATTACAAATCAGTTGCTCTACCAGCTGAGCTATAGGGGCACTGACGCACACCGATAATGCGGGTATCTCAGGAATGCAAGCCAATCGTGCATTTCGTCTCCAGGAAACCGCAATCTTATTCACTGTTCATTTGAACCTTGAAAGAACCAGGCGAGCAGGGGGCGGTTTTAACCGGGCGCGCCTGCTTGTTCAGGTTTCAGGAAACAAAAAACCCGGCTCTTAGCCGGGTTTTTGTTCTTAAATCATGCTCTGACGGATCAGCTGCCCGATGTGACGATGACCGGGAGATTATCGTCCATGCCTTCCGCTCCGAGGATGTTATCGGATGCAAGCGAACGGCGGCGCTGAATATATGTCGAGCGAAGAGTGACATAAGGATCTGGCGAGGCGAAGATGACATTGTCAAGCAGAGGTCCGTTACGTTGCCGCTTGTCGACAATTTCAACGCCGCGCGAAATCGTTCCGCCAAAATCAAAGTCGGTGATAACGCCGATGTAGGTGGTCGGGTAGAGCGCAATATCGACGATCCGGCCAACGCTGTCGCGGGTTGTGCTTGGTCCAAGAAGCGGCGTCACGACGTAAATACCTTCACCCACACCCCAGTCATTGAGTGTGAGACCGAAATCCGTCGGATTGTAAGGCGTTCCAAGATGATCGGCTACGTCGAACAGACCCCCGATACCGAGAGTCGAGTTGATAACAAGGCGTTTGAGGGATTTGCCGGCTTCTGCGCCATTGCCCTGCAATGTGTAATTGACCACATCGCCAGGTGCTTCGAAATTCCGGAAGATATTTCCGACCATCATGCGGATCGGGCTTGGGACAACCGCGCCATAGACCTTGGAGATCGGACGAATCAGTGCGAGATCAATGCCCCGGTTCACGCCGTTGAAAACCCGGTTAAGTCCTTCCAAAGGATCGCGCACCTCGGCGTCCACACCGACTTCACCCATTTCGGTGCCGTCGTCTTCGATAATTTCGGCTTCTTGAGCGAATGATGATTCATGACGCAGGATCGAACGCAGCGCGAACGATTCTGTATCCTGCTTTTTTTCAACCGTTGCTTCAGCAGACTTCGTTTGGCCCTTATCCATCAGAAGTGCGCTGTTGTTGTGGTGAACTGTCGAACAGCCCGTAAGCAAAGCAAGTGCAGCGGACGCGATAACGATGTGTTTCAGCGAAGCTGCTTTTCTCGCCAAGACCCTGGTCTGTTCAATCATTTGCTGTGCCCTTCAATTTGGCTTTGTGTCTACGTTGCGCAGACTCTACCCCTGATAACCGCTCAAAAATTCGTGTCTGCGATCATCGCATTCCTTCATGAATTTCCATTTAACACTTTTAGATCGCTTGCCAAATGGCCACCCCACGCCTTATTGAGGATTTCTGTGTTCTCGGCGCAACAATGGAAAAAGACTTGACCTTCCGGGGAGGGGCGGTCTCAAACAGCATCGCTTTTTTCACCGGCTACACCCGCTCGCGTCGCGGATTTTTCAGCATCAGGGTTACGAATGGTCAAGTTTGCAGACAGCCTTATTGCAAGACTCATCGGTTTTGCGAATCGCTATGCGATACGGCTCCTCATCGGCTACGGTTTTTTGCTGGTCCTCAGCGCGGTTTCTGCCGTCCAGTTCCTCAGCGTGAACACCGATTCGAGCCAAATGCTCGCTCCGCATCTCGATTTTCAGCAGAAAACACAGGCCCTCAATCGCGATTTTCCCGAGCTGAAGAACGCCATCGTGGTTGTTGTGAGAAGCGAAATTGGCGATGCGGCGGATCGAACGGCGAGCGATCTTCAAAAAAGCCTCAAAGACGGTCCTTCAATCGAAGACGTCTTTGCGCCTGCGGTCGATCCGTTTTTTGTGACGAATGGTCTGCTTTATCAAGGCGTCGATGAACTCGACTCAAGCCTCCAGAGGCTGAATAAATCCGCGTCTTTGTTGGCAAGTCTGCGGGCGGATCCAACATTGCCGACATTCTGGCACGCTCTGCTCACAGCCGAAGAGCTCGCCGATGGCGCTGAATTCGATCGTTCCTTTCTCGATGAGTTTTATCGCGATGTTCGCGTGACGATCGATGCGCGTCTCAACGGGCGGTTTTCGCCGCTCTCATGGGCAAAAGCGTCCGAAGCGGATGAGGCCGAAGTAGCCGAAGCCTTAGAAGATGGCGATGCCGAACAAACGGACGCTGCAAATGTAGCGGAGGAGGGGCCTGTCCAGCGGATCGTCTATGTGACGCCGAAACTTGATTTTGAAGCGCTGCAGCCCGCCAAAGCGGCGATTACGGCACTCGATGATGCGATCGCGGATCTTGATCCGGATCTTCAGTCGATTGTTCAAGTCTCAATTACGGGCGATCCGGCGTTGCGTTTCGATGAGTTGCGAAGCGTCACCCGGGGCATTGGCCTTTCGCTTCTGCTTTCCCTCGGTCTCGTCGCTATCCTTTTGTGGATTGCGTTTCGATCAGCGGCCCATGTCGCGGTCACGATGATTGCGCTGGTGAGCGCACTCATTATCACGACCGGGTTTGCGGCAATCGTTTTCGGTGCGCTCAATCTCGTATCGGTCGCCTTCGTCGTTCTGCTTGTTGGTCTCGGGCTCGACTACACGATCCATGTGCTGGCGCATATCGGCGATTCAAAAGAACGGGATTTAAGGACGCGGCTTCTTGGCCTCGGACACGGCATTGGTGGGGCTTTGCTGTTGAGTTGCGTCACGACCGCGATTGCCTTTCTTTCGTTCGTGCCAACGGATTTTCAGGGGCTCGCTCAACTCGGTGGTATTGGTGCGGCCGGTGTTTTTGTTGCATTTTTCCTGTCTGTGACCCTTGTTCCAGCGCTGATTTCCTGCGTCCCATGGTTCCATCGCCATCTCATTAACGATGCAACGGAAGCCAATCCGGAAACGGACAAAGCGCTGGGATCGAATTCCCCCTTACCTTCCAAGAAAAGTGACCAGCGGCTCCCACTTACCCATAAACTCGTATCTCTTGCGATCGTTGGCGGGTTCGGCGCGGCTTTGCTTGTGGCACCCAACGTGCGCTTCGATGCGGACCCGATTGCTCTTCGCGATCCCGATGCTCCCTCAATGGTGGCTCTTGGGCTTTTGTCTGAGCGCGCGGAAACCGTGCCTTATCGGCTTTCGCTTCTTAGAACGGATCCGGAAAAGGCCATTGAGGATGCGGCAGCCCTCGAAGCATTGCCCGTCATTCACAAAGCGCTGACCCTCGATGATCTTGTCCCGGAAGCGCAAGATGAGAAATTCGAGTTGGTGGATTTGGCTTACCCCACGCTGGAAACCATCGTATCCGGGGAAGGGCTTGCTCTTGTCGAGTTACCGGAAGGAGAGGCTCCGATTGATGCATTCATCTCGCGCCTGCGCTCCGAAACCGAGCGGCCTGACGCTTCCAATCTTGCCGAAACCTTGAGTCAGTTGAAATCCCGCTCGCCGGAACTTCTGACACAGGTTGAGAGTGATCTTTTCCTGTTCTTTCCCGATCTGATCTCCAGAATTGACCAACAATTGGGGGTTGATGAGGTCACCCGCGAAAACCTGCCTGACAGCATTAAAAGCCGTTATGTTGCCGAGGACGGGCGATGGCGCATTGATATCGTGCCTGAGGGAGACGTTCGTGATCCCAAAGTCCTGCAGGATTTTGTTTCCGCAGTCGAATCCTTCGATCAACAAGCTGCCGGATCTCCGCTCCAGATTGTCAAAGCGGGGGAGACTGTGTCGGGTGCCATCATACAATCGCTTACCGTTGCTGGAATCGGGATTCTGTTTGTCGCATACCTTGTGCTCCGGCGCTTCAGTACGGTTGCTGCAATCTTCATCCCGCTCGCCATGGCTGGAATTATGACTGCGGCTGCGAGTGTGGTTTTCGAAATTCCGTTTAACTATGCCAATGTCATCGTTCTGCCGTTGCTGATCGGATTAGGTGTGGATAGCGGCGTTCATATCGGAATGCGGAGGGATCGAATTGCGAATTCCCGAGCGCTTTACGAAACAAGCACGCCGAGGGCTGTTCTCTTCAGCGGGCTTACAACAATTGCGGCCTTTGCAACGCTGAGTGTGTCGGACCATCGCGGTACGGCAAGTATGGGGCAAATGCTTGCCATTTCGATTACGACGACGCTTATGGCGACAATCTTAATTACGCCACTTTTGATGGATCTTTTCGACAAGATGATAAAGCGCAGCGAAATACCAGACAAAATGGACTGGTAACGACCGCCGAACGGGCGTAGGTTCTGCGCACTTTGTTAACCACGGGTTTTGACTTGTGGTGACCATTCGATTCACAGGATTTCTGATCAGATAAACAAGGATGAATGATGCGTTCGATGAACTCTCCGTTTGTGTCTTTACCGATCCACACTATCAGGGCGCGAATGGCGCTCGCCATTTCGATCCTTTCGACGGCTCTCGTTCTTTCATTGTCGCCCGCTGCTCTGGCGCAATCGGGCGCTGAACAGGCTGCTGAAGCGCAAGTCCGTCAATTGCTCGCGTCCGCCCAAGCCAATTCGAGCAGTGTGAATGGTGTTGCCGGTGTTGTGCGCAGTCACTTTGCAGTCGGCACATGGGCCAATGCGCTGCTCGGCAAGCAGAAAAAGAAGTTCAGCAGCGGTCAGAATTCGGAATTCCGCTCGTTGCTTCCGCGCTACCTCGGCAAGCTCTATGTCAACCAGTTTGGTCGGCGCCAAGGTCCCAACCCGGAGATCACCCGGGTGAGAACCGTACGGGGTGATGTTCTGGTCACCGCCCGTCTTTCTACAGGAAGCGGCAGAGTGCCGGTTGTTTGGCGTATGCGCGCAATCGGTGGAAAGTACCGGGTGATTGATTACTCCGTTGGCGGCGTTTCCAACCTCGTTTTGAAGCGTGCTGAATTTACATCCAAAGTGAAACAGTCTGGCCCTGATTCTCTCAATCAGTTCCTGAGAACCTTCATTAGTTCCTGATCGGGGCCTGATCCGGATCGGATCGTTTTCCGCAGTACGGTTTCTCTATGCGCTGCGGAAAACGAATTCCCGAGGTGGTGGCTGCGTTTAGTTATACCTCCAGTTGAGACCAATACGACTGGTCACCATCGCTCCCATTGGACGCGTCCTATTCGCAATCTTCACCGTCCCTCCTGAAGACACAATCCAGACCTTCTGCAATTTACCTTGCTGACAGTTCATGCCGTGGAAAGGGTTGCTTCTGTGCACCTATTTTTGAATATTTGCACAGTCGAAGGTGATTGTGATGATCCGACGACTTGCCCGCAGCGGAGACGTAAGTAACTAATTTCAAGCAGTTCTGCGGCGAAGACACACGCACTTTCCTGTTCTTATACAGGAGTTTGTGATTTGGATTTATGCCGCTGCGCAAAAAGAGTTTCCCGGTGGGATCGGCTGTATGCACCGGGCGCGTAATCAATGGAGATGCATTTGGCCTCCCGTCCGACTGCGACATATGCCGAAAGCCCGACAGGAAGTGGTGAAGCGCATGGGGGCGCTGGCCATCGCTCCGATAGAGCGCGGGATGCGAGTGATCACGACACGAAACCAGCCTCCCAGACTGTTGACGTCTATCTTGCGACACCACGCGGTTTTTGTGCGGGCGTAGAACGCGCCATAGATATCGTCGAGCGCGCGCTCCAGAAGTTTGGCGCGCCGGTCTATGTTCGTCATGAAATCGTTCATAACAAACGCGTTGTCAGTGAATTGCGCGATAAGGGCGCGATCTTCGTCGAGGAAGTGGACGAAATTCCTTCCGGAGCGGTGACGATCTTCAGTGCGCATGGTGTGTCACGCATTGTCGAAGATGCCGCTGTTGGACGCAAACTCCAGGTTATTGACGCAACATGCCCGCTTGTTTCCAAAGTCCATATCGAAGGGCGGCGTTACGCTGCAAAGGGATATGATGTGGTTCTGATCGGCCACCGTGGTCATGCGGAAGTCGAAGGGACTCTCGGCCAGATCGACGGGCCGGTCCATGTTGTTGCCTGCAAGGAGGACATTGCGCTCCTTGATGTCGCTAATCCGGACAAGGTTGCTTATGTCACACAGACAACACTAAGCGTCACAGATACGCGTGACATTATCATGGCCCTCCACGAACGCTTTCCGAAAGTCGTCGGCCCGGACACCAACGACATTTGTTATGCGACCCACAATCGTCAGATGGCCGTCAGGGAGATGATCGACGATATCGATGTTCTGATTGTCGTCGGCTCACAGAACAGTTCGAATTCCAACAGGCTGCGTGAAATCGGGTCCGAAGCCGGTATCCCGAGCTATCTTATCGGCAGCGCAGATGCGCTTGACCCGGACTGGATCAGTACAGCGAATTCCATTGGTGTGACGGCGGGCGCGTCCGCGCCCGAAAGCACGGTGAAGGATTTGCTCAAGCGGCTTTCTCGCCTCAAGAAGATCTCGGTTGTCGAAAGGGGCGGTATCCAGGAAGACATCCGCTTCAAATTGCCTCCGGCTGTCGCCCGGATCGGCGATTGATTTGCAATTTTCCGCGAGTGTGATAGTGACGAAAACATGACTGCTGGTGTCAGGTATTCGTTGTGTGTTGCACTGCAGCAATGGGCCGCTTGCAAATTTCCGGCTAAACAGATACCGCGCTGATGCGTGTGAAAATATGAAGGACGAATAAAGTGGGTGTACCCTTATTTCAGCAAGCCAAGGTTGGTGCTTACGTCGCGCAACAAAAGCTGAAAGGCAATAAGCGCTATCCGCTCGTGCTGATGCTGGAACCGCTTTTTCAATGCAATCTTGCTTGTGCAGGTTGCGGCAAGATCGATTATCCGAAAGCGATCATGAAGCAGCGCCTGAGCGTTGAAGAATGCCTCGAGGCTGCGGATGAATGCGGTGCACCAATTGTCGCGATCCCAGGTGGGGAACCGCTCATTCATAATGAGATCGGTGAAATTGTTGCTGGTCTCGTTGCCCGCAAGAAATTCGTCTCGCTTTGCACCAACGCCATCCTGCTCGAGAAGAAGCTCGATCTCTTTACGCCATCCAAATATCTCTTCTTCTCCGTCCATCTTGATGGAATGAAGTCACATCATGATAAATCGGTGTGCCGGATTGGTATTTTCGACAAGGCGGTCAGCGCCATCAAGGCAGCCAAGGCGAAGGGCTTTCAGGTCAACGCAAACTGCACGGTATTTGACGGTCATCCCGTTGAAGATCTGGTCGATTTCCTCGATTTTTGCCGTGACCTTGATGTCGGCGTATCGATGTCACCTGGCTTCGCGTACGAGCGTGCACCGGATCAGGACAACTTCTTGAATCGGAAAAAGACCAAGGAGTTCTTCCGCGAACTGTTCCGGCGCGGAAAAGGGCGCAAATGGACCCTTTCGCACTCTTCCCTTTATCTCGATTTCCTTGCTGGCAATCAGCAGTATCAATGTACTCCATGGGGTATGCCAACACGTAATGTCTTCGGCTGGCAGAAGCCGTGCTATCTGCTCGGAGAAGGCTACGCGGCAACATTCAAGGAATTGATGGAAGACACGGACTGGGACCTTTATGGGACCGGACGTTACGAGAAATGCGCCGACTGCATGGCCCATTGCGGTTACGAGCCGACAGCGGCAGCCGATGCTACAAACAACCCGCTCAAAGCCATGATGGTTGGCTTGCGTGGTCCCAAACTCGATGGGCCGATGGTACCGGAGATCAATATGGACAATCAGCGCCCTGCGCAGGATGTCTATGACGGTCTGGTTGATGAGCAGCTCCAAAAACTGGATGCCGCAGAATAAAGCATCCCGCTTCAGTGATCTTATCTGGAGCTTGTCCGAGCTCTCTGGCCGGTGTTTATCTGCCTAAGATTACTGGAAGAAGTTTTCGCGTTTCCGCTTCTAACGTCTCCAGCGCAAGTTTCGTGTTTTTCTGAAGACGCAAGAGTGCTGGCAGTGTCCCGGGATGGGCGGCGAGCCCCATAAGGACGGGAAGAATCTTCGGTTTGCCATCTTCTCCAAGCGCTTTTCCGACATAGTGGGGCAGCCGATCCTGGGCGCCGTCCGAAATGCTGCGTAGGACGATAAACGGTTTGCCAGCATGACCCGCGGCCCGCGCTGCCGCATGACTCTCCATATCCGCAATGCCGGCCCTCGTCATCCGAAACAGTCGAGCCTTATCTTCCGGTTCAAAGAGGATCTCATCGACGCCGCAAACACTTGCAAGGGTCGATAGCGGGCCCGCGCGTAACTTCAGCGTCTCGGCAGTTTGCTCGGGACGTTTCCCATAGGATTCATCGAGCGCGGTGACGACATGGCTGGAATAGATGACATCGCCGACTTTGTGGCGCGGATCGAGCGCCCCGGCGAGCCCGTAGCTGATGATAAGTTCCGCGCCTTCATTGAACAGCGCTTCGCATTCGCGTGTTGCGCGCCTGCTTGATGCCCCGGAAATCCTGAAATCGAACGTGGCCTTTGGCAATGACAAACCGCTTGCTGCGCGCTCGAAGGTTTCGATTTCTGCCAGCATCCCGCAAATCACGCCGATTTTTCTCATAAGTGTCTGCCCTAGTGCGGTCTGACTTCCTGGGCGGCAAGCTCGCCGGATCGCACCGCGCCCTCTATCGTTGCAGGAAGTTTCGTGTTGACCCAGTCGCCAGCCAGAATCATGTTGGCATGAGGACCCTGGAATGGTGGTCGCAAGGCAACGCTTTCCGGCGATTGGTCGAATGTCGCCCGGCGTTCCCGGATAAGCCGGCCTGCGGTGTAGGTATAGTTGCCTCCAAGCCCAAGTGCTTCGGTCACTTCCGACCAAAGGTCCGGCAGAAGTTCATCTTCTGAAATCCTGTCGAGGCCAAGGGCATCGGCGGCGCTGATCGTCAAAGAAACAATATCGCCGCGTGTGAAGATCCAATGCGTCTTGGCGTTGAGTAATCCGAGCAGGGGTGGAGTGCTGTCTCGCGGCAACGGTTCCGCAAGTCGGAAATGCGCGTTTACGATACACGCATCGCCCGATGGAACCCGGTTTTCACCGACAAAGCGGGCGGCAGCGGCGCGAGGAAGTGCAAGCAACAGCATGTCGTCAGATGCGAGGTCGATCGATTCGTCTGAAAAGTGTAGGGCGCTCACGCGGCCATTCTCAACCGTCAGATCTTTGAGCGGCCGGTTATACTCAGGAATAATACCCTTTGCAGCCAAGTAAGTAAGGGCGGGATCTACGAATGTTTCACTTAGACCGCGCCGGGCAATCATCGGTCGGCAGGCAGTGCCGCCTTTTGCGAAGGTCTCCCTAAAAACGTTCCACATCAGCATCGCGCTTGCCCGTTCCGGCGTGGTGTTGAGAACCGCCCAGGTCATCGGTTCCCAAAACCGATCATAAAGTGCGCCATCTGTCCCCGTTATACCTGCAATTGTCGCATTATCGCCAGTAAAGGGCAGGCGGAGGGCCGGCGCGAATTCTGAGAGTTTCACCCCTGGAATTCTGGTTTTTTTTCTCAGTGCCCACCAGGGAATAAGTCCGTCATTGAGTGTGACTGACCAGCGTTCTTTTGACTTTAGATCGACGAAAGGGAAATGAGCTGTGTCGGCAATTGCAAGCTCGTCCCGTGCTCCAAGAAGATCGAGGTAGGAGAGAGCCGAACGGTTTCCCGACAAAAGAAGATGATTGCCGTTATCGATCAGGCAGTCGAGTTTTGCGTCGTGAAAGGACCGGCAGCGACCGCCAGCAACCTTCGCACCCTCATAAAGACGCAGGGTCTCACCACGCGCAGCGAGTCTGACCGCCGCACTTAGACCGGCAACGCCAAGGCCGACAATATGGATGGTCCGTGTCATGACGGTTCGATCTCCGCGACCGGCTGGACATGTTGAGCCGGGGGAGGAAGGGGACGATCCGGAAAAGCAAATGCGTAACGCAATCCGAGTGCGAGCTTTTGCCATTTCGAAAGTTTGTGGATGGTCGGGTCGCGCTGGAAATCAGCTTTTTCCATGCGCTCCAGATAGGTCTCATAGACACCCATCATCAAGAGCGCGGAGCGAACTGGTTGGCCCTTCAAGTCCTTCAACGCGCGGCGGGATTCCGTAAACCGCTCGCGCGCAAGCACGCCAAGATCACGGCATACAGCCGGTAGATTGTTGTGATGGGCAACGGTCATCGGATCATCCGAGGTGATCCCATGCACTTCAAGGATTTCTTTTGGAAGATATAGTCTTCCAATCTCAGCGTCCTCTTCGACATCGCGCAAGATATTGGTGAGTTGGAAAGCATCAGCAAGGTTGAGCGCGAACCGATCCCGTGCCGGAACATCGGTGACACCGAAGATCCTGATGCTCATGATCCCGACCGTCCCAGCAACCCGGCGCGTATATTCAAGGAGCTGGTAAAGACCGGGCGCACGAACGGGCCCGTCAACATCCGTTTCCATTCCCTCAATCATCAGAAGGAATTCCTTTTTCGGTAAAAGGAAACGATCAACCGGCTCTTGCAGCGCTCGACCTATGAGTGAGTGCGGGTTGTCGTCGAAAAGGGCATGGATCTCCTTCCGCCACTCAGCGAGAAGCTGTTTCTTTTCAGTTCTGTCACCTGGTTCATCTGCAATATCGTCCACGACCCTGCAAAAGCCGTAAATCGCAAACATCGCTTCGCGGCGGGGTTTTGCCATCGCCTTCATGCCAAGCGTGAAGGAAGACCCCGATTGCGTCATCAGGTGCTTGGCGTAAGCCTTTGGATCTGTAAAGCCGTCCGCGTGCGCAAGCGGTCCAAGATGCTGAAGCGACATGGAGACGTCTTATCGTATTTTGACGTGGAAGATAAGGCGTGCGATCCCAACGAAAAAAGCACGTGCAAAATCGGATTTTGTGAGTTTCACACGGCGCGCCAAGGGATCGCCCTTCCTGAGACGATGTTGCAGGCGGTGAGCAAGAAAAACGATGACCGCAGATTCCGCTGCAAGCCGCCTGCTTTTCAATCGAGGCGCAAGTTTGCGGCACAAATCCAGGAGGGGATCGCATCCATCAAGGCAGCGATCAAGAACCCGCCGAAACGCCTCTGGCGCATGATCGCCATCCAGGACCGTGACGTCGAGCCCTTCCTCTGACAGCCAATCGGTTGGTATATAGACACGGTCAAGTTCAGCCCTGTCCTTACCACAATCCTGAAGGTGGTTCAGAATCTGAAGGACGGTACATAGGGCATCTGAATTCCTATAGCCCTCTGGGTCTTCTCCATGAATATCAAGCAGGAATCGCCCAACGGGATCTGCAGATTTCGTGCAATAATCTATGAGGTCCGCCCAGGTCTGATAACGGCTTTGGACGGCATCCTGGCGGAAAGCGTCCAACAGTTTGCGCCCGCGTTCGAGCGATACGCCAAGTTCGTTGAGGCTTGCATTGAGTGCTACGGCCTTGTCGGTTCCAGGAAGCGCCTGTTCCGGGGATGTCAGTGCCGTTTCAAACGCGGTCAGACGTTGGACCTTTTCTTCGGCATCAAGATCGGAATCGTCGCCGATGTCATCGCCGGCGCGGGCAAACGCATAATAGGCTGCCACATGCGGACGCAGGCGCTTCTCTATGAGCAGCGATCCAACTGGAAAGTTCTCGTCCTTTGCCCCTTTGCCTGATGGGGCTTCGATCGCACCGGCGTGCGAGGTTTCACCGGAGCGCTGTTCTGTTGCTTGGCGTTCAAAGGTGCCGAGAGACATAGGGTATCGTTCCATTGTATCGGTCAGATGCCGATTGTCAGGGTGTCAAACCTTGCGCCCACCTCTAATTGGGAAAGGCCGCATTGACAACTGGTTGATGGCGGGCGCATCCGGATTGGTGTATTCGGCATTCGCTCAGCCGTTCCAAGAAGAGTACCCATTTTATGATCCTGACCATCCTTACCGCCCTGTCCTGTGCGATCTGGATTTATCTCATTTTCTTCAATTGCTGGTTTTGGCTTTCCAATGTTCGGCTTGGCGAAGCGGAAGATTTGCAGGAATGGCCCGAGGTTGTTGCGGTTATCCCCGCACGCAATGAAGCAGAATCGATCAGTTCCGTCGTTGCCGCCCATATGAAAACGAACTATCCGGGCCGCTTCTCCGTGATCGTCGTCGATGATCAGTCAGATGATGGAACGGGGGACCTTGCGCGTAAGGCCGGACAGGGGGCAACGCGAACCCTTCACGTTATTGACGGAAAACCGTTGCCGGAAGGATGGTCGGGCAAATTGTGGGCGGTCAATACGGGTTTGAACGCTGCCGAAACTCTCGAGCCGAACGCGTCATATGTGCTCTTGACGGATGCCGATATTGTCCACGCCCCCGATGTGCTGCAGCGCCTCGTCTATGAGGCCTATCAGAACGATCGAGCCCTCGTATCCATAATGGCGAAGCTCGATGCGAGAGGCTTCTGGGGCGGTTTGCTTATTCCGGCCTTTATCTTTTTCTTTCAAAAGCTTTATCCATTTCCTTCAACCAATGATTCAAAGCGGAAAGTGGCTGGCGCAGCGGGTGGATGCATGCTGGTGGAACGAATGCGGCTTCGTGAAATCGGTGGTGTTGAAAGTGTCCGGAACACATTGATTGATGATTGTTCGCTCGCTGAACGTTTGAAGCTCGGGGGACGTGAACGCCGGGCGATTTTCTTGGGCTTTGACGAGGGCGTGCAATCGTTGCGAGACAATCGCGCACTCCAAACGATCTGGAAAATGGTGTCCCGCACCGCGTTCACTCAACTCGGCTTTTCAACGCTTGCGCTTATCGGAACAGTCTTCGGTATGTTTCTGATTTATCTTGTCGGGCCGCTCGCGTTTTTCACGCTGCCCCTTCATGGCTCCGGCCTTGCGTTCACGCTTGGCAGTTGGGCGTGGTTTGCAGCGATTGTCGCCTACGCGCCAACCTTGCGGCTTTACCGCAAGCCGCTCTATTGGGCTCTGCTCTTGCCTCTGTCCGGCGTTCTATACACCGCAATGACGATCTCGTCGGCGGTTGCGTATTGGCGTGGGAAAGGCGGCTTGTGGAAAGGGCGGACCTACGCCTGATTTTCAAGCCGGTTTCTGAACAGGATTGTTCGCTTTGCCTTCGGCCTTTTTCAGCGCTTCTTCGAGGCGCGGGACCGACCGCTTTAAATGGCCGTATTTCTGCAACCATAAAAGCGTTGCGTGCAGGGCGTGATCGATCGGTTTGACGGTAAAGTCGAGTTCGCTTTCTGCTTTGTCTGCCTTGAAGATGAGCCTTCGTCCGGCCATCAGAACGCCCGCATGGGGGCCCTTTGGCGGGCGCCCGGTGAAGCGCGAGATAAACATCTCTTCAAGCAGGGTGGCGAAGGCTGCAATCCGCCATGAGATCCGTCGCTTCGGCATCTGAAGCCCGGTTGCTTCTTCCATCTTCTCCAGGAAGTTTTGCATGGGGATGTTTTCACCCGCGAGCAGATAGCGCTCTCCGGACCGTCCCTTTTCGGCTGCACTCGCTATCCCGCGGACTAATTCACGGACATCTACGAAGTTGATGAATTGTTTGATGGTGGCAGGGATGGTGCCGTTCGCAAGATCGCGCACAAGAGCGGTTGGTGCCGTAAGGTTGTGATCCCCGGGGCCAAGCGGCGCTGATGGCATGACGACAACGGCCTCGATTTCAGAACTTGCGCGTAAGACCAGTTCTTCTGCGCGCGCCTTTGACTGCGCGTAATCGCCGAAAAGGTGAGATGGATCCGGGCGTGCCGCCTCATCAACAGGGCGGACGATTTTTCGGCGCCCCGAAATGAGCGTGACGAAGCTTGAGCAGTAAACGAAACGGCGCACGCGGTTCTTGATCGCCGCTTTTAGAACGAGATGCGTCCCTTCCACATTGACCGCATGATAGACACGCTTGTCCTGCGCCCAAAGACCCGTATAGGCGGCAAGGTGATAGACGGTGTCCACGCCTTCCATGATCGCTTCAATGGCGGGGCCGTTCATGATGTCGGCTTCAACAGGCTCCACCCGCGCGCGTGGCCAGTTTGCGGGTGCTTTACGAAAGCCGCGATCAAGGGCGATTACCACATTCCCTTTTTCGGCGAGCAGCCTCACGAGATGTCGGCCGACAAAGCCGTCTGCTCCTGTGACGAGAACGGTTTCGCTCACTGTATCTCTCCGCTCATTCTCATCCTTCACACGATTGTGCGGTGCTCCGATTGACGCCCCAAACCAGAACCCCATCGTCACCGACGCTTCCAATCACCAGCTTGCCGAATGTATGTACGGCCACTGACGCTGCAGAAAAGACTTCACCGCTTGGGTCGTCAAACAAAGTCAGAACCTGAGTCCCTGTGATTTTCACGATCCGGGAGGGCGCCGTTTCAAAGAAAGGCCAGTCGTAACGGTATAAGGCAAGGGTGACGAGATTGGGATGAAGGGCAGCCAGGATCAGTCCGGGTTTGCCGACCGTAATGTTATCAGGGCTGCCGGGGAGTGTTACCGGATCCCAACGTCCCTCGGGATCATCTGCGAAAGGATAAAACCGGATCCGGTTGCCGCGTGTTTCTGCAACGGCAACGTACTGATCTTCTTCGGTGCCTTCCCAGGACAGGCTTTTCGTTCCAATGCCGTTCGGAAAGGCGAGGGTGCTGTCGAGGGTGCCAACAACGTTCGCGGCATTGTCTGATAGGTCCAGCGTCAGGATCCGTCCTTTTTCCTGCCGCAGGACATTCTCGTAAAAGCTTGCAAACCCGGAACACGCGTTACGGTCAATCGTCACCTCAAGCGTGTCCTGATCACGGAAGGCGAGGTCGTTTGCCCGGCAGAATCTGTCGTCGGATAGTGCAAGAACGGGTCCGGCTTCGCGCTCTGGTAGCCTGAAAGCGAAAGTTAGAATTTCCGGTTCTTCGCTTGGTCTATCGTCTCCAGATGACACCCATGCCCTGTTGACGACTGCCACCCGGGCCGTCTCTTTGTCGATTGCGTGGGCCGCGATGCCGTGTGGGCGTAATCCACCCTCGCGCGGAGTAAGAATGGGGGTGACCGTTGCCTCGTTTCGATCAAGGTCGCGCTTTGACAAATAATAGACCCCGCCCTCGGGCGGTTTACCGTCGCGATCTTTCATCCGCCGGTCATAGGCTGAGATGAGCAAATCTCCTCCCGGCAGGCTCGCAATATCTTCCGCACCGCGAATGCTTGTCCCGTTTGCGGCGTCTACGAGTTTAAGCCGATGGCACTGGTCATGCTGATAGACAACCGGGACGGGCGCTTCTGAGCAAGCAGCGAGAAAAAGCGGAGCGAAGATAAGGACGGCCCGCATGTTTCTCATCCGGCGAGTTCCGGCATCTGATAACCCCACTTCTCAATGAAGGGTTTGCATCGCTCGGCAACCTTGTTTGCCATTTCCGGCGATCCCTTGAAGACATTCTTCTTGTAGGATTGAACCGAGCCGAGATAATCGCGGAAAGCTGTCTCCGCTTCGTCAAACCCAGCAAGATCGAGGGTTTCATAAATGGTTTTGAGCGTACCAAGCGGATCCTGGCTCAGCGTGTCATAGCCGACTTCAACGAATTCGGGGGCTTTAAGGTCGGCGGTTTCAGCCTCGAAGCGCCGCATCATAGAATCGTAGGTTGCGAGCACTGTTTCGTCAATGTCGACATGGTCGAAGTCTTGAAGTGCGAAAACGGGAAGGAGCTTTTGATAGAAGTTCCGCATCGAGAGATAGACCTCGAAGGGATTTCTGTGGATGTGGATGAATTTCGCGTGCGGGAAGACTTCGCGAACGAAGTCCGGACATCCCGTATAGACCGGGTTCTTGATCAGTAGCTGTTTGCCGTCGCGATAGGCGAGTTTCCTCAGGAAATGGCTGAAGGCGAATTTGCGGCTTTCGCGTTCACTTGCAGTCAACCCTTCCAAAAAGAGACCGCGGCGCAACTGCTTCTGAAAAACGGAAGGAAAATAGATCGCGTGATAGAACGACACCGGGGTCATCGAGGCAAGGGCAATTTCGTCTTCCTGCGGCGCGTCCGGTGTGACCGGGATGTTGTCGATATAGCGGTCGCGCGGGATTGTGCGCTCAAGAAGCGGGCGAAAGACCCTCGCGATACCGAGGACGTCCCACGGAATGCCGGTCGCGATTGGGTCGACGTAGGAAAACGCGTTCGATTTGACCATTACATTGTAGAGGTGGGTCGTGCCGCTTCTCCAATGGCCGAGAATAAAGATAGGTGGAGGCAGGTCCTCGGCTTTCGGTAGCCGGTATTCATAGGTCAGCCGCTCAAGACCGGATAAGGGCGCGCGCGCAAGAGCGGCTCCCCAGATGCCGGCTGTCGTTGCGACTTTGCCTTTCGCGGGCCAACCGCCGTAGG
>JBCDCU010000027.1:0-18694 GCA_039181265.1 Pseudomonadota bacterium | reverse complement strand
CTCTCAACGAACCGGCTTGCGATGTTTGCAGCACGGTGTTTGAGAGCGTCGTTTTCCTGAGAACCGGCAACGTCGACGAGAACCGGAAGCAGGCTCATCTGCCAGTTCCAGGGCGCCCATATCCCATCAAACCGAAAGGGGGCGCCATACTGTATCCGGTAGAGACCGTGCTTGTGATCGAAATGCGGTTCATAGGCGGCAATTAGACAGCGGTTATTTCGCTCAATGGCTGTCTTGAGCCTAGTTGGACAGAATGCGCCGAGGCGCTCGCAGGTACGTGTCAGCGCTGAGGCAATCATCGCCTGATTGACGAGGAATGAAACCGGTGATTTGCCGTCTTGTGAGTAAATTCGGGACGCCCACGCGCAAGACGGATTGAAGGGGCCTGTCAGGCCCAGCGTTCGGTTATCCTGCATGAGCGTGTTCATCATCGCGCGAATTGTGAGCGCCGCGAACACTGGGTGCCCGGTTTTCTCAAAGAGTAGTCCGAGTGTTCTTGTCCGGTAGCTTTGCGCCCAGCTCTGGCGCCCGGCCTCGTCAGAGGCAAGTGACATCGGCTCTCCGAGCGATGAAAGGAAAATTCCTGCTATTGCATGAAAGGCTTGCCGGCCATTGGGATTGCCATCAATCGCAAGAACGGCGATTGCACCTTTTTCGCGTGGCCTCATCGGAGATACCATCTCATCAGCAGAACTTGCCGCAAGATCCGTCTGCGCTCCCGTCTCACGATTGATCTCGACAAGGTCACTTCCATTCGATGGATCGCAATAAGTTTGAACAATGATGGATGTTTTCGTGACCCGTGCTCCTAACAAAGCGCAGTCTTCAAGTGCTCCGATCAGTCGGGACTCGGGCGATATTCCACCGTTTGCAAGACGCGCATAACGTAGAAAAATGGTTCGACCGTGAAGCTGATCATATTCGGCTGTGACGAGGGCCTCACGGTCATAAGACACAATGCTGATCCGACTATTTCGTCGCCAAGTCAGTATCCGATCGCCATCCTGAACAAGCGTCACCTGGCCGTCCGGCCCTTTTGTTATTCGGACGTAGACGAAGGAACCGTCGCGATCGGTGCGAAACCCGGATATCCGGGCTATGTCGTTGGTATCTCGACCGTCAACGAGTATCTCTCCATTAAGCTCGATGGTCTTCCGAAAGCCACCGTCTTCGAAATAGCGGCTGAGAAGGAGATTGCTTCGGCGTTGGGCGGATACCAGTCCTTTGCGGCTGATGCCTTGGAGGGTCAGCTTTCCGGTAGCGGTATTGAAGCTTGTTTTCTTGCCTTTGAGAGAGATCTCGTAGCCGGGTAAACGGTCCTCAGCCCCTGCGGCCTGACCGCAAGGACTGAGGATGAGGGCGAGCATCAAGATGTGCCAAGCGTTCGCCCTCGCTAAGGACATGCGAGTTTTCATTATTATTCATGCCCTTAGAAGTTGAAGTAGATGAACTCCGTCATGTTCTCGAGACGGTAGACCTGGATCACCGCAACAAGCGTCAGGCCGGCCGCGACAAGCCCCCATGCAGGTGAGGCGCGCCAGGCGATCCGCCGGACTTTGCCGGCATTTTGGAGTGCGGCTTTCAACTCGGTGACCGGACGGTAATTGCGCAAAATCTCGATGCTGTTCGGCGCGACAAAGACGATGGCAAACAAACATGCAATAACCGCCCAGTGATTGGCGCTTTGAAGCATGAGGTCTTTCCAGAGCGTCTTGTTCACACCGTCTGTTAGTCCGGCCATGCCCTGAAGGATTGAAAGCGCGCCTCCGAAAGTCTCCGCTCTGAAGAAAACCCATGCGACGATGACGGCAAGCATTGTGAGGCATTGGGCAAAGAGGACGCGGACTGGCCGCGGGATGACGGCAAGCTCCTCGAGATCGCGCGAGATGGCGGTCCAGGCGTGATTGACGATTAGGTAGAAGCCATGCAGGAGCCCCCAGAAGACGAAGGTCCAGGCTGCACCGTGCCAGAGCCCGCCAAGGACCATTGTCGCCATCAGATTGAAGTAGCGGCGCCCTTTACCGTGCTTGTTCCCGCCAAGCGGAATGTAAAGGTAATCGCGCAAAAAGCGGGAGAGCGTGATGTGCCAACGGCGCCAGAACTCCACAATGGATTTTGACTTGTAGGGGGAGTTGAAATTGATTGGCAAACGGATGCCGAACATGCGTGCAAGGCCCAGCGCCATGTCGCAATAACCCGAAAAATCGAAATAGATCTGCAGTGTATAGGCGAGGGCGCCGATCCAGGCCGCTTCTAGCGGGACGGCTTCGCCGCTGTCCGCAAGACCGAAAATCGTGTTGGCAACTGGCGCTACGCCGTCAGCGAAAACGATTTTCTTGAAGAGCCCTATCACGAATAAGGTGCCACCAACCGAAAGGTTGACGAAGACCCTGCTTTGAAAGATCGCGAGCCGAAATTGTGGGATCGTGTCCTTCTGCAAAACGATCGGACCGGCGATCAATTGCGGAAAGAAGACGACGAAAAGACAGTATTTCGCGAAACCGCAGTCAGCGATGTCACCCCGATAGGTATCGTAGAGAAACGATATCTGCTGGAAGGTGAAGAACGAGATCGCAAGCGGCAAGACGATGTCCATCATCGCGAGATCCGTTCCAAGGACCGGATTTAAACTGCCGATTAGAAAATCAGCGTATTTGAAGTAAGCGAGTGTCGCTAGATTGCCGATAATCCCGACCGCAAGCACCGTGGCGCTCTTGGTCCTCAGGATGATCCTGTGGAGCGCGAAATTAATCGAAACCGACGCCATCAGGAGGACAAGGTGGATCGGGCTCCACCACGCATAAAATGCGAGTGATGCAGCGATCAGCCACCAGATGATACCCGTTTCAGTTCCGAGCCATCTCAAGACCAGAAAGCCAAGTAGAACGGGAGGCAAAAACAAGTAGATAAATTCAAGCGAACTGAAGACCATAACGCTTCCCCTTACTCACTCGATTGTCAGGATTTCTTCAGAAGAGACAGGGGTTTGGATTCCTCAACCGCCTGTAGCTTTTTCAAGAGTTTGCGTGACCCGGAATGACCGAGACCGGCTCCTCTTTCGGCAAGAGCGAATGCACCCGGTAAATCGTGGGGGACGAGTTCACCGGCCGCCTTGAGCCTGGCGAGTTCTTCCATTGAACCGCCGTGGCCGGTCGCGACCCCTCTTTCGAACCATTGGGGAGCGTCGCTTTTTTTGAGATAACGCTCTTCCTTAAGGTGAAGGCGTCCGAGCGCCGTCATCGCTCCCCCATGGTTGAGCGAAGCGGCTTTCTTGAGCCAACTCAGGCCTTCGTTCCACCTGGCATCGGTCTCAACCGTAGTTGAGACAGCAATAAGAAAGAGGCCGAGTTCGTGCATGCCGCCGGTGTCGCCAAGCAAGCTTGAGCGGCGGAACCAATAAAGGGCCTGTTCGTCGCTTTGCTCGATGAACTCGCCGTCTCGATACAGGCGACCAAGAACCTTCGCAGCGGTGCCAGAACCGTTCGATGCTTTGATCTCGTAGGCAAGGACTGCACGGTTCGCCAAGGCGAGGGCACGCGACGCGTCATAACGTTCTTTGAAGCGCCCTTTGACCAACGCTCGAGCGAACGAGAGAGACGCGGTTTCGAACCCGGCGTCCGCTGCCTTTTCATAGTGATGGATGGCAAGATCCAGGTCCTGCTTAATCCCGATGCCGCGTTCGTAATGGCTGGCCAATTGCATGTGGGCTTTTGGATAGTCCCATTGCAGGGCCTTCTCGAACCAAGCGACAGCGATCTTCTGGCAGTCTGCATCATGAGCCAGTTGATAGAGACGCCCGAGCTTGTAGGCTGTCTGACCGCGAAGACCGAACTCATATTCTACAGCCGCCAGCAAAAGGGCGCGCATCTCTTCAAGATCGGCTGAGACTCCCCAGCCTTTCTCGTAGGCCATCGCCAAATAGTACATTGCGGTCGGATCCCCTCGTGTGACGAGGCGTTCCAGTTCAATGACGGCATCTTTGAGCTGGCCGGATTTCTGCAAGAATCGTGCTTTGCGGACCGCCCGAATGATTTCAGGATCATTTGGTGGGTAGCGGACACTTTCGGTGTTGCGGTCTGCATGGGTGGCAGCCCACAGACCCGCTCCCCCGGCGAACAAGGCTGCAATGCTAATTGCGAGCAGACGATTTTTGGCACGTCTAGTCATGGCTCCACCTCCAAATGCGGCAGGAGACGCCCTGTTTCATCTCAACGATTCCATCGCTCACCCGTTTGGTGACCTGATCGTTTTTCGATATCGGACAGAGAATCTCCGAGCGCCTTTTGCGCGCTCTCGCGACGATTTTGCGATCATCGGACACAAGCTGAAGGATTTCGCCGACCATCGCTTTGGCGGCTTTTGCTTTGAAATGATAAGCGTCGGTGAACTGAGACAGGTCGCGGGTCAGGGGACTGTCGAAATCGAAATCGACAACCGGTGCAAGCTCAGCCAGGCGAAGGCGGAAGCGGTTATTCAGTCCCGACCAACCATATCCAGACATGCGCTCCTGCATCTCCGGGATCGTTGGCGGGATGACAAAAACCAGTTTGACGTTGTTGGCTTTGCTCCATTCTGCAATCGCCGTGATTTTAGCAAATAGCTCTTCGGAAAATTTGAAACCTTCCCAGTCGTTCCGACCGTTCCTGCGCACCTGCCTTTCAAACTTCTTGGGAAGGTCCCGCGAAATCGCGATCGGAGGCCACGCTTCGTCCCACAGACCAAGGCCGCGACCGGTTCCGAAGTTAAGCCGCCTGGCAATGGTCGGATGGGGAACCGCTTTAACGTGATGCGGCAGATCACATCCTTCACAAACGTCCGGGTTCAGCAATTCGGTAAGATCTGCCGTCGCAGGATTCTGAAGACCTGAAGCTTTCGCTCGCGCAAAGATCGGAGAAGTAAAACTCTTTAGTCTCGCGACATTTTCCGGATAGCGTTTTTCGAGATTGCGCCAGCCGATTTTCGCGACAAACCAGCTCTTGTAATAGGCAAAGGGATTTTTTGAGAGCTCGATTGCCTCCGGGACCCGATTGAGGCCACGGCGGTGAGCCGGATCGAAACTGCGGAGCGGCAATCCGACGATAAGCGTTTTCAGGTTGGGCGTATCTTTGACATGTATGAATGTGTCGAAGATCTCGTAAATTGTCGCCCCGCCATAGGCGAAGTTGTATGTGTCCGCACCCAGACTACGCCAGAGTTTTTCCCTGAGAGCCCGGGCACGACTGTCGCCGAGCACCACGACCTCGTGGCCGTTCTTCGGAAAATGGATCATCTTCCAGAGCGGATAATGGGCGGGTTCGCTCACTTTGAACTTATTCAGGTCGAGATCAACCACATCATTCATGCCGTAGGGGTCGACAACGACATTGAAGACGAATGGGGTAAATCCAGCGCAGAAGGCTGTCAGGAGCATTGCCGAATAAAGCCGGCCTCGTTTTATCGATTTTCGCATGGCACACCTCAAATCGCTTTTGCGTTCAGGTGTGCAAAGGGTGCGCCAGCTTTAAGTCATTGAAATACTTATATTATTTTTCAGACCGATACGTGCCATTTGCAATTTGCAAGAGATGACGGCTTACACTTCCCATACTGCGAACGGCGAAGTGCTTCTTAGAGGCCAGTAATATTTGCGAGCATTTTGAGAGAAGGCGGATCGATCAAGCGGGTGTAATGTATCGTGCCGAGGAAGAGCAGAGCGACCGCTACGGCTGTGCACCATTGTGCCATTGCATTGCGGGCGGTCTCAACAAGCGATCCGCCATTGAGGCCCGCACTCTGGTTTCCACGATTTGACCATCTCTGTTTGGAGAGCCTGAAGATGCAATAGACCTTCACCGCTGCGTTGATGAGTTGATTGAAATAAAGGATCCACGGATAATGGAGAATGACCCTCCGCGAATAGCCGAAAAGGAACAGCGACAACAACATGCGGCTGACGGCGATGAAGATCACATAGGATAGAAGGTAGGCTGGACCGACGATTAGGGTCGCAGAAACGGCGAGGACCGGACTGACAAGCATAGTCCACATGGAAAGGCGCTGGTCGATCAGGCACCACCAAATGAAAAAGGGCATGTGGCGCGGGCCGAGTGCAATCGCGCGGGCACCGTTTCGCAGCATGTTACCAGACCAGCGCCGGAAATTTTGGACCATTCGCTCCAGGCCTGAGCCTTCAATGACCTCAACGGTGTAGCCCATGGCATCGGGGACATAGCGCATATGGGCCTTGTGCTTCATCATGTAATACCAGGTGCTCTTGTCGTCGCCGGACAAGAAGCGGAAGGTGCCCCAAAGCCAGTGCGATAGGTGATCGGCTTCCAGGAGGCGGATGAATTCAAGGGTGAGTAGATGCCTCGCGCGGAAGACGGACATACGGCCGGTCAAGGTCAGGACACGGCCTGATAAGGCATGCGACTGCATGGCGAGCCGTCTTTGCGCAAACCGCATTTTCAACCAGTTTTCAATCCAACGCGGACCAATGCAGATGACTTCCTCATCCGTCGTGCAGGCCTGTAGGTCCGGGTAAAGCTTGAAGAGTGGCATACAGCGGCTGACCGCACCCTGATCAAGAATGAAGTCGCCATCCATGAAAATGACGAGATCATCCTTATCGACCGGCAGCCTGTTCATCGCCCGAAGAACCAGCCCGATCGCTGCTCGTTTCCCGGACACGTTTTGACGGATGATGCGCAAAGTTACATCGACGTCCTGCGCCTCGCGTAAGAGAAAGTCGGAGATAATGTCTTCGTCAAAACGATCGGACGAGCCGAGCCAGATTGTTCCAGGCACCCCCGATTCCGTGATCTCTTTTATGATAGAGCGCACGACCATTTCGGTAATCGTGCGGTGCTCCTTATAGGTTGTCATCATGAAGTGGAGGTGCCGCGGCCGCCACCCGTGATCCCAGACCTCCTGAGCAGCCTTGCGCATCTTCGGATAGACAAACCGACCATAGATGAAAGCGCGCACGGCATGGGTGAACCACCAGCCATAGCGCCATATTCCAAGGCCACCGATAACAAGTGTGAACACTTTCGCCTCAATATCCCAGATCACGTTAGGGATGGTCAAAACACCGATCAGACAAAATGCGAAGTAGATGGCGATCTTCAACACCACCAACGGTGTCCATTTGTGCCATCCTCCGCGCCAGTCAGTCGGATCATCGATGCCGGTGGTTTGCTCCAGCTTCAGTGCCTCGAGACGGGCTTCGAAATCAGATGTCCGTGCCATCTTTAATCTCTTCGCCGCGCGAGAAAAGCTGGCTCAACCGACCATAGATGTCGTTCGTCGTGCGTTTTGAGAAAATGACGACGGCTGGAAGGCCCGCTCTCATATCCTCGTTCTGCTTTCGGGTAGCCGTAAATTGGAGGGACACAGCCGCTGTGCGGGCTTCTTCCGCCCGCCATGTATAATGGTTCGCTTGCGGGTCCAGAAACGCTGCGTTTCTGTCGATCGCGGTCACGTGTGCACTGAGATGCTCGTTGAGGCCGGGTATATAAACAGAGGCCTCATCTGAAAGCCCCACTTGCAGGACTTCGTCCTGATTTAGGAAGGCTGTTACCGAGAGCTGATCTGAGACTTCAATCGTCATCAATGGATCATGGCGGCTCACCGCCACATCGGGAGATTGAAATATCGAGACGATCTGACCATTGGCAGGAGACCGGATGACCTGCGCGGTTCGCACCCGCATCAGGTGTGCCAGCCTTGTCTCTTCCGTCTCCAGGAGAGCACGCGCTTCGCTGAGCTCGACTTGCATCATATCGAGATCGGAAACGAAGATTTTGTGGTTGTAATGCCTGCGGCCCGAGACCCTTTTCATGGCAGTTGTGCGTTCGAGGATGAGTTCGGCTTCGCGCACTTTCGCTTCGGCCTCCTCCTGCCTCTTGCGGGCTTCCGATATCATTGCCGTGGTCGCAAAGCCTTCTGTTGCGAGCTTCGATATGCGCAGGAAATGCCCATCGGCCGCTTTCATCTCAGCGCGGTGGGCATCGAGTTTCGCGGCGGCGATTTCGTGGTCGGTATCGCTCACCAGACGATAGAGCTTCATACGCTCTTTCTCGATGCGAACCTTTTGTTCCTTATGAAAGAGACCGTCGCGGGCCTGGGCGACGCGCAGACGGGTTTCCTCGATGCGTTGATTAAGCGCGGGGTTTTCGATACGGGCGATCAAGTCGCCTTTTCTGACTGTCTGACCCTTTTCAAGCGAAACGGGAACCAGAAAACCATCAACCGGCATCTTCAAAGTGGCGAGCGGCGCGGACAAAACCGCGCTTTTCACTTCAAGGCGCATCACTGTGCTGTAGGTCAGCAAAGCCGCATATCCAAAGACTGCCAAGCCAAAGGCGATGTAAAAGCCTGTCATTACGATTGTCTTGATTGGCCATCGTCTTGTTGGAACATCCGCGCTCGGATTAACGTCCGGTTTGGTCGAGATCGGAGTGACGGGGATATCGATCCGGCAGATGGCGTCTTCAACACTACCCATCTTTCCGCGGATTAGATCTTCGATGAAATGGCTGAGAAGGTCTCTGCCGCGCTCCGACAATTCGGTAAACTCGACAGCGATCATTCCGCGATCGCGGTCTCGTCTAACGACCTTGGATTTCACGGAAAACGAGATGTCGAACCCTTGAAACGGCAATTCCAGTTCAAGGTTGAGCGGACTCCCAACCTCCGGCAGGTTACCTTCCATTTTATCGATCCGTAGGCCACCCAAACTCCAATCGGTCGCCATGTAGGAACGCCCTTCAGAAAGCGTCACCTTCAACGGCGCGGTAACCCGATGATGGCGCCTTTGGCAGGGCTTTTCCCGTATGATTTTCATAACGGCCTCTTTCGCGTTCACGGCAGTTTCAGAGCCGTGTTGCAGAATGATTTCACCCTTAGATCAGCAAACGCCATGCCAGAAATTTTCGCGTCTTTCCGGGCTCAAGAATTGCAATTTGCGAGGATCGTCCGTCACGTCGAGCGAGGCAAATTTGCGTTTTGCAATGGATAAAAACGCAATCGGATCCAACTGCCAGTGATTAAAACTATTTATTTTCAATACTTTATATGAAGTTCGCTTGGCCGTATGAGTTCTGGCCTGTGATTTGCGGACCGTTAGGCAAACCAACAAGGAGGTTTGTCATGATCAATTCAACAAGCTCAAAAGAGACGGCCAGAATTGTTCCGGTCATTCTTGCAGGTGGGTCTGGTGTCCGGCTTTGGCCGGTTTCCCGCCCCGATTGTCCGAAGCCCTTTATCAAGCTTGACGGCGCACTTTCGCTTTTTCAGCAAACGGTGAAGCGTTGCTCTGAGCCGGAGCTTTTCGAATGTCCAATTATTGTTGTTGGCGAGGGCCATCGCATGCTTTCCGAGGCGCAGCTTACAGAGATCGGTGTCGAACCACGAGCGATCATTGCAGAACCATGTTCGCGCGATACCGCTGCTGCGATCGTGATCGCCGCCCACTATTGTTCGGACTTTTTGCGCGACAGCGATCTGATGGCGGTTTTCCCGAGCGATCAGGTCATCGATGATCAGGACGCGTTTCATGCGATGGTGCGGTCCGGAAGGCACACCGCTCAGCAAGTCAACCGTCTCGTTACCTTTGGAATTACACCGACCCGTGCAGCCACCGAATATGGTTACATCAAACGCGGCAGGCAGCTTTTCGGTTTGCCCGCAAACAAGGTGGCAAGTTTCATCGAAAAGCCGATCGAGGATGTTGCAAAAGCTTTCCTTGCAAGCGGTGACTACCTTTGGAACAGCGGCATGTTTCTCTTGCCGGTCAGAAGTTTTCTTCGGGAGACTGCCTGGCTCTGCCCGGATCTGTTCCTTGGAACGCGAAACGCGCTCTCGAAAGCCGAAATTGCGGGTCACATTGTTCGACCAAACAAGCAATTCTTTGCATCCGTCGCAAAGATCTCGATCGACTACGCGGTTATGGAGCTAAGTAGCCGGGTTGCGGTCGTGCCATTTGAGTGCGACTGGGACGATCTCGGCACCTGGGATGCGGTTGCGGGCAAGGGCGAGAAAGATGATCGCGGCAATTCAACCTCCGGTAATGTGGTGGGCCACGAAAACCGGAATTGCCATGTTCATAGCCGGGATCGTCTCACCACGGTCGTTGGTATGGAAGACTGTATTGTCGTCTCAACGAAAGATGCTGTGCTGGTGACCAGCAAAGATCGGGCGAGCGAGTTGAAAGCATGTGTCCAACACATGATAGATGACCAAACGCCTGAGGTTTTGAAGCATCCTGGTGAAGTGCGCCCGTGGGGCCGTTTCGCGCCGCTGCACAATGGCCACCAGCATCAGGTCAAGATGATCGAGGTCAATCCCGGCGGTCGCTTGTCTTTGCAAAAGCACCAATATCGTGCAGAGCACTGGATCATCGTTCAGGGAGAGGCGACGGTCACAATCGATGATGAGGTTCAAAGCTTAAGAGCGGGTGGCCATGTCCATATTCCCCTTGGAGCTGTGCACCGTCTGGAGAACTTCGGCAGCGATCCGATCGTTATGATTGAGGTCCAGACCGGGACGTACTTCGGCGAAGACGACATTATTCGCCTTGAAGATGTCTATGGTCGCAATCGGACCGATCATCCGGATGCCGAAAAAGCGGCTGCAGCATAAGCATCAAAGGATCAGGCGCTCGCTTTGTCGGGCGCCTTTTCCCATGCTTCACGCTTTCGATATAGCGTTGACGGGCTCATACCCAGCAGCCGCGCCGCGTTCGGTAAGGAGCCTTGGCAATAGTCGATCGCCCGCTCGATAATATCGCGCTCGATATCCTGAAACGGGCGCGCGAAGTCGATCACCATGCTGGTATCAGTGAGCGTGGTGTTGTTCGCTGAGTGTGCATGAACACCCGATGCCGAAGAGCTGTTTTGTGGCGCGATGAAACCCGGTGTTCCGACTTGATTGTTTTGTGATGCAAGCGGTACCGGCGGCATTGCGCGAGCGAGCATCTCCTCGGTGATGACATCGCCTGCGTTCAGAACCACCACGGCGCGGATCAGGTTTTCAAGCTGCCGCACATTGCCCGGCCAGGGATGCTTCAAGAGCCATTCTTGAGCCTCTGGAGAGAAGGCGTTGAAGCCTTTGCCTTCCACCTTGGCAGCGCGTCTCAGAAAGTGTTGGGCGAGTTTAACAACATCATTCCCGCGTTCTCTGAGCGCTGGAAGCTGAAGTGTCAAAACGTGCAGGCGATAATAAAGATCTTCGCGGAATCGGCCCTCAGCGACTTCGGTAACGGGTACACGGTTGGTCGCGCAGACAACCCGGACATCGGCATTGAAAACGGCATCGTCGCCGACCCTTTGGATCTGACCCGTTTGAAGGAAGCGAAGCAGCTTTGCCTGCAGTGAAATGTCCATCTCGCAGATTTCATCGAGAAATAAGGTTCCCCCGGTTGCACTCATAACCGCGCCTTTGCGGTCGGATGTGGCGCCTGTGAAGGATCCCTTCTTATGTCCGAAAAGCTCCGACTCGATCAGGTCTTTCGGAATGGCTGCGCAGTTGACGGCAATGAAGGGGCCTTTGGCGCGGGGGCTGGAGCGATGGATGGCTTCTGCACAAACCTCCTTACCCGTGCCGCTCTCTCCGGTAATGAAAACGGGCGCCATGGACGGTGCCATGGAGCCGATCATTGCAGAGAGGTTCTGCATCACGGGTGCGTCACCGATTAATCTGGAAACGGTCTTTTCCGGACGGGCCTCGCTCATAGCGACTTGGCCACCGGTCCGTACGATCCGATCCGCTTCAATCGCATTTTCCACGGCTGCAAGGAGTTTTGCTTCCGAGACCGGCTTCATAAGAAAATTCTGCGCGCCAAGCCGCATGGCCTCGACCGCTTTGTTAATCGATCCATGGGCGGTGATGATGATTGTGGCGGGCGGGCGTTTTGCCTCGCTCAGCCTCTCAAGGACTGAGCAGCCATCGCTGTCGGGCAATTGGAGATCGAGAAGCATGACTGCAAAGTCTTCTACTTGCAGACGTTTGAGTGCCTGCTCGGCTGTTTCTGCCAGATCAGTTTCAAACCCTGCTCTTTCAAGTTGGTCCTGGTAGATCATTGCAAGTGTCGGTGTATCTTCGACAATCAGGACGCTTTTGTTGTTCTCGGGCTTATTCGTCATGACAACGTGCTTTCGATATCGGATGAGGCTTCTGATGCGGTCTCTTTGGTGGAGAGCCAGGCTTTAATCGCATTGCTTGTTTTTTCCGTAATCTCGGAAAGGTGTTCGGTTTCTGCGACCCATTCGTGCGGTGCCAGATGGACCCTTCCGTCAGACAAACGCGCCGCTGTCTCCTTAAGTGCGGTAAATCCGAAGGTCGCCGCTACGCCCTTGATGGCATGAGTATGACGGCTGATTTCCTTCATTTTCCCGCTACCCGCTGCACTCAATGCCTGGTCTCTGTGGGATTGGAGATCTGAGAGGCAGGCTTCGATCAATCGGTTTCTGATTTCTCCGGATGTGCTGGCAATGACCCGCTTAAATTCTGTCAGATCAATGTCGCCAGTTTGGTTTTGCGGCGATTTGATTGCGCTGTGATGCGTCTTGTCCTTCGGAGCGAAGAGATCGCGCTCATGGAGCGTCATGATGATTTCTTCCAAATCGAGCCGCCGCGCGGGCTTCAAAAGGATGTCGGTAAAGCCCGCTTCAATGAAGCTCGGACGGAGTTCGGATTGTGTGTAAGCGGTAAAAGCGAGAACGGGTTCTTTGTGCCCCTTTTCCCGCAGCAATTTCACAGCTTTTTTCCCGTCCATAACGGGCATGGAAATGTCCAGTATTATCAGGTCGAATGCATTTTTCTCGCACTCTATTAAGGCGTCTTTACCATTGACGACTGAAGTAACGCTGGCCCCCTCGTTTTGGAGCATATCGGACATGACAAGATTGTTGGTGAGATTGTCTTCCGCGAGCAGAACCTTGCGCCCTTCGAGAAGCCGGGATTTGATCTCGACGATGTCGGTTGTGTGGGCGTCCGCAGGTGTTTGATCGGGTTCTGATACCGGTAGTGTTAGCGAGAATGTACTACCTTCGCCCGGTTTACTGTTTGCGCTCAACTGGCCGCCCAGAAGGTTTGCAAGTCCTCTGGATATTGCAAGACCGAGGCCGGTGCCGCCCTCTTTGCGTTCATAGGATGTGTCCAGTGTCTTGAATTGCTCGAAAATCAGGGAAAGGTGCTCATCATCGATACCGATGCCGGTATCTTCAACCTCGATTGAAAGGACCGGCACATTTTCCTCACCCAGCCGTTTAGCTCGCAGATGAACGCTTCCGGTTTCTGTAAATTTGATCGCGTTCGCGATGAGGTTGAGAACGATCTGCCGCAAGCGGACCTGATCTTCGACGATGAACGCGGGAACCCCTTCGTCAATCTCAAGACCGAGGGAGAGATTTTTCTCATGCGCTAGGGGACGCATCAAATCCAGAGTTCCTTCTGCGAAGGTGCGAAAGTTGAAAGCCGTCCGCATGACGGTGATTTCACCTTCTTCGAGCTTTGTATAATCGAGAATATCGTTCAGCAGCGTCGCTAGGGCGTCAGCACTTTCAATCGCTGTTTTCGCGTAATTCTTGACCTTTTCATCTTTCGTTGAACTGTCGATCAGATCTAGGAGACCGAGAAGCCCATTGAGCGGCGTACGGATTTCATGGCTCATGACGGCAAGAAAGGCTGCTTTCGTCTGTGTTGCCTGTTCCGCGGCTTCTTTCGCCTCTTCGAGCGCTTTCTTTTGTGCAAGATCCTCGGTGATGTCGCGCATATAGCCGACAAAGATGGTACCGGAATCGCCTTCGGCAGGATTGATCGCAAGCTCGATTGTGATCTCCGAGCCGTCCTTACATATGGCGTCAATCGTCACACGGGTTCCCAGGATCTTGCCGATCCTGGTGCGTCTGAACCGGTCCATTCCTGCTTCGTGCGCATCCTTGTGGTGGTCCGGCACAATGAGATCACTCATCTTTCGTCCGACACATTCGTCACGGGTGTAACCGAATATGGCCGTGGCTGCCGGATTGAACTCGATGATCATACCATTTGAATCAATTATGATGATTGCGTCGAGTGCCGTTTCGATTGTTGCGGCCAACTGCGCGCTCTGAGCCTGAAGCTGGATTTCACGCCGTTTGAGTTCCGTAATATCGACGCGGAAACCGACGATGCCTCCCTGCTTGGTTGGTCTCTCAAAAATCCTCAGCCAACGGCCATCATCAAGCTTTTGCTCAATCGGTGCGATCGGGCTCTTATGGATCTCAAGCCGTTCGGCAATCCAGGAATCTTCCTGACCTTCCGCTTCCGGATACTGACCGCGTTCAACCCCGCGCCGGATGATCTCCTCAAAAGTGCGCCCGGGAACGAGCAGATCGGCGCTCTTACTATAAAACTCTCGGTATTTCTCGTTGCACAAAACGAGGCGATCGTTGCGATCGTAGATGACGAACCCATCCGGCAGCGAGGCGATCGCATCGCTCAGTGTCTCTTCAAGCTCGATGAATTGCCGGGTGATATCTTTCAGGTCCGCGCGGCTTTGTTTTTCTCTTTCAGCATTGTCCTGAAGTTCGGTTATGTACCGTTGGTTTCGAACCGATAGCCCGGCAACGGCCGCGAGAACGCCCAATATCGTCAGGCTGTAAAATCCAATCAGCGGATACCAATCTTCGAACGAACGAAAGGCTTCCGGGCTTACCCTCATCGTAACGGTTTGAATGCCACGGATGTCACCGGTTTCCCAATCCGTCTTCTGCGACAGCGGATGCGTGTTGTGGCAAGCGACGCAAGCGGGCATCATCACGACCGGTTCCGCATATTGGAGGATACGGCTTCCGTCCTCGCCCTCATCGAATTTTGTAATGGTCTCTTCTTTACGGGTGATGATACCGAGTAGAGCATCCCTCTCGAAGGTGCTCAGTTCCCGCTCTTTTCGGTTCTCGAACGGATAGTCACTCAGAAGATTGAAGGCAGTATCGCCTTCTGTTTCAGTAAGTCGCGCGCCCATGTCGATTGTAACTGTCGCTGGAAGTGGGAGTGTCTTGCTGCTCTCCTGGTGTTCATGGGAAAAAGTTATATCGTCGGAATTTTCAAGAATCTTCGGAACGACTTCCTGCGTATAGTAGATCCGGAATGCCGTTATTGTGCGTGACTGATTTTCAGCACTCTCCACCATCAGTCGGAACTGTTGGCGTTCCAACTGGTGGTCAATCAGCAAGACTGTCAAGATTCCAATACTGATTGCGAGGCCAGCAATCGTGAGCAGTTGCCTGATCAACCTTTTCCGATAATCGGATTTACGCTCTGACATTACTGGTTCCATGACCCGATCCCCGCAAGAACGTTATCAGTAATATACTGCGAAACGATTACCCGGGCTTTTCACATTCCCGCGTATTCATGCGGCTTTTGGTCGTGAACGGCTATCAATTTGCAAAATGCAATTTCCGATTCCCTATTTGCGGACCGGTTTTGAGTTTAGTTCTTTAATATTAAGTTTTTACAATGGCTTACGGTATGGCACGATCCTTGGAACAAGGCGGATATCCTAGTTTCAATCAAGAGGTTCGCCATGAACGTCCATCTTAAGTCACCGCTTCTCGCCACCGATATTGCCAGCGGAGGAGAACTCGCTTTCACCAAACCAGCCGTGAGTATTATCGGGCTCGGTTATGTCGGTGTTGTGTCCGCCGCATGCCTTTCGGATCTCGGCCATGATGTGATCGGTGTCGATATCGACGAAGACAAAATCGGGAAACTCAGCGCGGGCGTTTCCCCGATCGTTGAGCCGGGTCTCGATAATCTTCTGGAAAAAGGGGCTGGGGCCGGCCGCATTAAAGCAACGACCAATTTGAACGCTGCCATTCTGGGTTCGGATGTCACGTTCGTATCCGTAAACACGCCAACGGCGGAGGACGGTTCCTGCGATATGACGGCGATCCGCGCTGTGGCTGCAGGCATCGGCGACGCTCTTAGGAACAAAGGCGAATACCATGTGATCGTTCTTCGCTGTTCAGTCCCTCCGGGGACGACACGCAAGGTCTTCTTGCCCTTGGTTGAGGAGCATTCCGGGAAGTCAGTCGGGATCGATTTCGGCATTTGTTTCAATCCGGAATTCTTGCGCGAAAGCACCGCAATCGATGATTTCCGCAATCCTCCAAAGACGGTGATTGGTGCGACTGATGCGAGGGCATCCGCAGCCTTGGCGGGTATTCTGGATCCGGTTGACGCCATGCCGATCTCCACCACACTCGATGCCGCCGAAATGGTGAAGTACGCAGATAATGTGTGGCACGCTGCCAAAGTCTGCTTCGGTAATGAAATCGGACGGATCTGCCAGCATCTTGAAATCGACGGTCACGAGGTGATGGAGATCTTCTGCCAGGATACGGTCCTTAACATCTCGCCGCACTATCTGAAGCCAGGCTTTGCCTATGGCGGATCGTGCCTCCCAAAAGAAGTGCGTGCCGTTAATCATCTGGCAGAACGATGCGGGCTTCAATTGCCGATGATCGAGAGCCTCCCGCGCACGAATGACTGTCAGGTTGAGCAGGCCGTGCGCCTCATCGCTGCAACGGGCAAGAAACGGATCGGGCTTTGCGGCCTCACCTTCAAACCCGATACGGATGACTTGCGCGAAAGCCCGTCTCTGCGCCTTGCCGGACGCCTGCTTGAGCTTGGCTTTGAGGTCTCAATAAGCGATCCGAATTACCCGGATGCGGCGAGCGTAATGCGTCAGGTGGCGATGTTGCGGCACCATTATCATGAGGATGCCCTCACACTTCGCAAGCTTTCCGATCGGGTAACTGCACATGTGAGCGAGCTTCTTGCCCGTTCAGAGGTTATCGTGACAACGCAGCCGAGCCGGTATTGGCTCGCGGCGCTTGCTGCCAATCTGGAAGCGCACGATGTCGTCGATCTGACGCGGCTCTTCAAGGAACAACCCAAGGCTAAGAGTTATCAGGGAATTGGCTGGTAAGGTTTTCACCTAGCGTATTGCGGGGAAATTGGAGCTGGACGAGTCATAGGATCGGCTCGTCTGGCTTCTTTTGTTCAGCGAGAGATTGGGGGAGGATCAGGCGTCAAAGTGGCCGAAGGTGTCTTGTCTGGGAGTTTCTGTTCGTTCCTGCGATGAACTCTGTTCTAACGAGTGAGCGTCGAGCGAACTCGAATTTCTTTTCGTGCTGGTAACCACCTACGGCAAAATGATGTTGGCTGCTTACATTATGCTTACACTCGCGTCTGCCACGATGCGGTAGTATCGCTAACTCATTGAAAATAATGGCGCGCTCGGGAAGATTCGAACTCCCGACCCCCAGATTCGTAGTCTGGTGCTCTATCCAGCTGAGCTACGAGCGCGCATGTCCTCTTGCCGAATGAGAGTAAAAGCGGAAGAGGGTCGGACTGCGTCAGCAAAACCAAGCTGTCCGAAACTGGAAGCCACGGCATAATTGGAAATGGCCGCTTTGGCAAGCGGGATTTTCCGAAACCATGTAAGAACGCACGGAGCCTTGAACCGGACTGAGCACAAGCCGCGTCAGGTGAGGGTTTTTCCCGGATGGGGGATGTCGACTTCAAAAGTCGCGCCTGTTCGTCCATCGTCAGCAAGCCGAATCTTGCCGCCATGGCCGCGCACGAATTCGCTGGCGATAGCAAGCCCCAGACCCACGCCACCATGCGATACCGAGCCCCGGAACGCTTCGAAAAGATGCGTTTTAGCCTTTTCCGGAACGCCGGGGCCCGTATCGATCACGTAGATCCGGGTCCGGTCCGGCAATCTGTCGGAAGAGATCTCAAGCCGCCTCACGATACCGTCGCCTTCAAGGCTTTCCATCGCCTTGATGGCATTGCGCGCAAGGTTCATGAGAACGCGGAAAATTTGTTCCGGATCGACCTCAACTTCGGTGTCAGGCGGAACGGAATTCACCCATTCGATTTCCGTGTTCTCTTCCAGATTGAGAAGGCCAGCGATTTCATCGACTTTTGCCGCAAGACGCACGACCCGTTTTTCCGGCGGTTCATTGCTTGCAGAACCATAAACAAGTGTTGCCTGGCAATAGCTGATCGCATGGTCAATGCCGCGCATCAGCTTTGGTGCAAAGCGTTGGACATCGGGGTCCGATACGGTGGCAAGACGATCAGAGAAGAGTTGAACGGATGCCAGGATATTTCGAAGGTCGTGATTGACTTTCGACATGGCAAGCCCAAGGCTTGCAAGCCGTTTCTGACTGGAAAGAGTTCCCTGAAGATCCGCTTGCATGGCCGCAAGGCGCTCTTCGGCAACGCCGATCTCATCGCTTCGGCCGGTCGGCTTTATGATCGAATCGGTTGCTTCGGGATATTCGGAAAAGGCGACCATATTCTCCGCCATGCGCCGTACTGGACGGACGAAAAACAAGGTCAGCGTGAAATAAACCATCGCCGCGGTGAGACAGGAAATGATCAGCGACAGGATCAGGACATTGCGCGTGTAGATCAACATCGCATTCCTGAGCGGCTCCTCGAGCGCGACCAATTCGATCACCTCATCGCTTCCCGGCGGCTTTCCGGTGACGAGAATGGTTCTTGGTTCCTGTGCGAGGAGCGTGCCGAATGCATCGCGGATCGATTGCAGGACGCCGGTCTCGTTAACATCAAAACGCGCGGCAACACCGCTGCTTTGTTCAAGCATGGCAACGAGCTGTTTGCGCCCGCCGCGTTTGTGGGCGAGTGT
>JBCDCU010000026.1:0-18703 GCA_039181265.1 Pseudomonadota bacterium | reverse complement strand
CTTGCTGACGCTTGATGACGAAACGCTCAAGGCCCATGGCCTCGACCGTAACAAGCTAAAAAAACAAGGCTCGAGCTTGTATCCTTTCTAGAGACCACTCTGGAAGCCTGAGTAACGGGGCCATACGGCCCCGTTTTCATTTCTACACGATGGAATGGCGTTAAGGCCTGTTCAGAATGAGCGTCGACCAGCCTTCCCGTCGGATTTCCTCGATGAGAATGGCCCCCTGCCGCCGGTAGGCCGAAAGTACCTGCGCGCGCTGGCGGATCAAAAGTCCTGACAGGATAATCGTCGCGTTTGATCGCAGATGACGGGTCATCGGTTGGGCAAGACTCATGAGTGGCCTTGCCAGGATGTTCGCGACCACGAGGCCAAAGGGGCCGTTTCGCGCGAAAACCGGGTGGTCGAAGCCAGCCGCCGTTTCGCATCGCACCAGACCGGCAAGCCCGTTCGCTTTCATGTTTTCTTTCGCAAGTCGCACCGAGACCGGATCGATGTCGGTCGCAAGAACTCTCGATTTGGTCTCAAGCGCGAGGGCTGCCGCAAGGACGCCTGATCCTGTTCCAAGATCGAGTATGGCCGGAAACCGATGGCGCCGGGTAACGCGTTCAATTGCCTCGAGACATCCTGCGGTCGTTCCATGGTGCCCGGTACCGAACGCTTGACCGGCTTCAATCAGGATCGCGTGATGGTAAGCCCGGACCTTGTCGCTGTCATGGCTTCCATGGACGAAGAAACGACCGACCGAAACCGGCTTCAGGTCGCGCAGACCCTCCTTCACCCAATCCACATCCTCGGGCAGCGCAGCAAGCGAGAGCTTGGACGCAGATGGCCCCAGTTCTTCATGGAGAACACTTTCATCGGGCTCAGTTTCAAAATAGATGTCGATCCGAAACCGATCTTCGCCTTCGGCCTCCTCGAACACGGCGGCAGCCGGATAACCGAGGCGGTCGCTCTCGCCCGCGCGTGCAGCCACCTCGTCAGCCTCTGATTTCGTTAAAAGACCGCCTAAAACCCATGTCATTGCGAATCAATCTCCATCTGATCGCCGGTCAACTTGGAATCAAGCGCAAAGGCAACAACCCGATCATCCGCTTCCGCTCTGGGTCGTTGCTTTCCTGTCGCGAAAGTGAGGGCACCCTTCGAATCCACTACACAGATAATAGCAACCCCTTCGCCGCGCTGTGCGAGATAGTCTTCAAAGGTAAACGCTTCGCTGATCTTTGTGGTTTGGAACGTATACCCGTCGCCCATGCGCGCCATCAGATCGTCAAGTAAAAGCGGGTCTGTGAAGAGCCGTCTACCACCGACCGTGAAGCTTGGTGTCTTGTGATCGGCCATATCGTCCGCTTGGCTTTTCAGTTGAAGGGTGTTGGAACGGCCGAGTTCATGGGCAAGCTCGTTACAGACAAGAAGGTTGTAAGCATCGTTATCACTTGCCGCCAAAGCATGACTGAAGGCGTGAAGGTCTAGCCTGTGCTCGCGCTCTTCGGAGAGGACTTCGCCGAAATGGGTCGTCAATCCGGCAAGACGTGCCTCGCGCAAATGGTTGAAATTGTTGTCGACGACCGTAACAGGCACATCCGCATCGTTGAGTTCGCGGGCAAGGGCAACGGAAAACCGGTTCCCGCCAACAATGAGCAGACCAGCTTTTTCGCTTGAAGAAAGCCCGAGCGCGATTGCAAGCGGGCGGAGGGAGAAACCATGCAAGACCACCGTGATGAAGACGACGGCAAAGGCAATCGCGACCATCTTGTCGCCGTCTGGATTGCCTACCTCCACGAGCGTTGTGCCGAATAGGCCGGAAACGGCAACGGCGACGATCCCGCGTGGCGCAATCCATGCAATCAGACTGCGTTCTTTCGCACTGAGACCCGTTCCCATGGTGGCCAGAAAAACAGCGACGGGACGAACGACGCAAAGCAGAAGGACAATGTAAAGGAGATCATATCCGTTGATCTGACTCAGCATGTCCGCTTCGAGCGTCGCGGTCAGGATCACAAACAAACCCGACACAAGGACAATTGTGATGACTTCCTTGAAACGCCGCATCTCCGAAAGGCTTGCGATGCGCGTATTCGCCATGGCAACGCCCATGGCTGTGACCGTGAGAAGTCCCGCCTCTTCGAGAACAAGATTGGTAGCAACATAAGCAGCCAGAACGGCGACGAGAATGATCGGCGCTTTCAAGAACTCTGGAACAAGACCGCGGATAAACAGGAATGCAATTGCCTTTCCGAGATACCAACCACCGACCGCGCCCATCGGCATGGCGATCAGGAAACGGACAATAACGGTTTGAAGATCGTGATGTCCGTCGCTTATGCCAAAAACCAGATAGATCTCGAACGCGAGCACGGCAAAGAGCGCACCGACGGGATCCGCGAGGATCGCCTCCCACCTGAGAAGGGCTGCCGGTCGCTTAGAGAGTTTTGCCATGCGCAAGAGCGGCATGATCACCGTTGGACCGGTAACAACGAAAATACCGGACAGGATAATCGCGGCAGGCCAACCAAAGCCTGCAACATAATGAGCGGCGAGCGATCCCAGGACCCAGGCAATGGGCGAGCCCAGAAAGACCAGACGCCGGACCGCTTTGGACGTTTCGCGGATTTCCGCGAAATTGAGCGTCAGACCGCCTTCAAAGAGAATGATCGCAACGGCAAGCCCGATCATCGGCTTCAGAAGATCACCGAAATCCTCCCGTGGATCGAGAAGGCCGAAAACCGGACCAGCGAGAATTCCAGCGGCCGACAACAGCACGATTGCCGGAAGCCGAAATCGCCAGGCAATCCATTGTGCAAGAATGCCGAGGATACCGATAAGGGCGATTTTGGGTGCGATGTCGTGCATCAGTCATCCTTGCCGCGATATGCAGGTAAAGATCTACCGCACAAAAGACAGGCTGCCGCTACCGTGTTTTCCCGCTGTCCAAAGGTTCATCTGTTCCTGAACTCTTTGTAGCAGCGAGCGTTTCCCATGTTGCCCTTCAAGCTTCCCGCGATATGATGGCGCGCCTTTCGAAATTGACACTTATTGGGAGCCACCATGGCGGATCAAGACATCACCTTCGATAAACCGATGCGCGGACGCATTTACGACAGCATTCTTGAGACGATCGGGAACACACCGCTTGTTCGGATCCCCAAACTCGCAGCAAGCCACGGGGCGAAAGCGGATCTCTGTCTGAAGCTCGAATTTTTCAATCCCGCGTCAAGCGTCAAAGACCGTATCGGCGTCAACATGATCCTTGATCTCGAAAAGCAGGGCAAAATAACCAAAGAGTCCGTTTTGGTGGAGCCGACATCCGGAAACACCGGAATTGGACTGGCGTTTGCCGCAGCCGCCAGAGGCTATCGCCTTATTCTGACCATGCCTGAATCCATGTCGATCGAACGGCGCAAAATCCTCGCGCTTCTCGGCGCTGAACTTGTGCTCACTCCGAAAGAAAAGGGCATGAACGGGGCGATCGCTAAAGCCAAAGAGATTATTGAAGCGACCGACGGCGCAGTGATGCCGAGCCAGTTCGATAATCCGGCCAATCCGGAGATCCATCGCAGCACGACCGCCGAAGAAATCTGGCACGACACAGGCGGGAAAGTCGATGCAATTGTGTCCGGCATCGGCACGGGCGGCACTTTCACCGGCCTCGCGCAGGTCCTCAAAGAACGCAATCCGGCGCTGAAGATGATTGCCGTGGAACCGACCGCAAGCCCGGTTCTCTCTGGTGGTAGTCCCTCGCCTCACATGATCCAGGGGATCGGCGCTGGTTTCATTCCCGGCAACATGGACACAAACTTCATGGATGAAGTGATTACGGTTGCGAATGACGAAGCTTTTGCCATGGCCCGGAAGCTTGCTGCCGAAGAAGGCGTTCCCGCCGGGATCTCATCCGGTGCAGCAGTCCATGCTGCTCTTCAGGTTGCGGCACGAGACGAAATGGCCGGGAAACGCGTTGTGACTATTCTGGCATCCTCGGCTGAGCGTTACATCTCAACTGTCCTTTTCGAAGGCCTTGGCGAGTAGGCATTGACGCCAACTCACCCTGACGCTTCGGAACCGTCAATTCGATCTCTAGGGAAACGGCGCGACGTTTCCCTAGAAAAACGCCTGTATGTCAGTCTGAGCGCGACCCAGAATCAGCGCATGGATATCGTGCGTTCCCTCATAGGTGTTCACAGCCTCAAGGTTCATGACATGGCGAATGACGTGGTACTCATCCGAGACGCCGTTGCCGCCGTGCATGTCCCGTGAGACGCGCGCAATGTCGAGTGCCTTTCCGCAATTGTTGCGTTTCATCAGGCTCACAAGTTCGACCGGGCAGGCTTTTTCATCCATCAAACGGCCCATGCGAAGCGCGCCCTGAAGACCAATGGCAATTTCCGTTTGCATGTCCGCGAGCTTTTTCTGAATGAGCTGATTGGCAGCAAGGGGGCGACCGAATTGTTTACGGTCGAGCGTATAGGTCCGGGCAGCATGCCAGCAGAATTCAGCCGCACCCATTGCGCCCCATGCAATACCGTACCGTGCCTTGTTGAGGCACCCGAAGGGACCGGCCAAGCCTTGCGTGTTCGGCAGAAGATTTTCCTCCGGTACAAAGACGTCTTCCATCTGGATCATGCCGGTGACCCAGGCGCGCAATGAAAACTTACCTTCGATTTTCGGGGTCTCCAGGCCCTTCATTCCACGTTCCAGAATGAAGCCGCGGATCTTGTTGTCGTGCGCCTCTGACTTCGCCCAGATCACTAGAACATCGGCGATCGGCGAATTCGTTATCCAGTTTTTGGCGCCGGAAATCAGGTAGCCGCCATCGGCCTTTTTCGCGCGTGTGATCATAGAGCCGGGATCCGATCCATGATCCGGTTCAGTTAAACCGAAGCAGCCGACAAACTCGCCGCTTGCAAGTTTTGGAAGGAACTTTTTGCGCTGCTCTTCGGAGCCATAGGCGAAGATCGGGTGCATCACCAGCGATGATTGAACAGACATTGCCGAGCGATAACTTGAATCGACCCGCTCCACCTCACGGGCGACCAGACCGTAGGCCACATGGCTTGCACCAACGCCGCCATATTCTTCCGGTATAGTCGAGCCGAGAAGGCCGATTTCGCCCATGCGGGTAAACACATCGCGGTCGAGGGTCTCGTGCCGATTGGCTTCAAGGACACGCGGCATCAGCTCTTCGTCGCAGAACTGGCGGGCGGTATCGCGGATAAGGCGCTCGTCCTCATGAAGCTGATCTTCAATGAGGAAGGGGTCTTCCCAAACGAGAGTGGGCGCTTTTGCGCGGGCATTTTCAGGCGTGTTTTTCGCCGGTGTGTCGAGCATATGTTTAGGCTTTCCAGATAACGTGTCAGGAGTTTTGCGAAGCATAATAGTGCTTTTTCCGCTTCCGGCAAACGTCCTTCTTGCGGGGTTACCCGTCGATTAACTTTTGATTCAGATTGAAGCAGCTCAGCGCCTTAAACCAGCTTCAAGCAGCGTTGGCACGCTGAAAATTTTGATTCCATAAAACCAAGCAAGATATTGTTTTTGTTCGTTATATTTTGATTCATCAGGATCGCTTCATCTTTTAAGAAAGCTGAATCAAAGAAAATGGATGAAAGGCATGGTGCTTCATTCGATACTTCATAAACCGCAGTCGGTGCGACATTGGTTCAACGATCATTGCCCGTTCCAGCGCCAAGAAGGAATTGCATCTTTCGTTCTTTTGCGTAGGATTTTGCAGTTCACATTAGGGACAGCGCATTCGTGCTGCCTAAGATTGCAAACGGGGGGCCGGCCGCAATGGCGGATGTGACAGATGACACGACGGCGGGCGTTGTCAGAACTGAAGTTCGGTTTATTCTGAACGAGGCCGAGGTCACGCTGGCCGACGCGGCCGCGCACGATACGCTTCTTGATTTTCTGCGCCTTGAACGTGGTCTCACCGGCAGCAAGGAAGGCTGCAATGAGGGCGATTGCGGCGCCTGCACTGTTCTTGTCGGACGTCTCACAGACGGGCGTTTGCGCTACCAGTCAGTCAATTCCTGCATCTGTTTTATCGGCGCGCTCGACGGCGCCCACGTGGTGACGATCGAATATCTCACGAAGTCCGGACGCCTCCACGCTGTCCAGCAGGCCATGCTTGCCGAACACGGATCGCAGTGCGGCTTCTGTACACCGGGTATCGTGATGTCGCTCTATCAGGTCTGGCTTGAAAACCCGCATTCAGACCGCGCAGATATTGAACGGGCCCTTCAAGGAAATCTCTGCCGCTGCACCGGCTATGCGCCGATCGTGCGGGCCGGACTTTCCATGGGGAGTGCCGAAGCGCTCGGCGGCGATCATCTGACTGCGGATCGAGAGCGGATCAAGACGCAATTGAACACGCTGAATGACGGTGCGCGGGTTGAGATTGAACGGGACGGGAAACGGCTCGTGGTGCCGGCAAACCGCGATGACCTTGCAACCCTGCTTAGCGTTTATCCAAAGGCGACACTCATCGCGGGCGCGACCGATGTGGGTCTTTGGGTGACCAAAGAAATGCAGGAGATTTCACCGGCGATTTTTATCGGCAATCTTGACGAGATGAAGAAGATCGAACCCGAGCAGGAGCATCTGCGGATCGGAGCCACTGTCACTTACAGCGACAGCGAAAGAGCGCTCGCGGATCATCATCCAGCCTTGTCTTCATTGCTCCAGCGAATTGGTGGCGAGCAGGTTCGCAACCAAGGCACGATCGGCGGCAACATTGCGAATGGGTCTCCAATCGGTGACATGCCGCCACCCCTGATTTCATTGGGTGCGACACTCGTATTGATGAGCAAGGCAGGGCAGCGAACAATTCCTCTTGAAGACTTCTTCATTGACTATGGTCGGCAGGATCTACGCAAAGGCGAATTCGTCTCAGAAGTCGTCGTTCCGAAGCTTGCGGATGATGCCAGGTTCTCGATCTACAAGATTTCGAAGCGGCGCGATGAAGACATTTCTGCATTGCTTGCGGCCTTTATGGTTCGGGTCGGTGGGGATGGAATGATCTCAGACGCGCGGATTTCGTTCGGCGGTATGGCTGGCGTCCCGAAACGGGCGCTCAGTGCGGAGGATGCACTGAAAGGGCATCCATTCAATGTCGAAAGCTTTACTGCTGCCGCAAGGCATCTTCCGGAAGATTTCACACCGCTCAGCGATTGGCGGGCGAGCAAGGAATACCGAATGCTGGCGGCGCAGAACCTGTTCCGCCGTTTCGCGTTGGAGCATCAGGGGGAAGCTGTCTCCGTTGAACGCAATCCAATCCGGTATGAAAGCGAGGCCGCCGAATGATGAACCGGCCCGAACCACCACCCCAGACACTCCCTGAAGCGGCCAACGAAGTCAGCGGCGGTGTTCATCAGGCGGTTGAACATGATTCCGCGCTTAAACACCTCACAGGCCGGGCCGTTTACATCGACGATCTGGAAGCGCCATCGAGCCTCGCGCATGCCTATCTTGGACTTGCCGATTACGCCCGTGGCAAGGTGAATAACCTCGATCTTAGCGCCGTTGTCGCGTGCGATGGCGTGATTGGCGTCATTACCCCGGCGGATATTCTTGGTGAAAACGATATCAGCCCGACCCATAAGCATGACGAACCCATTCTCGCAGAGGAGACCGTGTCGTTTCATGGTCAGGCCCTTTTTGCAGTTATTGCAGAGAGCCGGGATGCAGCACGCCGTGCAGCCCGCAAAGCCAACATTGATATTACGCGCCTATCTCCGGCAATCGATGCACTCGATGCCGTTGAACAGGATTATCCGCTCGTCACACCGCCCTTGACTTTGCGGCGCGGCGATGCCGCCGCTGCGCTTGAAGAGGCTGAGCACCGGGTAAGAGGGCGACTTTTCGTCGGTGGACAGGACCACTTTTATCTTGAGGGCCACATCGCGCTCGCCATCCCTGGAGAGGATGACCAGATGACTGTCTGGTCATCAACGCAGCATCCAAGCGAAGTCCAGCATATGGTCGCGCAGGCGCTCGGGACGTCGGCGGCGGCCATCACCGTCAACGTGCGCCGGATGGGTGGAGCTTTCGGGGGAAAGGAAACCCAATCGAACCAGTTCGCCGTCATTGCCGCCATCGCAGCGCGGAAATTCGGTCGGCCCGTCAAGCTCAGACCGGATCGCGACGATGATATGGTCATGACCGGCAAACGGCACGATTGTTACGCCGATTATGATATCGGTTTTAACAGTGACGGTGTGATTGAGGCGCTTTCGGCAAAGTTCCTGACAAGGTGCGGATATTCATCAGATCTTTCAGGGCCGGTGACCGATCGCACGCTCTTTCACACGGACAATTGCTACTACCTCCCGCATGTCCGACTGCAATCCGCACCGCTCAAAACGAACACGGTTTCCAACACCGCGTTTCGCGGTTTTGGCGGACCGCAGGGCGTTGTCGCTTCCGAGCGCATTATTGAAGAGATTGCCTACGCGCTTGGTCGTGATCCACTCGAAATCCGCAAAGCGAATTTCTACCGCGAAGGGCGGGATATCACGCCCTATCACCAGCGCGTAGAAGACAACATTATCGAACGGATCGTTTCCGAACTCGAAGAGACAAGCGCTTATCAGGCCCGCCGCAAGGCCATCTTAGACTTCAACAAAGAAAACACTGTGATGCGGAAGGGCATTGCGCTCACACCAGTGAAGTTCGGGATCTCCTTTACCGCAACATGGTTCAATCAGGCAGGTGCCCTTGTCCACGTCTATCAGGACGGCTCCATCCATCTCAATCACGGTGGTACCGAGATGGGCCAGGGGCTCAATACTAAAGTCGCCCAGGTGGTGGCGGATGCCTTCAAAGTCGATCTCGATCATGTGCAGATAACTGAGACGACGACCGGAAAGGTGCCGAATACCTCACCCACTGCGGCCTCATCCGGATCAGATCTCAACGCCATGGCAGCGCTCGATGCGGCGGAGCAGATCAAGGCACGGCTCGTTTCTTTCGCCTCCGAAAAATACGAGGTTCCGGAAGAGGCAGTGACCTTCCTTCCCGGCTATCTGCAGATCGGTAAGGATGCAGTTCCTTTCTCTGATCTTGTCAAAGACGCCTATATGGCCCGCACCCACCTTTCAGCGGCGGGTTTCTATAAGACACCGAAAATCCACTGGGACCGCGAAAACGGAACCGGCCGCCCCTTCTATTATTTCGCGTACGGAGCTGCCGTCTCGGAAGCAACCATCGATACGCTCACCGGCGAGTATGTGATCGATCGTGTCGATATCCTCCATGACGTTGGCAAAAGCCTCAATCCGGCAATCGATATCGGCCAAGTGGAAGGTGGCTTCATTCAGGGAATGGGCTGGCTTACGACGGAAGAGCTATGGTGGGATGGTGAAGGGCGCCTCCGCACGCACGCGCCATCAACCTACAAGATCCCGCTCGCTTCCGATGTTCCCGAAGTCTTCAACGTCAAGCTCGCGGAATGGTCAGAAAACGCTGAGCGCACAATCAAACGATCGAAAGCGGTCGGCGAACCTCCGCTGATGCTGGCAGCGTCGGTTGTAGAAGCGCTTTCGATGGCCGTTGCGAGTGTCGGGAATTACAGCAAATGCCCACGCCTCGACACACCGGTAACACCCGAATGTGTCCTGATGGCAGTGGAACGTATGAGACAGACTGCATGAAGATTGAGAACCTCAAATCCGTTCTTGCCCACCCTTCAATCCTTGTCCGTGTTGCCGCTGCCCGCGGATCGGCCCCCCGTGACGAGGACGCCTTCATGGTCGTGAACGAGAAGGCGACAGCGGGCACCGTCGGTGGCGGGCAGCTTGAATATATGGCGATCGATCACGCGAGGCGCATGCTGTCCGACGGTATCGAAGAAGATGTCATCAAGTTTCCGCTCGGTCCGGAAACAGGACAATGTTGTGGTGGAAACGTTACCCTGCGCCTGGAGCACGTGAAAGATCCGGCCCCGCTCATCGAACAAGCATCCATCAACCGGAGTGCCGATCCGCATGTTTATGTTTTTGGTACAGGTCACGTCGGGAAGGCGCTCTGTATCGCCCTTTCCGCGCTTCCGGTTGTCACGCACGCCGTCGATCAAAGGGAAGCGGAACTCTCTCTGGTCACTGACGAGGTCGAAAAGCACCTCTCGGCACTTCCGGAAGCGATCATCGAGAACGCTCCTCCCGGTTCTGCTTTCGTAGCTATGACCCATGACCACGCGCTTGATTTTCTCATCATCGCTTCCGCGCTGAAACGCCGGGACACCAGTTATGTTGGTATGATCGGGTCAAAAACAAAGCGTGTTCAATTCGAGCGGTGGCATCAGCGCGAAGGCGGCGCACAGCAAGACAGAAACCGTTTGATATCGCCAATCGGAGGACCATCCAAAGACAAGCGCCCAGCGGTCATTGCAGCGTTCGCCGCAGCGGAAATTCTCAGAGCCTTGCAGGCCGACGATACCAACATTGCCGCTCCAGCGCTCGATCCTGCCGCCGAACCTTCCCTTTCATGATTGCACGTTAAGAGCCTCGAAAATGAGTGATGAAGTCCTTTTATGGGAATGGCTGGAGTTTGCGGTGAGATGGCTTCATGTCGTAACCGCAATTGCCTGGATCGGGTCTTCGTTTTACTTCATCGCTCTCGATCTCGGGCTGATCCATCGCCAACACCTCCCGGAAGGCGTCAAAGGCGAGGAATGGCAGGTTCACGGCGGCGGCTTCTATCACATCCAGAAATACACGATCGCTCCCGACAACCTTCCTGAACACCTCACGTGGTTTAAATGGGAATCTTATTCGACCTGGCTTTCCGGCTTTGCACTCCTTGCGATCGTCTATTATGCGGGCGCGGAGCTCTATCTGATTGATCCCGCCAAAGCGGACCTCTCCATTGCATCAGCTGTGCTCCTTTCCCTCGGCTCACTCACGATCGGCTGGCTTGCCTACAATTTCCTGTGCCGCCAGATGGAGGGAAAGAGCGATACGCTTCTCATGGTACTTCTCTTCGTTCTGATCGTGATTGTGAGCTACACATACGACCAGATCTTTTCCGATCGGGCGGCCCTTCTTCATGTCGGCGCCTTCACCGCGACGATTATGACGGCGAATGTGTTTTTCATTATCATGCCGAACCAGCGTATCGTTGTGGCTGACATGAAGGCCGGACGGGTACCGGATAGCATTTACGGCGTGATCGCCAAGCAGCGCTCAACCCATAACAATTATCTGACGCTGCCGGTCGTCTTCCTGATGTTGTCGGTCCATTATCCCCTTGCTTTCGCAAGCGAATACAACTGGTTGATTGCAGGTCTCGTTTTCCTGATGGGCGTTACGATCCGGCATTACTTCAATACAATGCATGCCAGAAAACTCGCACCGAACTGGACCTGGCTGGCAACGGCAATCATCTTCATCGTGATTGTCTGGATTTCCGGCGCAGAGAAGACCGAGCCTACGGAGGTTGCCAGCCTGCCGCCAAAAGCCCTCGCCTTTTCTGAGAAAGCCCAATTCGACGACGCGGTCGCTATCGTCCAGGGCCGATGTTCCATGTGCCATGCGCGCGAACCGTTTTATGACGGGATCCATGTGGCACCGGGAGGGGTCTATCTCGAAACGGAGGCCGATATCGCCCTCAATGCCTGGCCGATCTATGTCCAGTCCGGCGTCACCCATGCTATGCCGCCCGCGAACGTTTCCTTTATCACACCGGAGGAACGGCGCCTTCTAAGGGCGTGGTTTGAAGGCTGAGCGCCCTTCAGCTGCCTCGATAGGTCGAATATCCGTAAGGCGAGAGCAAGAGCGGCACGTGATAGTGCAACTCGGTGTCGGCAATTCCGAAACGGATTGGAATACAGTCGAGAAATGCAGGCTCGCTCAAGGCAACACCCTGACGACGCAGATAGTCGCCCGCGTGGAATACCAGCTCATATTCCCCAACGTGAAGATCGCTTTCTTCAAGCAGCGGCTTATCTACCCGTCCGTCGGAATTGGTCACTACATTCTTGATGAGCTCCCGTCCGCTATCGCTGATCCCAAAAAGTGAGATAGAGAGGCCCGCAGCCGGAACACCGCGCGCCGTGTCGAGAACATGGGTTGTCAGTCTGCCATTCATGATCCGCTCGCAACCGCTTTTTCCAAAAGGAAAGGATGGTCGTAGGTGTGTTCCTCAAGGTTGCCATCACCGGATTCAGCATCGTCCCGGTCGATCACCAGAAAATCGCTTTCCTCATCCAGCGCCATCAAGGGATGATGCCAGACATTGCGCCGATAGGTAATCCCCTGACGGCCACTAGCGAGAAACACTTTCGGGGTGCGGGGCCCATGATAGTCTTCTGCGGCGATTACGAGCCAGGGCCTATTGGACAGCGGATAGAATGTTTGACTGCCCAGCGGATGGCGCTCCATCATCCCGATCTCATAGGGAAAGCTGCGCGGTTGGCCTCGAAAAATACTGATAATCGCCGGAGCATCTTCGGTTTCAACCAAACTTAAGCGATGGAACCGGTTTGTCGTGCCATCGTTGATTGCGCGCGTTTCAATATCACTGCGTGAAAGATCGATAACATCACCGAAAGGCGAGAAGTTTACGGCAGTTAGTGGCCGGACAATCAGGCTCACGGTCACGCCTTCCTGCCGTAGAGCCTCAGACGGCTAATGCCTCCATCCGGGAAAATGTTGAAGCGAATATGGGTGGCTGGACCCGGATTTTCCGCGCGATACGTATGAATGTGATCGGCTTCAAGTTTCTGCTTCGGCAGGACAGGATCCCAAACCTCCGACTGGGCGAGCATAGCTTGCGTAAAATAGTCGTCGAAATTTCCAAGATCCGCCGCCAGGACCTCTCCAAATTGCGGGTAATTGCCCTTGAAATGCGCCGTATCGATCTCAATACGATCGATGATCCCTTTGTGCCCAAGCTTTATGACAGCCCAATCATAGCCCGGCCCGCGGCGGCGGGCGGTTTCCCAGCCATCACCCATATTCGTCCCGCGCCCCGGGCGCAGGAGCTTATCCGGTCTACCGAAATGGGCGTCGGACCAGTGAAGCGCCATGCCACCGTGGAAAACATAGGCAAGATCGAGTTCCTCCTCTAACGGCACTTTCGACCAATCGAAAGCCGGATCTCCATAAATCTTGAGCCGCGCGATACCGCCGTCGGGATAGATGTGAACGCGGATATGCGTCCAGAGGTGCTCATTAAGAGCCGGGTCTTCCAGTTCGATATAGACCCGGCTGTTTCCCGAAAGCTCTCGCTTTGGAAGGACTTCCGTCCACTCGAAATCGTCCGGGGTGAGATCATCGCGCCCGCGCAGTTCCGGCGCGTAGGCTGCATCGATCGAAACAGCTGGCGCGTAGTTTCCGGTGAAAAAGCGCGTATTGACGTCAAATCCGACGAACCGACCGGAGGTAGCCAGCTCAACCACCGCGATATCGTGACCGGGATCGCGCTTTCTCCGGCTTTCCCAACCGTCCATCCACTTTCCGTTTTCGTCATAGACACCTTCGCGCCAGACGGGATCTTCCTCACTCAGCATCCGTTCAACGGGGGCGAAGAAATCGTCGGTGACGAAGACTTTCCGCGCCCCAAGGGCCGAAGAGGCAAGATTGATTTTTCCGGCGGCAAAATCCGGGCGGTTTGGATCTTTGGCAACGTTCACGCTTCGAACAATCCCTTTAGTCTGATGGCCACAATGCGCTCTACCTCTCGTAGAGCCGTTTCGAACTCTTCTTCATAGGTGTTCTCGACCCGAAGTTGAAAAGCTTCCAGAATTTCTTCTTTTGTAAGACCCTTCACCGCAATGATGAAGGGAAAACCAAACGTCGCGCGATAGGTATCGTTGAGCGCCGTAAAGGTTGCGAGTTCTTCCTGAGTCAGGCGATCAAGCCCAGCGGACGCCTGTTCTGCCTTTGAATCGGCCGTGAGATCACCGGCTAGCGCAAGCCGCCCCGCAAGATCGGGGTGGGCATTCAGGATTTGCAGTTGTTCCTCGCGAGACGCATGACGGAGGGCCGTTATCAGCGCATCACCCACCGTTTGCGCGTCTAAGGGTTCCAGAACGCCTGTTAGAAACGCACGCTCGGCGATGAAGGCGGAATGCTCGACGATCCCGCCAAACGTTTCGACAAACTCTTGTTCCCCCATCACAGTCTTGCTCTGATCATTTCGAGTGCTCACTCAACCAGTGGCGCGCAATATCAACGCGACGCGCAACCCAGACACTTTCGTGTCCCTGGATGTAATCCAGAAAACGAGCGAGTGCTGCAGCACGACCCGGGCGTCCGACAAGGCGGCAATGGAGCCCGACCGACATCATCTTCGGTGCGCCTGCCTTTCCTTCTTCGTAGAGACAATCGAAGGAGTCTTTCAGGTAGGAGAAAAACTGGTCGCCGGAATTGAAGCCCTGAGGCGTTGCAAAGCGCATGTCATTGGCATCAAGCGTATAGGGGACGATCAATTGGTTCTTTCCGTCTTTTTCGGCCCAGTACGGCAATTCGTCGGCATAGGAATCGGCGGAATAGAGAAAGCCGCCATTCTCCATAACAAGATCGAGCGTGTGTTCGGATGTGCGGCCCGTGTACCACCCAACAGGGCGTTCGCCAGTGACACGTTCGTGGATCGCAATCGCTTCGTCCATATGGGCGCGCTCGCTCTCGACATCGAAATCACGATAATCGATCCATTTGAGGCCGTGTGATGCGATCTCCCAGTCGGCGTCTTTCATTGCGGCGACCGCTTCAGGATTGGTTTCAAGAGCCTTTGCGACCCCAAAGACGGTAACCGGCATGCCACGCGCAGTAAAAAGCCTCCACAGGCGCCAGAAACCCGCGCGAGAGCCGTACTCATAAATCGATTCCATATTCATGTGGCGCTTGCCGGGCCAGGCTTCAGCGCCGACAATTTCCGACAGGAACGCCTCCGATGCAGGGTCCCCGTGCAGGATATTGTTCTCACCGCCTTCTTCGTAATTGATCACAAATTGAACGGCGATCAGCGCGCCACCCGGCCAATGCGGATCGGGCGTTGAGCGCCCATATCCGGTCATGTCGCGCGGATAATTGGTTTCTTGCGTCATGTCTCCGGCCACTCTCCTTTGGAACCGCTCCCAATCGAGAGAGGTGCTTTAGGGGTTGAAAAAGATTGAGATCCGGTCACTCGGACCGGTGGAATAGGTCACGCTTGGAAACTTGGCCGGTAACGGGCGTCAGGTCAATCTCGCTCGCTTTTAAATCTCACGACGAGCCCGATTTACAATCTTGTGCCGACCACATGGAAGGTGCAGTATGCGTGACATTTCAAAGCCTTTGCTCGAAAGGCTTCAGGGGAGGACAATCATGGAAACGCGCGCTGCAATCGCCGTCAAGGCCAAAGCACCACTTGAAGTGACAACGGTCACACTCGATGGACCCAAAGAGGGCGAGGTCCTTGTCGAGATGAAAGCAACCGGCATTTGCCACACGGACGAATTCACCCTGTCCGGCGCGGATCCTGAGGGGATCTTTCCGGCGATTCTCGGTCATGAAGGCGCAGGCGTCGTGGTCGATGTTGGGCCGGGCGTGACAAGCTTGAAAAAGGGTGACCATGTGATCCCGCTCTATACGCCCGAGTGCCGCGAATGCGATTACTGCACATCCGGCAAAACCAATCTTTGCCAGAAAATCCGGGTGACCCAGGGCCAGGGGGTCATGCCAGACGGAACGAGCCGATTCTCGGCTGGCGGTGAGAAAATTTTCCATTATATGGGCACTTCAACCTTTGCTCAGCATTCCGTGGTGCCGGAAATTGCGCTTGCGAAAGTCCGCGAAGACGCGCCCTTCGACAAGATCTGCTACATCGGCTGCGGTGTCACCACTGGAATCGGTGCAGTGATCAATACGGCGAAGGTAAAACCGGGCGACAATTGCGTGATCTTCGGACTCGGAGGCATCGGCCTCAATGTGATTCAAGGGTGCCGCCTTGCCGGTGCCAATATGATTGTTGGTATCGATCTCAATCCCGACAGAAAACAATGGGGTGAGAAATTCGGCATGACGCATTTCGTCAATCCGAATGAAGTTGAAGGCGATCTTGTTCCCTATATCGTGGACCTCACCAAGGGCGGGGCAGATTACTCGTTCGAGTGTATCGGAAACGTCAATGTCATGCGCCAGGCGCTTGAATGTTGCCATAAAGGGTGGGGCGAAAGCATCATTATCGGCGTAGCAGGAGCAGGTCAGGAAATCGCCACCCGTCCGTTCCAGCTCGTGACTGGACGGGTCTGGCGCGGAACCGCATTCGGTGGCGCGCGCGGGCGAACCGACGTTCCGCAAATCGTCGATTGGTATATGGACGGAAAGATCCAGATCGATCCGCTGATCACCCATACAATGCCGCTCGATGACATCAACATGGGTTTTGACTTGATGCGCTCTGGAGACAGCATTCGCGGGGTCGTCGTCTACTAGACGACCCAGATATCAGCTCTTCGCAAGGCTTATCATGTCGCTTGAAAAAATCGCCGAAAACCGCAGCTTCGGCGGACGTCAGCTGCGGTATACTCATCAGTCTGACGCCTGTTCGTGCACCATGACGTTCGCAATCTATCTTCCGCCACAGGCGGAGGATGGCCCCGTGCCTGTCCTTTACTGGCTTTCCGGCCTGACCTGTACGGACGAGAATTTCGTTCAAAAGGCCGGTGCTCAAGGTTTCGCGGCTCAGCACGGCCTTGCAATTGTCGCCCCCGATACCAGCCCGCGTGGAGAAGGCGTGCCGGATGATCCGGAAGGCGCTTATGATTTTGGTCTTGCTGCCGGCTTTTACGTCAATGCGACCCAGGCGCCCTTCGATCGGCATTACCGCATGTACGACTATATCGTCGAGGAGTTACCAGGGCTTGTCTCGGAGACTTTTCCCGTTCAATCAGATCGCACGGGTATTTTCGGTCATTCCATGGGTGGGCATGGCGCGTTGACCATCGCGCTGAAAAATCCGGGCCGGTTCCAATCAGTCTCTGCCTTCGCACCGATCGTCGCGCCCAGTCAGGTGCCGTGGGGTGAGAAAGCCCTATCCGGTTATCTCGGCGATGATAAAGACCTGTGGCTTCAACATGACGCGACTGCGCTCATTCCAGGTGCCGAGGAACGCCTGCCTCTCCTCATCGATCAGGGGACGTCTGATGTCTTCCTTACCGATCAATTGAAACCGGAACTTTTGGAAACGGCCTGCAAGGAGCACAATCACCCGCTCACTCTGCGGATGCAGGAAGGCTATGACCATTCCTATTTCTTCATCGCAAGTTTCATGGAAGATCATATCCGCCACCACGCGGACGCGCTGAAAGGCTGATACCATCACCCGGGATTTAGTTGAAAACAGACCAGCCCGCGCTTGAAGCAAAGTGTTCAAGGGCTGCCGATCCGGCAAGCGATGTCCCAGCGTTGTTGAGCCCCGGAGACCAGGCCACCAGCGCACCACGTCCAGGCGCAATGACGAGGATACCGCCGCCGACGCCACTCTTTCCCGGAAGACCAACGCGGAATGCGAAGTCGCCAGAGTTATCGTAATGGCCGCATGTCAGCATCACGGCATTGATTCGCCGGCAGCGGGTTTCGCTGATAACTCGCGTTCCCGACCGCGGATCGACACCACCGTTTGCAAGAAACAATGCAGCCCGGGCAAGATCGCTGCACGACATGGCGAGGGCACATTGCCGGAAGTAAACCGACAGCGCTGTCTCCGCATCGTGAGTGAGGTTGTTAAAGGCCGCCATAAAGTGCGCCAGGCTGCGATTGCGCGAACCGGTTTCGGATTCTGAGCGCGCAACGTCCGGATCGAAACCAACGGCCGGATTGCCGGAACGCTCCGCCATGAACGCGACAAGCCGTTCAACCACGTCGTCGGGATCATCGTCTCCGATAAGGCGGTCCGTTACGGCAATCGCGCCTGCATTGATGAGGGGATTGCGCGGGATTCCGCTTTCCGATTCGAGTTGGACAATGGAATTGAACGGTGAACCGGACGGTTCTCGGCCAACGCAATCCCAGAGGCTGTCGCCGACTTTTTCAAGTGCGAGCGCGAGCGTGAAGACCTTCGATACCGATTGGATGGAAAACGGTTCTTCAAAATCCCCTTCCCCAATAACTGATCCATCCGGCAGTGCGACTGCGAGACCCAGTTTCATCGGGTCGATTTTTGCCAATGCGGGTATGTAATCGGCGACACGGCCTTCGCCGCACAAAGGTTTTGCGGCTTCAAAGGCTTCTTTTGCGATGACTGCAAGTTCACCTGCCTCGAAACAGGCCGACCGCGGTTTCAAAGCCGTTTGCCGCGTTTTGCGAGGTGCCGGGCTTTTGCCTTAGATCGCATCAGCACCTGTTTCTCCGGTGCGAATTCGAACCGCACTGCCCAGATCAACAACAAAAATCTTGCCGTCGCCGATGCGACCGGTTCTGGCTCCGTTGCTGATGGCCGTGATTGCCGTATCGAGATTCGCATCGTCCACGGCAAGTTCGATCTTCATCTTAGGCACATACTGGATCTGATATTCTGCGCCCCGATAGACCTCTGTATGGCCTTTCTGTCGACCATATCCTTTGACTTCGCAGACGGTCAGACCTTCCATGCCGACATCGAGAAGGGCTTCGCGCACATCGTCAAGGCGATGCGGCTGAACAATGGCAATAACCCATTTCATCGGATGGCTCCTGCTTGAGGCCGGTCGCTAGGAAAAACCACCTGACCGAAAAACATTATGAAG
>JBCDCU010000025.1:0-18703 GCA_039181265.1 Pseudomonadota bacterium | reverse complement strand
CTGGCGATAACGACAAGAACGAGGTCAAGGCGGAAATCGAGCAGGCCCAAAAGATCGGTGTAACCGGGGTGCCTTGTTTCATTATCGATCAGAAATACGCGATTATGGGTGCGCAGCAGCCTGAGACGCTAGTGCAGGCGTTCCGCCAGGCGCTTGCTGAACGGGAAGCTTGAAGCGTCTTAATCGCTTCCGACTGCCGGATTAGGCTGCCTGTGTTTCAGCGACTGCGATTTTGGCAAGTTGGCTTAGGATCACAGCGCAGCCTTTGAGCCGTTTCTCCGGAACCGGCCAGTCACGCAGGATGACCAGGCGTTGGTCCGGTTTGATCTTTGCAAGGGTTCCCTGTTCGGAGATGTAGCGGACGAGCCCTGCCGGGTTAGGGAATTCTTTGTTCCGCAAGGTCAACACAACACCCTTCGGCCCGGCGTCTACCTTCTCCACATTTGCTCTGCGACAGAGCGCCTTGATGTAGACGATCTTGAGGAGGTGTTCGACCTCCTCCGGTAACGGGCCGAAGCGATCGATAATTTCCGCTCCGAGCGCATCAATTTCCTCACTGGTGGAGAGATCTGCAAGTCGGCGGTAAAGCGAAAGCCTAAGGTTCAGATCAGGCACATAGTGTTCCGGGATAAGGACCGGGGTGCCGACTGTGATCTGCGGCGACCATTGTCCATCATCGTCGATATCGCCGCCAGCTTTTTGCTGAGCGACGGCCTCTTCCAACATTTGCTGATAGAGTTCGAATCCGACCTCGCGCACATGGCCGGATTGTTGTTCGCCCAGAAGGTTGCCGGATCCGCGTAAATCGAGATCGTGGCTTGCAAGCTGAAAACCTGCGCCGAGACTATCGAGAGACTGCAGCACGCGCAGACGCCGTTCTGCGGCCTTTGTGAGTGTTTTATTGACCGGGACCGTCATGATCGCATAGGCGCGCGTTTTGGACCGTCCGACGCGCCCTCGGATCTGGTAGAGCTGTGCCAGACCAAACATGTCTGCGCGGTGCACGATCAGGGTGTTTGCGCTTGGAACATCGAGGCCGGATTCGACGATCGTCGTCGACAAGAGCACATCGTACTGGCCGTCATAAAAGGCCGTCATGATGTCTTCAAGCTCTGACGGAGCCATCTGACCATGGGCCACCGCCACCTTGAGCTCCGGCACCTTTTCTTCAAGGAATTCCCTGACCGTGCGGATATCGGTAATCCTCGGACAGACATAAAAGGATTGGCCGCCGCGATAACGCTCGCGCAAGAGCGCTTCCCGCACGACGAGGCCGTCAAACGGCGAGATAAATGTTCTGACCGATAACCTGTCGACGGGTGGTGTCGTGATTAGCGAGAGCTCCCGCACGCCGGTGAGTGCTAGCTGTAATGTGCGGGGAATGGGTGTTGCGGATAACGTTAGAACGTGCACATCGGCTTTCAGTTCCTTCAACCGCTCCTTGTGTTTCACTCCAAACCGCTGTTCTTCGTCGATGATAAGAAGGCCTAGCGCCTTGAATCCTATCCCCTTTCCGAGAAGAGCATGGGTGCCGACAACGATATCGACATCGCCTTCCTTGAGCCCCCTCTTCGTGTCAGACAAAGCCTTGGGACCAACAAGGCGCGACGCCTGTTCAACCCGGACGGGTAACCCCCGGAAACGGTCTTTGAAGGTCTTGAAATGCTGACGGGCGAGAAGTGTGGTCGGAACCACAATAGCGACCTGTTTGCCGTTCATGACGGCGACGAAGGCGGCCCGAAGCGCCACTTCGGTCTTGCCGAAGCCGACATCACCGCAAACGAGCCGGTCCATTGGTTTTCCCGCTGAAAGATCATCCAGCACGGAGTCGATGGCCGTTAACTGATCTTCTGTTTCATCGTATGGAAAACGCGTCGCGAATTCGTCGTAAAGGCCGTCAGGCGGTGGTAGCGCTTCCGCGGTTTTCAGCGCGCGCTGTGCTGCGACCGCAATCAATTGATCGGCCATCTCCAGGAGCCGTTTCTTGAGTTTCGCCTTACGCGCCTGCCAGGCTGTGCCGCCAAGCCGGTCCAATTGCGCTTCGCCCTCGGCCGATGCCCCGTATCTTGAAAGAAGCTCAATGTTCTCAACAGGTACGAAGAGCCGGTCGCCGCCGTGGTAGACGATCTCGAGGCAATCATGGGGAGCACCCGCCGCTTCAATCGATTTCAGCCCCTCGAAGCGTCCGATACCATGGTCTATGTGAACAACGAGATCGCCTTCCGCGAGGCTTGCAACCTCGGAAATAAAACCTGCATCCTTGCGACGCCTTTTGCTCTTCCGAACAAGGCGGTCCCCCAGAATGTCCTGTTCCCCAATGACCGCAAGGCTTGCTGTTTCAAAGCCTGCTTCAAGGGGAAGAACCACCAGAGCGCATTGCGGCGCCTCAAGGCCCAGAACACCATCCCAATCGGGGACTTTTGATAAAGCGGTCACACCGTGATCGGCGAGAACCTGTGCCATCCGATCCGCCGATCCTTCGGACCAACAGGCGATAACGGGTGTCTTTTTTTCTTTGATCTTCTCAGCGATGAAGTCTTTCACCGCATCGAAGACATTGGCGTCAGCACTTTGCCGTTCTGCAGCGAAGCTGTGCCCGTGGCGCCCACCGAGATCGACAACCTGTCGGTCGGTTTCAAGTTGCTGGAACGGCGACAGATCAAGACGGAGCCTGTCAGAGATCAACGAGGCCACGTCTTCCGGTGCCAGGTACAGGCGTTCCGGTTCGACGGGTTTATAAGGTGCTGCGCCATCGGACAGGGTCTCTTCGAGTGCGGACGCGCGCGCTTCATAATGATCCTGAACTTGCTGGTAGCGGCTTTTCAGTGCCTCGTCAGCGAGGTGATCCACGATAATCGGTGTCTTGCCAAGGAGGGCGAACACATCAGACAGACCGTCATAAAAGAGTGGCAGCCAATGCTCCATCCCGGCGAAACGCCGACCCTCTGAGATCGCCTGATAAAGACCATCGTCACGGTTGGCTGCTCCGAACGCACGAACATAGTGCTCCCGGAACCGCTTGATGGACGAATCGTCAAGCGGTACCTCGCTCATCGGCACCAGTTCGAAGTGTCTGAGTTGCTGAAGACTGCGCTGGCTATCGACGTCGAAACTTCGAATTGACTCGAGCGTGTCTCCAAAAAAGTCGAGCCTTAGAGGTGCGCCATCTCCAGGCGCGTAAAGATCGACGATCCCTCCCCTCACCGCGTATTCGCCGCGCTCTCGCACTGTAGAAACCCGTTCGAAGCCGTTGTCACCAAGCCAGGCGGTGATCGCCTTCATATCGATCCGGTTGCCGGGTTTTCCGGATAGGGCTTTGCCGGTGAGTTGATCCGGTTCCGGTATGCGCTGCATGACGGCATTGGCCGTCATCAGTACAATGACCGGTTTTGAGGGGGCGGCTGCTACATCTGACAGTCGTGAAAACGCGGCCATGCGCGCCGCAAGAACCGGCGATGACGGAGAGACCCGATCATAGGGCAAACAATCCCACGCCGGAATCTCGATGATCTCGGCTTCAGGCGCGAAGAAAGACAAAGCATCCGCAATCATTGAAAGGCGGGCGCCATCGCGTGTGATCATTGCAACGGAAGGCCCGCTTTCTCCTTCTCTCGCCGCCTCACGGGCCAGATCAGCCAACAACAGGCCTTCCATCCCGTCTGGAACGCCGGATAGGATCTTGTCTCCACTTTCCTCGAGGATTGCTTTTGGGGTAATCATTTCAAGCGCTTACAGTTGGTCTTGCAGGGCGTCAGGCGCCGTGAAAAGCAATGATGCGGTCAAGGAGCGCGGAGCGGTAGTTTTCGGGGATTTCAGCCTCTCCGCTGATCCACTTAAAGAGTTCGCGGTCGGGTACATCCATCAGACGTTCAAACACGTCGAGTTCGTGGTCGCTGAGTGTCGTGAGATGATTATCGGCGAATGTGCCGAGCACAATGTCCATTTCCTTGATGCCTCGATGCCAAGCGCGAAACAGTAATTTCTTGCGGCGCGGCTCCAGTCCATCTGACGAAAGCTGAGGACCGTTCATGTTCATCATTGCTCTTCCCCTTTAAACGGCGCTCCATATGCCTGCGCCGTCCCACTACATCGCGCGTTCCTATACCGTTTCAAGCCGTGCCGCTATAGGATTAGGCGCTCGCAGAAAGAATATCTCGCAAAGCCGATGGCAACCCGTCCCACAGATCTCGATCCGCTTTTTCAGTCTGCAGAGACACTTCCCGGTATAGGACCGAAACTTTCGCGTGTTTTGCGGCGGCTCGTCCCGAATTTGCGGGAGAATGCGGATGTGCGGGTTGTCGATCTGTTGTTTCACCTTCCGGTCAATCTGATCGATCGCCGTGAAAGGCCCGGGATTTCGGGTGCCAGAGCCGGGCGCGTCGTGACTTTGGAGGTCACGGTTGACGAACACCGTCCTCCACCGCGTGGCAACCGCCGTGCGCCCTACAGAGTTGCCGTTCATGACAAAACCGGTGCGTTAACACTCGTCTTTTTTAAGACGCATGGGGACTATCTTTCGAAGCTTCTTCCGATTGGAGAAACGCGTTTTATCAGCGGCAAAGTCGAAGATTACGGCGGATTCCTGCAGATGCCGCATCCGGACCACATATTGAGTGCGGCGGAATTCGACGCGCTTCCCATCATCGAACCGGTCTATCCGATGACCGCTGGATTGTCTCAAAAGGTTTTCGCCCGATCCGTGAAAAGTGCGTTGAGTTTGCTTCCTGATTTGCCGGAATGGAGCGATCCGGCTTTGATTGAAGCACGTAAGTGGCCGAGTTTTCACAATGCCTTGCAGAAGCTCCATCTGCCCGCCGATGGCAGCGAAGCACTCCCGGAACATCCAGCGCGCATGCGTCTTGCCTATGACGAGCTTCTTGCCGGCCAGATCGCTCTTTCTCTGGTTCGAGAGCGAGTGAAGAAGGCGAAGGGACACATCAAGCAGGGCACCGGTGTCTATTCGGAACAGATCCGAGAAGCGCTTCCATTTGAACTCACTGAAGCACAAAAAGAAGTGCTTTCGGAAGTACGCGCGGATCTCGCAGAACCTCAGCGTATGGCTCGGCTTCTTCAAGGCGATGTCGGGTCGGGAAAGACCGTGGTCGGTCTTCTGGCGGCGGCGACGGCTGCCGAAGCCGGGTTCCAAACGGCGTTGATGGCACCGACTGAAATCCTGGCTAGACAGCACTATGCAACGCTTCAAAGGTTTGCAGCAGCGTCCGGCTTGAAGGTCGCGATCCTGACGGGGCAGGAAAAAGGGGCTGTGCGAAAAGAGGTGCTCGACGGACTTGCAAACGGCAGCATCGATCTCGTCGCTGGAACCCACGCGCTTTTCCAGGACAGCGTGTCCTTCTCCAACCTTGGCCTGGTCGTCATTGATGAACAACATCGCTTCGGCGTTCATCAACGCCTCGCGCTCATGGCTAAGGGGGATCAGCCGGACCTGCTCGCAATGACGGCAACACCGATCCCGAGAACTCTGGTCATGACCTATTTCGGGGATATGGATGTTTCGAAGCTGACCGGTAAGCCGGCCGGGCGAAAGCCGGTTGAGACGGCAACCCTTTCCTTCGAACGGATCGGTGATCTCGTTGAGCGCCTCAAACCCCGTATTGGAGCGGGGGAAAAGGTCTACTGGGTCTGTCCACTTGTCGAAGAAAACGAAGAGCTTGATTTCACTGCCGCGGAGGAGCGTTTTGAGGCGCTCAGAAAGATCTTTCCGAACGACGTTGTGCTGGTCCATGGCCGTATGAGTGGTGCTGAAAAAGATGCGGCGATGGATTTGTTCAAGAATGGGCCTGCGAAGATCCTCGTTGCAACCACAGTCATTGAGGTTGGTGTTGATGTGCCCGACGCGACCATCATCATCATCGAGCATGCTGAGCGCTTTGGCCTCTCTCAACTTCATCAGTTGCGCGGCCGGGTCGGCCGCGGTGATAAGCCGTCGAGCTGTGTGCTTCTCTACCGAGGGCCGCTCGGCGATGTCGCAAAACGCCGTTTGGAGGTCATGAAAGAGACCGAAGACGGGTTTGTGATTGCGGAAGAGGATCTGAAATTGCGCGGCGAAGGCGATCTTCTTGGAACAAAGCAAAGCGGAATGCCGGGTTTTCGTCTTGCGGATATGACAGTCCATGGCGACCTGCTCGCCGTCGCACGGGACGATGCGCGGGCTTTTCTTTCGCGCGATCGGGCGCTTGAAACTCCGCGTGGTGAAGCCGTAAGGCGTCTTCTCTATCTGTTTGATCGGGATGAGGCGATCAGGCTGTTGCGGGCAGGCTGATTATTCGGCGGCTTGCTTTTCCGCCGCTTCTGCGAGTTCCTTGAGATGCTCCTGATTGTACTCGGGAGAAACAAGCCCTGCGGAAATCACAAGCTTCGCGGCTTCTTCAACCGACATATCAAGTGGAATAATATCTTCCTCATGTACGAACAAGAGAAAGCCCGAGGTCGGGTTCGGCGTGGTCGGGAGGAAGACGCTGAATACCTTTTCTCCGCGGTCGTCGAGTTTATGGATGACCTCGCCTTGTGCCTCGGTTGAGATAAAGACAACGGCGTAGAGCCCACGGCGCGGATATTCGATCAGTCCTGCGCGCTGAAAGCTCTTTTCATTCTGAGACAGAACCGTCTCGAAAATCTGTTTCAGGCCGCTGTAGAGATTTCTGATGAGTGGCATGCTGTGAAGCATGCGCTCTCCGGCGGAGATTATGCTTCTTCCGATAAAGTTTGCCGTAATAAAACCGAGCAGCGTTAAGGCGATGATCGCGAAGACAAGTCCAACACCAGGTACGGAAAACGGCAGGTAATTGTCGGGATTGTAAGCCGCTGGAATGAGAGGTTTGACCGTCTCATCGACATAGGTGATGAACGTCCATGTCAGATAGGCCGTTATGCTGATCGGCGCAGCGATAACCAGCCCCGTCAGGAAGTAGTTGCGCAACCGTGTTAACGGAGGCGGATTCACCGCTGCAGCCAGGCCGTGGTGTTTATCGTGGCGATCGTGCTTAGTCAGGGCTCATTCCTTGGGTTGGCGGAGTTCAGAGTTCATCCAACTCAAATAGTACATAGCCACTTCCAAACGCCTAACAAGACGTTTTTTTGTTGCTTTGCCTTTCGTTTGCGCGGTTTTAGAAGGCTTCGCGACTATTCCACGGTGACCGATTTGGCGAGGTTGCGGGGCTGATCGACGTCGGTCCCCATGAAGACCGCTGTATGATAGGCGAGAAGTTGTACCGGAAGCGCATAAATGATCGGCGCGAGTAACGACGGAACGCTTGGCATGATGATGGTTTCGAACGCATCAATACCGGCTTCTTCTACGCCGCGCTCGTCAGTGATCAGGATGATTTGACCACCGCGGGCCGCAACTTCCTGCATGTTTGAGGCGGTTTTCTCAAAAAGCGTGTCATGCGGAGCAATCACAACAACCGGCATGTTTTCATCGATCAGTGCGATCGGCCCGTGTTTGAGCTCGCCTGCTGGATAGCCCTCAGCGTGGATGTAAGAGATCTCCTTCAGCTTGAGCGCACCCTCCATCGCAAGCGCGAAATTCGTGCCACGACCAAGATAGAGGACGTCTTCCGCACGCGAGATCTGCTTTGCGAGCTGGTCGATCTGTTTTTCAAGTTTCAATGCCTGTTCAATGTAAGACGGTGCATCGGCAATGATCAGGAAGTGTTCTTCCAGTTCTTTTGCCGTCAGCGTGCCCCGCTCCTGACCGGCTTTGAGGGCGAGTGAGGCAAGAGCCGATAGCTGACCAGTGAATGCTTTCGTAGACGCCACACCGATTTCCGGACCGGCAAGGGTTGGGAAAACGATGTTGCTCTCTCTCGCGATCGTTGATTCCTGGACATTGACGATTGCCCCGATCGGGAGGCCTTCGCTCTTGCAGTACCTTAGCGAGGCAAGTGTGTCGGCGGTTTCACCGGATTGCGAGATGAAGAGCGCGAGACCATTCGGATCAAGCGGCATCTCGCGGTAGCGGAATTCGGACGCGACATCGATTTCGACAGGAAGGCGCGCGATGCGCTCGAACCAGTATTTGGCGATCAGGCCAGCATAATAGGCGGTTCCGCAGGCCGAAATGTAGAGCCTTGAGACACTCTTGAAATCTATGCCGTCCGTTACGCTGTCACGAAACTTCCGATTGGAAAGATCGATGTAATGGTTGAATGTATGCGCCACCACATCGCCCTGCTCATAGATTTCCTTCTGCATGAAATGGCGGTGATTGCCCTTTTCTGCGAGTTTGGAAATCGCCAGCGATGTCTGACGCGCCCGTTCCACAGGCTGGTCGTTTTCATCAAAAATCTCGACGGAATTCCGCGTGATGACCGCCCAATCCCCGTCCTGCAGGTATGTGACGATGTTCGTGAACGGGGACAGTGCAATGGCGTCGGAACCGATGAAATTCTCGCCGTCGCCGTGACCGATTGCGATCGGACTTCCGCGCCGCGCGCAAATCATCAAATCGTCTTCATTCGAGAAGAGAAAGGCGAGCGCGAAGGCGCCCGTGAGTTCCTTGATCGTCAGCCGGACCGCCTCTACTGGGCTGAGACCCTCGGCAATTCGATGGTTGACCGCTTGCGCGACGACTTCCGTATCTGTCTCTGATTGGAAGTCCCTTCCCTTGGTCTTCAACTCGCGCCGCAATTCCCGAAAGTTTTCAACGATCCCGTTGTGCACGACAGCAACCACGCCAGCCTGATGTGGATGGGCGTTTGCTTCGCTTGGAGCGCCATGGGTTGCCCAGCGCGTGTGGCCGATCCCGCTGACGCCGTTTAGTCCGGCATCTGTCAGTTTCTCTTCCAGATTGACCAGTTTGCCTTCGGCCCGACAACGGGCAAGGGTACCGCCTTCAAGTGTGGCAATCCCGGCGGAATCATATCCGCGATATTCCAGCCGCTTGAGACTGTCGACGAGTTTAGCCGCGACGGGCTCTTTACCGAGAATGCCAATAATTCCGCACATCGTTATTTTTGTCCCTGATCGTTCCGCATCGCGTTCCTACGCTTCTTTGTCATCGCTTTGAATACAAAGACAATTGCAGATTGTTAATGGGGTGTAAGAGCTTATCGCTATCCGTCTTTGCGCTTCGCACGCATCTCAGCGGCCCATTTGTCTTTTTGAACCTGGCGTCCCCGTCCAACGGCCAGAGCGTCGTTGGATACATTGTCCGTAATGACGCTGCCAGAGGCAATGTAAGCACCGTCGCCAATCGATACCGGAGCGACCAAGGCGCTGTTGGAACCGATAAAAGCGCCCTCGCCGATCTCGGTAATGTACTTTGAAAAGCCATCGTAGTTGCAGGTGATTGTCCCTGCGCCGATATTGGCATCCGCACCAAGCGTGGCGTCGCCGATATAGGTCAGGTGATTGATTTTGGCGCCGCGTCCAACACTCGCATTTTTCACTTCGCAGAAGTTTCCAACCTTTACATCGCTCATCAAAGATGCGCCTGGCCGAAGACGCGCAAATGGGCCAATGACCGCGCCGCTTGCCACCGTTACGAACTGTCCCTTTTTCGTGTCGCCCTCAAAATAACAATTCGCCTTGATCGTCACGTCTTCTGCGATCTTTACACCTGGCGCGAAGAAGCAATTGGGCTCGATAATCGTGTCCGCCCCAATCTCCGTGTCGTAGCTCAAAAATGTGCTATTCGGGTCGACGAGCGTGACACCGTTTTCCATGACTTTCGCGCGTAAGCGTTCCTGAAGACAGGCTTCAGCCGCTGCGAGTTCGATACGATTGTTGACGCCAAGCGTATCCTCTTCCTTGCCTTCGACCGAGCGAACGTCGAGGCCGCCTGCGTTTGCAACCGCGACGGCGTCGGTAAGATAGAACTCGCCCTTGGCATTCTCATTTCCGATCGCGTCGAGAAGATCAAGCGCCCTAGGTCCGGAGAGCCCCATAATCCCGCTGTTGCAGAACGTAATTTGCCGCTCTGCAGGCGTTGCATCCTTTTCCTCACGGATCGCGGTGAGCTTACCCTGATCCATGATCAGACGACCGTACCCTGTAGGGTTCTCACTGTGAAATCCGAGAACAACGACGTCCGCGCCGGTCTGGAGTTCATTGATGATCGACATGAACAATCCGGGCGTTACCAAGGGCGTATCGCCATAACCGATTACGATGCTGTCGAAGCCCTGCTCGATAGCGTCCCGGGCGGCAAGGACCGCATGGGCTGTCCCGAGGCGTTCTGATTGCACGAAAATCTGCGTTTCCGGATAGCTTGCTTTCGCGGTGTCGGCGACCTTCTCGGCGCCGTTTCCGACAACAAGCGCCATGGTTGCTATGCCCGCTTCCGCCATCGCCGATTGAACATGGCCGACCATAGGACGGCCAGCGACATGGTGCAGAACTTTGGGTGACCGGGAACGCATCCGTGTCCCCTCGCCCGCAGCCAAGAGAATACCCAGGATTGACGCCGTCATACGCATGGTCCTCCGCCGCTCTTAATGGAATTGGGAGCTTTTTTGACGGAACGGGGGCGAAAAGGTTGCAAGGCTCGAAGCACGGGCGCGAATCTCTTAAACTTCAATCACCTAACCCGGTCCCTTTGGCATGGCACCTAACACGAGACGGAAAACGATGACAGGAAAAGTTTTGCGTGCTGAACGGCGTATTGTGAGCGATCCAGAAAAGCTATCCAAACGCCGGTCATATGCAACCTATGCTTGGGCGCTTGCCGCATTGGGGTCAATTGGGCTTGCCGGATATTCATTCACGTCTGGAGCGTTTGCGGAGAAGTCCGCGCGGTATGCAGCCGTTGATCAGACCATAACCGGCAGCGTCGGGCGGAGCGATGCTCTTGCTGCGAGTACACCGGACCGCGGAGCATTCGTCGCAAGTGGAATTGAGGCGAAAAATGCGGAGCGGCTTGATCTCTTCGCAAGCCTTATCAAACAAATGCGGACAGAGCAGAAAGAGATGAGCCGAGAGCTCACTAACCTGTCGGCGAAGATTGGAGAAGACGCGGATATCGATGGATCGATTCTGTCGAACACAGACATAACGTCCGGAGCTGGTGGAGCTCTTTCGGGTCAACCAGTCTCGGTCTCCGCCACGCAGGCATCGTCGGCGGGGTTAAACGTGGCTGCTCAAAGTCCAGAGGCAGAGGCCGTCGACACTATTGGTTCTGAAACACTCGATGAAACAGCGAGCACTCAGGATCCGCTGGAAATCTCCGCTCCCCTAGAGATCAAACCGCCCGCCGCTCTTGGATCCGGTGGTGCGGAAGCCCGCTCGGTTCCTGTTTCCCGTATTGCAAATGAAGATGCGCCGGCACTTATCCGCTCCCCCGGAGAACCTCGAACAGACACGGCCGCAAGCAGTGTCGCGGAAAGCTTTGGTGAAACCCAGCCCGATGCATCAAACCTTTCAGCACGAGGCATCGATTCGCAGCCGGTTGGAAGTATCGGTGCGATAACGACGCTCTTCGCGCTCGATCTTGGGATCAACCCGACTGAGGCGCGGGCACGCAGTCTCTGGAACGATTTGACGCGTGAGCAACCAGGCGTTCTTACAAAGCTGCAGCCACGCTATGTGCCGACCAAGGACGAAGACGGTCAGACACGTCTTATCGCAGGACCTTACGAAAACGCTGCTGATGCGATTCGCGATTGTGTTGAATTGCGCCGGATCGAAGCGTTTTGCAAAACGACTCTATTCCGTTGATCGATCGTGCAGGCGATCAGCCGATTGTGGCAAGACCCGGGAAGAGATCGATCAGGTAATTGGCAATCACGGTCATTGAGCCGGTGATGAACAAAACACCTGTCCCGACCAGCAGCCCACCCATCGCTTTTTCAACGGAGCCAAGATAAGCGCGAAAACGGGCGATAAAGCCAAGAAAAGCTTTTGCAAACAAGGCGGCGAGGATGAACGGCACGCCGATGCCGAGGGAATAGACGCCAAGGAGAAGGGCTCCCTGCGCTGCACTTGCTTCCGCGCCGGCTACGGCGAGGATGGCACCAAGAACCGGGCCAATGCACGGGGTCCAGCCGAAAGCGAAAGCAAGGCCCATGACATAGGCACCGATTGGACCAGATGACGTTTTCGACGTGTTGAGGCGCGCCTCTTTATAAAGAAACGCGATCCGGAAAACGCCAAGAAAATGCAGTCCCATCAGAATGATGGCGACACCTGCAATTTGCGCCAGCAGGATTTGATGGGCGCGTAAGAATTGTCCGATAACAGACGCGCCGGTGCCGAGGGCAACGAAGACGGTGGTGAAACCAAGGACAAAACATATCGCAACGAACAGGATATAGCTCTGCGAACGCGGCGAACTGGTTTTGCCAGTCAACTGGTCGAGCGAAACGCCTGCCATATAGCACAAATATGGCGGAACCAGCGGCAACACGCAGGGTGATACGAACGAAATGATACCGGCGAGAAGTGCCCCGGCGAGGGTTATATCCATCAGTTCCGATCCCGTCTTTAACGGAAGACGTTATGGCAATGATCTTGCCCTTATTTCCTTGCCGTTTCCATAATCCAAATCAACGCACTACCGCAATGCACGTTCCGTTGAAGACAAGGTGACGCGAGATTTACGTTAGCAGGCCTTAGAGATGAATCCGGTTGGACTTTCTTGCACTGACCTATTGACCGTCCGAAGGCGAAAGCATATGTACACGCCTACCCAACTTGAGAGTCCGTAGCTCAGTTGGTAGAGCAACTGACTTTTAATCAGTAGGTCCAGGGTTCGAATCCCTGCGGACTCACCATCCGGGTCACACTTTCCGTCTATTCGGCCCGTAAGCACTTTTTGTCGTGACGACGATGTCTCGCAAGTGTGCGGTCTTTATGGCAGGTCGGCGTAAAGCCATTTCACTGGCAGCATGCCTGCTAGCTTAATCAAGCAAATTGAAGCATCAGGAGTTCGCGCTGAACCGCGCGTTGCTCGTCCCTATAAGCCGGATTTTTGCGCGCGAGGCGGCTTGCCAGCGCATAATACCTCTTGGCGTATTTTGTCTGCTTGAGTTGAAGAGCGGAATAGCCGGCGATCAGATAGACGCGAGGAATCCGGCAGTCGTTTTCGATAAGTTCATTGGCCAATGATAATGCGGTTTCAAAGTCCTCTTCATGTGCCGCAAGTGCGAGCAAGCCGAAGACGCCGATGTTTTCAAGAGGTGAATGGGCTTTCAATAAGCGGAACAATTGCCGAGCGCCGTTCGTGTCTCCTGCTCCCATGAGCCGGACCGCTTCTTCATATACGTGAGCAGCGCTGGACGTTATGTCGAGACCGGCAGACGCACTTCCGTCCTCATCCGGAGCTTCCTTCAACAAAAGCTCCAGGTCAGCACTTGCCAGCGCGTCGCCCAGGCCATCCGCCTGCCACGCTTCAATGGATACCGGCGCGATATGTGCGCGGATATCTTCTTCTTGTTCGTTGGGCAAATTGTCACCACACCCTGTAAACCTGCCGATATGATATCAGCCTGCTTTGGTCCCTGTGTGCTTTTGAGCACATATCAGCTAACGGAATAGATAGGTTTTAAGATGCCGCCCGTCTAGCGTGTCGTCAAAACCGACCGAAGTTGACGTGTGATGTTGTCGAGTTGGGACGCTTTGCGGATCACGCGCGGGGTGATCATAACAAGAAGTTCTGACCGGGTGAGATCGTCCTGGGTCTGCTTGAACAGGTTTCCGATCACCGGTATCCGGCCCACAACCGGAAGTGCGGTCGTCGTCTTGGTTGCCTCATCCTCGATGAGGCCCCCGAGAATAACCGTTTTTCCAGAGCGCACGACGACATCCGAGTTGATTGAACGTTGGGAAATCGTTGGCGTCAATTCCGTTCCAAGTCCGCCTGGAACGACGGAGCTGACTTCCTGGCTGATGTTCAGAAGCACGGAATTATCAACATTCACCCGAGGTGTAACCTCCAAAATGATGCCGGTATCCCTGACTTCCACTTCGTTCGTAACCGTTGTGTCACCGTCACCGGTTGTTGTGGAAGATGCGAGCAGGAACGGAACCTGATCGCCAATCGAAAGGCGCGCGGCGCGGCCATCAAGCACTGTCAGATAAGGTGATGAAATGACCTGAACGTTGGTAATGGCTTGCAGCGCGCTGAGGACCACCGTCGCATCAAGCGTGCCGAAACTATCGAAGCTGAGGGCAGCGAAACCACCCGCCGTTCCGGGATCAACAGGCGTGATCGTGGTGGAGGATCGTGCCGCAATGTTGCTGCTTTCCAGGAACGCCTGGACGCCGTAGCCGAGTTGGTCATTGATTTCGACCTCAACGATGGTGGCTTCGATCACAACCTGCGCCAACGGAAGGTCAAGAGCATTCACGACTTCCCGGATTCTCCGGAATTGCCTGAACGTTGAGAAGACAAGGAGTGCGTTGTTTCTGGTATCGGGCACGATCGATACGGCCTGATCTGCCTGACTCGCAATCGGGCCAGCCCCTGCAAGGGGATCGGCATTTGCCTGACGCTCGGCAAAGGCGCGTGCATTCGGAGCGCCCTGCCCCCGGTCGTTTGATGACCGCCTCACAATACTTGGAGCCGTAACGGAATCGCCCCCGGTGTTTGCATCTGCGTTGACATCTGCACCGCCGGTATCGGTCACTTGGACACTTGCTTCTGCGCCCGATGGAGCTGCCTGACTTTGCGTTGCAGCAGCTGCTGCCGGCGCGCCGGTTCCAAAAATTGCATTGAGCTGTGTCGCAATTTCATCTGCCGGCAGATGCTTCAAGGGGATGATCCGTAAAGACGCCGCATCGCGCAGATCCTTGTCGAGCCCCTGAATAAGCGAGCGGATGTTCGCCATCGATCGGGTGCTTTTGGCACCAACAAGCAAGGATTGCTGGTTTTCCAATGGGATTACGACCGGGATGTTTGCTATCGGCGTGCCGTTCGCCTGATAGAAGGCGAGGATCGACGCCGCGACTTGCTCTGGCGGGCTCTCTTTGAGCGGGATCACTGCAATAAGATCGTCTGCCACCCCGCTGTTCACAAGCGTGCGAATGAGGTCTTCAATCGGTGGAAGGTCGACCGGCGTTGCCCGCAGGATGATTGAGTTGTTCGATTCGACCGGCGTCACTGAGGCTCCAAGGGGCAGCACAGAGGCGACGACAGTTGCAACTTCGACCGCACTCCCGCGCCTCAAAGTAATGACTTTACTCACAAGATCGCCCGTCTCGCCGACAGCGGTATTGGTTTCAAGCCGCTGAATGACTTCCGGCGTCCCGATCTGGTAAACCCCATTGATGAGCTTCATCACATAGCCGTTTGAGGCGAGGATATCGCGTAGCACGGACGGTACGAGGCTCTTGCGGATCGGGCGTTCGGTTTGAAAGGTCACCGTGCCTTCAAGGCTGGTCGCAGCAACGTAATTCACCGATAAAAGACCACCGAGCAACTGACGGACGGCGAATTCAAGCGTGTCATTCTCGAGGCGGATTTCGACGCGCTCGTCTGGATCTATGGGGCGGGCGCCTGCCTCGCGCAATTCGCGCAAGTTACGCTCCTCATCGACTGATGTGATCAAGAGTTGTTGGGGTTCAGCGGAGAGAGAGCCGACGAACTCGATACGTTCGCGTTCACGCGGCGGCTGGTTAAAGCGCTCGGTATCGATAATGCCGCCACGTCCGGGCCGGTCTTCGCCTTCCAGTTCAGGGTAAGGATCGCCGTCGACTGCGATCTCCCTTTGACCTTCTCGGGAAAAGAAACGGCGAACTTTATCGCCCGCTGTTTCGCCCGGAATATCATCCGGGAAATCTTTCAGGCTCGCATCATTGAGACGGGCGCGGGTCTTGTCATTCGTCGCCGAAACGTCGAAATCCCGGTCGGATTGCGATACCGATGCACATGCCCCTAAACCTAGGCACAAAAGAATAATCGCGACGAATCTCATGAATGCCGGAAACCCCGGGTTCCTTACTGCAACCAGACAGCAATCGCTGCCCCCACATCCCTGCCGAGATTGTCTTACCACGACTCGTGGGATCACTTAGTTAATATTAATGAAAAATTAAGATCTGTGGTTAATGGAGAACACTTTGTGCAAAGCGGGTGTTTCCCACAAAAAAGGCGCAGGTTTCCCTGCGCCAGATCTGATTGTGGAAGCGTTTTCAATCAGTTTATTTGCTAACTGTCAGACTTCCAGGCCAACTGCTCGTTATAGACCTTGGTGGCCAGCTGGTTTTCCAGTTGAACCAGAATTCCGAGTTCGCCGACATTCGCCAGTTTGCTGCCCGTATCCGGTGCTGCGCCTTCACGGACTTTTTCACCGTCCACTGTCTGAATAAAGCGGTTGTCAGAACTCAGCATCACGCCTGCAATTTCAATCGGGAATTCCTGATGATTGCGAACGATAAATTTGATGAAGTCCGGGTTCTTGCGCGCTTCCGCCAAATAGAGCGACATCTTTTTGAGGGGAACGTCGGCTTCCATCAGCTCGGCGCAAACCGCTGTTTTTCTGGGATTAAGTGCAGCTTCGAGCAACAAATGCTGGTTGGCGATGTCGAATGTTGAAAGCGACATGTCGGACGACACACTGAGCATATCCAGCCAGAAAAGGACTGATGGCAGATTGGCATGATTCAACCGCGCGCCGGACCAGCAGCTGTGTGACTCCTGAGTCGGGCTTTGAATAAGCGGTAAAAACCGCTGTTCAATCAGGGTTTCAGTCTCGCTCTTTGAAGACGACGCGTTTTGAACATCGAACTGGTCGCCCCAGTGACGGGTAACGAGGTCCATGGAATTGTTCATGTCGCTCATATAGGGGGATGTGCCGTCTGCGTTCTGGTCGCGCCCGTTTTTTTCTTCGCGCCATTGTTTGAACAGATCCATGGCTTCTTGGGAAAGATTACCCTGGCCGTCAAAAATGTACGGTCTCACCCTGCCGGAGGCGAGCCCGACATCGCCGGTGGTGCTGTTAGTCGAGCCAATGACGTCTTCACCACTTGCGACAGTGTTTACGATCGTTGGGTCAAGCCCATTTGTCGCTACGGTTTGAACCGTGGGATTTTGTGCGGCGACCGGCGCTTCGGGTTCCCGGTTGTTCGAGTCGAAGCCCATGAAGACGTCTTCGGCACTGAAGGAGCCCTGTTTCAATCGGTTGAGATTGAGAATAGAGTCACTCGCGTTCTCACCCGCATCACCAATTAACACAGCGCTTCCAGGACGTTGGTTGTTGGGTTCCGCAAGGACCTCACCGTTTTCATTGACGAGCTGAACAAAGGAACGAAGCGGGATTTTATCCGCGTACCGTCGCGCATAAGACTGAACGAAACCAACCCAGCTATCGAGTTTTTCGCTGATGACCACGCCATTCGCTTCAATCAAAGGGCCGTCCAACCTGAAGAGAACCGTGCTTGCGATTTCGGACCGTTTGCCCAATTCGCGCACAGCCTCAAGATAGGTTTTGGCAGTCCGGATATTGGATTGGACATCGGAAATGCCGACAATCTCTTCATTGACTGATGCGACGAGCTTGTCCGCTCTTGAAACATCAAGCACATCGCCTTCGAAAATCACGGACCCATCTTCGTTAAGCTCATAAGTGACGTTGACCTGCTGATGCTCGATCAAGGCGTCGATCTGTGTGCGCAAAGATGAAAGAACAAATAACCGAAGGCGCGCCGGGATGCCCGTTTCTTCGACGGCATTTCTCAATGCGCGGCGCTCGGCCGGCACATCGACATAGCCTTTCGCGAAAATTACACCGTCCGCTTCCTGACGCAGATCGATGCTTTGCCCAAACTCATATGAGTCAAGCGTCGCGCGGACTGTTTCAAAATCGGTTTTCTCAGGCCCCTTGGCAATCTTGTTCGCGTGAGACGAAAAATCGCCTATTACGAAATAGCCGATACCTGCGATTGCAAGGAAAGCGATGGATGCGGCAATCAATGCCCGCGCCCACGAGCGTTGGCCGGTTTTTTGTATTGACTTGGCCGGACGGTTTGGCTGGGCTTTGGCAGGTTTTGCGTCCTCGGATTGCGCTGACTGGTCGCTTGGTGGGCGATAGTTTGCAAGGCCCGCCCAGGCAGCATCGACCGGACCGATCGCAAGACTTGTCGTACCGATCGTGATGACGTCAAGCGCGTCTACCGTGCGCCATTCGTCATCACCGGGTTGAATGGCCGTCTGATGGGCAATCGTCACTTCCCCGGCGCCACCGGCAACTTCTATCGAACCATCGCCGAGGCGAAGGCGCGCGTGGCCTGACTTAAGACTGAGATCGACGAACTGCAGGTCGTCGTCGACGCCTGAGCCGAGTGTGTATTCTCCATCATCCAAACGGACTTCTACACCTGTCTGACTCCCAGTCAGGACCTTCAGAACCAGTTGGTGGGCCGCTTCGTTTATTGCCATCGTTTCGCCGCCTTGCTCAGCTTGGCTGTCTATCGTTTGGTTTTTCCAGAACTATCCCTATATCTCTTAGAGAGGCTTGGGATTGGTTCTGTAAGACCATAAGCCACTATTACCGTTGTGCGCTGTGAACAGGATCACAGCGCAATGCGAAGTCGCGCCGAAAACACGTTCCGGCACATTTTCCCTGGTAAAATCAAAGGGGGAGCGATGCTCCACCCTTCGGCAATCATCGAAGCCTAAGCAACGTTTCTTGCGATTGTTTTCAACGCATCTGAAACGTTTTTGAGCATGTTCGAACGCAAGTTCGTGATCGCTGACCACGCGTTCATTGCCATCTGCATGGAGAACATTTTTTCGGTATCGGAGAGG
>JBCDCU010000024.1:0-19030 GCA_039181265.1 Pseudomonadota bacterium | reverse complement strand
CGTCTCCATGGAGGCCGGTGACCTCGGCGAGATCGTCGCCTCGGTGTCTGAAAACAGCTTCTTCGACGACGCATATGATGTCGGCGAGAAGGTTCATGTGGGCTGGGAGGCGCAAGACCTCCACAAACTGGCGGGCTGAAAAGCCAAAAAGGCGAAATACATTCAAAACGGGAGAAACACATGAAAGACGACACAAAATCATCTGCAAAAGCGGGCTTAAGCCGTAGGAGCCTTCTGAAAGGCACCGCCGCAGTCACAGGTGCAGCGCTCGGTTCGGGTGCGATCAGCGGGTTTCCGACGGTCTGGGCGCAAAACATCAAGGATGTTACGCTTCGACAGTTCGGCACCGGCGTTTCAAACCTCAATGACGTTGCTCAAAAAGTGAAAGAGGATCTCGGCTTCACGCTTGAGATGACAGCACTAGATTCCGATGCCGTGACGCAGCGCGCTGCGACCCAGCCGAAATCTTTCGATATCGCCGATATCGAATACTGGATCTGTAAAAAGGTCTGGGGTGCTGGCAACCTTCAGGCGATGGATACGTCGAAGATCAAGAATTACGACAAGATCGTCGGCATCTTTCGCAACGGCAAACTGACGCCTGAATCCGTCATAGCGCAGGGAACCGCCCCGCATTCGGTGGGCTTCGTGGAAGGTCCAGGCGGCAAGAGCTTCGTCGACAATGAATCGGGTTGGATGACACTTATTCCGACGATTTATAACGCGGATACGCTCGGCATCCGCCCGGATCTCATTGGCCGCCCGATTGAAACCTGGTCGGAACTCCTGAACCCTGAATTCAAGGGCAAAGCCTCGATCCTCGACATCTCGTCCATTGGCATTATGGATGCCGCCATGGTCTGCGAAAGCATGGGCGAGATCAAATACGGCGACAAGGGCAACATGACCAAAGAAGAGATCGACAAGACAATGGCGATCTTTACCGAGGCGAAAAAGAACGGCCAGTTCCGTGCTTTCTGGAAATCCTTCGATGAGAGCGTGAACCTGATGGCCTCAGGCGAAGTCGTGATCCAGTCCATGTGGTCACCGGCAATCACGGCTGTGCGTTCAAAAGGCATTCCATGTGTCTACCAGCCGCTCAAAGAAGGCTATCGCTCCTGGGGCGGCGGCATTGGTTTGTCCGCAAACCTTTCCGGGCTCGAACTCGACGCGGCCTACGAATACATCAATTGGTATCTCGACGGCTGGGTCGGCGGCTTCCTGATGCGTCAGGGCTATTATTCAGCCGTGCCGGAAACTTCCAAGAACTTTATGACAGAGGACGAATGGGGTTACTGGTTCGAAGGAAAACCGTCTGCCGGTGAGATCAAGGATCCGTTCGGCAATGTGATGGAAAAAGCCGGTGCCGTTCGCGATGGCGGTTCCTTCTTCGAGCGCATGGGCCGTGTTGCCTGCTGGAACGCGGTGATGGACGAGAACCGCTACATGGTTCGCAAGTGGAATGAGTTTATTGCCGCGTAAGGACTTCATCAGTCGCTTATCTGAATGAGACTGCAAAGGCCCGGAGTTCCGACTTCGGGTCTTTTCACGGCAAAACTCCCGGAAGGTATGTTGGGCCTGATGACCGAAAAGAACCGATCTCTCGGCGGCAAAACCTTAAGTGCCTTCGCAAGCTGGCTTTTGGTGGCGCCGATCACATTGGTTCTGGCATTCTTCCTGGTACTGCCGCTTCTCACGATCGTTGTTGTCAGTTTCTGGGACTACAATGAATGGTCGTTTTTTCCGGCGTTCATCTTCGGAAATTATGAATATGTGCTGACGTCGCAGGTGACCTGGTCGACCTATCTGAAGACGCTGCAATTCACCTTTCTCGCCTGGTTTTTCTGCACGATCATCGGTTTCACGGTGGCTTACTTTCTGGCCTTTCATGTGCGCTCGCTCACCTGGCAGATCGCGCTCTTTCTGATTTGCACCATTCCGTTTTGGACATCGAACATTATCCGCATGATTTCGTGGATCCCTTTTCTTGGGCGAAACGGTATTGCGAATTCGACCCTGATCAATATGGGCGTCATTGACGAGCCGTTGGAATGGCTTCTCTTTTCCGATTTCGCAGTGGTGCTTGCCTTCGTCCACCTCTACGCGCTGTTCATGGTGGTCCCGATTTTCAACACGATGATGCGGATCGATAAGTCCCTGATCGAGGCAGCGCGCGATGCGGGCGCATCTGGCTTTCAGATCCTCACCAACGTGATTATTCCCCTCGCAAAACCCGGCATCATGATCGGTTCGATTTTCGTGGTTACTCTGGTGATGGGAGACTTCATCACGGTTCGTTTCATGTCGGGCGGTCAAAGCGCTTCGGTTGGCCGTGTGATTTCGAACGAAATCGCGCTTCTGCAATATCCGGCAGCGGCAGCCAATGCAGTCGTGCTTCTGATCACCGTTCTCCTGATGATCAGCATCATGATGCGCTTCGTCGATATCCGGAAGGAGCTTTGAGATGGAACGTCGTTCAAAGAGTTTCTTTCCGCTCGCAATCTTCTTTGGTCTGTTCGTGCTCTTTTTGTATGGGCCAATCATCACGATCGGCATCTTGTCATTTCAGGGCCCGCGCGGCGGGCTCACCTTTCCAATGAACGGGGTCTCGTTCCACTGGTTCCGTGACCTTTTTCAGGAACAGGCGGTTGGCGATATATGGGGCTCGTTCAGACGGTCTTTCGCGCTCGGCCTCATGGTCATGGTGACGACAATCGTCTTTTCGGTGATGGGCGGGCTTGCTTTCCGCGAGAAGTTCAGAGGCTCCGGTTTCCTGTTTTATCTGATCATCGCAAGCCTCATCATTCCATCAATCCTGATTTCGCTCGGCGTCGGGCTCATCTTCAATATTGTCGATTGGGAAGTGCATTGGTCGACATCGGGTTTCGGTTCGCAACTCACCTGGACATTGCCCTTCGGCCTTTTGATCATGTTTGCCGTCTTCAACCGGTTCGACAGAGCCTATGAGGAGGCAGCCCGCGATCTTGGCGCAAGCTGGTGGCAGACGATCCGCTTGGTTGTGCTTCCGATCATCGCGCCGAGCCTGATCGGCGTCGCGCTCTTTGGCTTCACGCTGTCCTACGATGAGTTCGCTCGCACATTGTTGACGGCGGGATCGCACAATACGCTTCCGCTTGAGATTTTCGGGATGACGACCAATGTCACGACACCGGTTCTCTATGCGCTTGGAACCCTGACGACGGTCTTTTCCATGATCGTGATTGGAACCTTCCTCGTCATCGCCTGGCTTCTCAACAGACGACGGAGCCGTCATGGCTCCGACGCGGGAAAAGGGATGGTCTGACGCGCATGAATATTCTCGTCATCAATCCCAATACGACCGCTTCCATGACCGAGGCGATTGGACGGGAAGCGGAAAAGGCAGCGCGACCGGGAACTACCATTCTTGCGACCAATCCCAAGGAAGGACCTGAGGCGATACAGGGACCGGAAGACGGTGAGGCAGCCCTGCCGTATCTCTTCAAGACCTTTGACAAAATGACTGCGGACCAGGACGTCGATGCGGTTGTGATCGCCTGCTTTGACGATACCGGTCTTTTTGAGCTGAAGGCGCGGGCAACGATCCCCGTCGTCGGGATCGGGGAAGCCGCCTATCATGCCGCTATGCTGGCCGGTGCAAGGTTTACTGTTGTCACGACGTTACCGGTGTCCGTTCCGGTGCTGGAAGACAACATCCGCAATTATGGTTTCGAAAAGCGGTGCGCGAAGGTGAGGGCAACCAATATCCCGGTTCTTGAGCTTGAGCGGTCTCCGGATGCATCGGAAGAGAAGATCCGATTGGAAATCCAGACGGCAATCAAAGAGGACAAATGCGACGCGATTGCGCTTGGATGTGCAGGTATGAGCGAGCTTGGCGCAAAGCTTGAGGCGGAATTCGGCATTCCATTGATTGACGGTGTCAAATCCGCAATCGGTCTCTGCGAAATGCTGATATCTTCGAAAGAAGGACGGGCGTCATGATCATCAGGAACGCAACAAGGGATGAGTTCAAGGTCGCGGTGGATTGGGCCGCTGCCGAGGGCTGGAATCCCGGTCTTGACGATCTCGATGCGTTTTTTGCGGCGGATCCGAATGGTTTCCTTATGGGATTCGAAGGGGATGACCCGATTTCTTCCATATCCGTCGTCCGCTACGGCGAGGATTATGGTTTTCTCGGCTTTTACATCGTGCGGGGAGATAAGCGCGGCACAGGCGCCGGGATGGTAATCTGGGAGAAGGGCCTCGATTACCTCAAAGGGCGGACCGTTGGTCTAGACGGTGTCGTTGCGCAGCAGGAAAACTATCGCAAATCGGGCTTCGTCTATGCGGATGGGAACAGCCGCTATTCGGGACGGCCGGATGTTTCCTCGGTCGAGACAAGTGCCTTAAGCCAAGTAACTGCAACGGACATCGCTGAACTCGCCAAATGGGAAAGACGCTTCTTTCCGGCTGACCGCACGGCTTTTTTGTCTCGTTGGCTGGCACCTGATGTGGCGACGCGGCACTCTCTGCTCGTGAGAGAGAACGGCGCCATCCTCGGCTACGGCACCATCCGTCAATGCCGGTCCGGCTATAAGATCGGACCGCTCTTCGCCGAAAAGAGTGAGACAGCCGATATCCTTTTCTGTGCTCTGGCGAAGCGCGCTGAGGGCGATGAGGTGATCCTGGATGTGCCAAACGCCAATACGGAAGCAGTCGCCCTTGCCAAACGCTATCAGCTAGCACCATCCTTCGAGACCGCGCGCATGTATCTTGGCAGTGCCCCTGACACCGATATCAAAAAGACTTTCGGGGTCACGACGTTCGAGCTTGGTTAGGCCTGCGCTCCTGAACGTGCCGGTGCCAGACGAACCCTATCCCCATATCAATTCTAAGGAGGAGTTCGAGGGCGTCTTTGAATTATTGCGCTCGCCAGTAGGGCCGGCTGCAATAAACGGGGAGGGGGTGCAGGCGGCCCCGTCCCTAATGTACCTGCGGGTTCAGACTGAACGGGGCGATCCGATCAAAAGAGCGCCGCCTTAAGCAGCGGCCTGATCGTCCTGGCTACGATCCTCGGCAACATCGGCGATGAAGACGTTGATCTCGTTCGAAAGCCGCGCCACGATCTCGGAGATCTGTTCAACGGCAACAGTCACCGACGCGATTTCACTCGAAGTCTCCGCCATGGAGTTTGTAACGCCGTCGACATTGCGCGCAGCGCCATCCGTTCCTTCCGAGGCCATTACGAGCGATTCCGCGATTTCTTTAGTCGCCGCATCCTGTTGATCCACAGATTTGGAAATGCTGTCGGAGAGGTCCCGCACTTCCACGATGTTCTTCATGATCTCCTGGACGGCGGTCACAGCTTCTGCAGTCGAACCCTGGATCCCGGCAATCTGTTCGGAAATCCGCTGTGTTGCATTGGCAGTCTGAGTGGCGAGCGTTTTTACTTCTGACGCAACAACCGCAAAGCCGCGGCCCGCATCACCTGCCCGCGCGGCCTCGATGGTCGCATTGAGGGCGAGCAGATTGGTCTGTTCTGCAATCTGCTGGATGAGTTCAGTAACCGTCCCGATTTCTTCGGCAGCAATCTGCAGCGAGCCGACCTGATCGTTCGCCGTTTCCGCTTTCGCGGTTGCTTCTGTCGCGAGATCATTGGCCCGGTTGGTCTGAGATGTAATCTCCTGAACGGAAAGAGAAAGTTCCTCTGTTGCAGCGGCAACGGTTTGGACATTGGCGGAGGCGTCGGTGCTGAGCTTGCGCGCCTCAACCGCACCCTGGGATGCATTTTCAGCAAGGCGCGACATTGTCTCGGAAGACTGACGCAGTTCCGAAGAGCTCTCTGTCGCAGTGCCAATCGTTTCTGCAACAAGGGTTTTAAAGGACGCGATAGTTGCCTCAAGGTGCAATTGCCGCTCGCGCTGGCGGGCTTGTTCCTGTTCTGCTCGCGCCCTCATAGCCCGTTGCTCTTTTGCGTTTTCCAGGAACACAGCAGCAGCCCGTGAGATGTCGCCGATCTCGTCTTTTCGGTCGGAATAGCGGATATCAATATCCAGATCGCCGTCGGCGAGTTTCGTAACGGTTTCCGCCTGAGCTTTCAGTTTGCGGGTGATCGAGCGCATGATGAACGCGGCAATAATTGCTGTTCCACCAACAGACGCAATCGCGATCGCAATAAGCGTCATGATTTCTCCAACCAGGCGCTCTGTATCGCTGTCTGCTGCATCCTCTGCGCGGTGAATGAGATCATCGGATACCGACTTGATCATGTTCAAGCGTTCCGTCGCCGCCTGGAACCATTGATCGCCCCCTATACCTTTTGCATCATTCGTGTGTGGCAAATGGGTGAGAACATCGCGCCATTCCATCACCTTGTCGACGGTGGGGCCGCTGACAGTGGAGGTAAAGAGTGCCTTTTGGTCCGGCAGTGCGATCTTCTTGAACTCGCTCAAATAGGCTGTTTCGGCGCCGAGATGCTGTGTGTAGGTGATATAGGTGTCGAAATCGATCTCACCGGCTGCCGCCTGCTCCAAGAGAACGCTACCGATTGCGCGTTCAAGGCCACCGGATTCCTTAGCTTCAACGAGCGTAAAGAAAGGAAAGAGCTCTGACGTAACAGTGGTCGAAGGACTTGCCTCAACGATGAGGCCGACCATGTGAAGGAGCTCGCCGATCTCATAGGTGTACTCGCCGACGACCTCCGTTATGCCGAGCTGTCTCGCATCGATCGCTTCTCGGAGACCTTCCACCTTGTGGACGGCGTCGTAGACTTTTTTCAGCTCTTTTTTGAGGTGGACTTCCGGCAGGCTGAGGGCCGCGTAATGCTCATCAAAGACGGCGATCTTCTCATCGGTCAGTTTGCGTTGTTCGGCGATGGCGGCACTGCGCGAAGCCTCATAGCCGGATTTTATGTATCCGACCGTTTTGCCGCGCTCCTTTTGGAGCTCGTGGATGATATTCGCTCCATCTTCGGCAAGCCTGGAGAGTGGCCGCATTACGCTGTTGTGCGAATACTCAATATACTTCTCGACGATTGAGATTGTTGCGAAAGCAAAAACCGCAAACATTGGCACAGCGACGAGCGCCAGGATCTGCATGCGAACTGTTTTAAAAGGCCCCACCCGACATTCCCCCATTTTTTATTCATGAGTTCCAAAGTCAAGCTGAAGATTTGACGGCAATCAATTAAGGATTGTTTAAGTGGGCGAGGGGAGAATGCTATTTATTGCAGTTTTTTGACATTTATTTTCACAAAATCATTATCTTTGAGGATGTATTGGGCTGTCAAGCAGTCGTATCAACGTTTTGTATACTTGGTTATGCCCAAATTTTGAGCATTTTTGATAGATAAATTTTGCCATATTTTTGTGGTTAAGAAAAATAAACTTAATGATATTTGTAGTTTTGTTTTCCGGGTTTTCTTATCTGAATGCTTCTCGATCAGTCTGTTGATCCTGTCGATGCTTTGTTGTTTTCGGTTTTTTTTTAAGCTTGCGCAATTATCAGAGCGGTAGTGGGGCACCGATTATTACGTAGCGTCAGACCTAAGAATTTAGGGCGTTTTGGAAGTTTGTCTATGCCTGCGGAAGAGGATTTAATCATAAGAGATACTTATAGAAATGGGATGAAAAACAGTGTGTACAACTGAGTAAACTTTACAAGAAGGCAGATAATATTCGCACTGGGTCAGGAATTGTTTTGCCTTGTTTCTCGTTTATTTACTTTCAATTTGGGTCGGTCTTTGGCCAACGTTTTGTGCCGCAATAACACTCCGTAGGCGTCGAAAATATCGCGAATTTTGCCGTCAATCATTGTCCTTTCAAATGCGATTCGCCGTGCGTGAAGCAAAAATCCATGCAGGGTGGCGTATACCGCCTGCATGGATTGTTTTGCTTGCGAATTTGATGTGTCCAGAAACCCCTAGGCTTTACCGCCGGTCGGGACAGCCGTAGCCGGAACATCCTCCTCGACATTGTTGACCATGTAGCGGTCGAACATGCCGTGGTAGTCTTCGATGGTCTCTTCGGAGACCTTGCGTGTCATGGCGCTCACCGCAATTGTCACGATGAGGTTCACAACAAAGCCTGACGTACCAGGACCAAAGCCGATATCGAGACCGAAGACGACGATCGTGATCATGCTCAACGTACCGGCAATGATACCCGCAAAAGCTCCGGCTTCTGTGAAGCTCTTGAAGTAGAGCATACCAAGCGCGGATGGTACGAGCTGCAATCCAAGGCCAAAGCCGAGGGCTGCGACCGGCACCAGGTGACCGGCGCCACCAGGGGTTAGGGCGAGCGCGAAGACAAGCACGGTCAGCGTCGCAACTACGATGCGGGTGATCCGTGTCGACTCCTTGTCGGTCATCTCACGCTTTAACAAACGGCCCCAGATGTCTTCGGCAACAAGGCTCGCAGAGGACAGAAGCTGGCTGTTGATGGTTGAGATCGCCGCGGCGAGAATACCGGCTACGATGATTGCCGCAATAATAGGTGCGTGCTCGGCAAAGATCTGCGGAAGGATCGTGTCAGACGTCTCCGTGGTCACTGTCGGGGCGACACCGGGAACGATTGCGGCAAGACCGACGATCAGAGGAATGATCGCCATCATCCATGAGTTCCAGAACGGCGTTGCGGCGGCAACTTTGCCAAGAACGTCAGTCGAACGGGCGGAATAGAACTTCTGCCACATATGCGGGAGCGCCCATGCACCGAAGCCAAGTCCGAGGAAGAGTTCGAGCATCCGGGTTGGATTGCCTGGATTCACGATAAGCTCGGGTTTGAGTTCCGCGACTTTTTCGAAGAGAACCAGACCACCGGTGAGATTCAGAACGTATCCGGCCGTAAAGATCATGATCGACGCAAAGAAGAGGCCGAGGAAAAGATCTGCCCATGCGGTCCCCTTAAAGCCGGACCAGAGAACGATACCGCCGACGACGAGAGATGAGATCGTCACACCAAGCGCATAAGGAACGGCGCCGGATGTGAGGCTCTCAAGAGCCCGTGCACCGCCGCTCACCTGGATCAGCATGACAGGAACAAGGGCTGCAATCCCGACAAGCGCGACGACGACCCGCAATCTGGTGCTTGAGTAATAGTGCTCAACCATCTGACCCGGCGTGATGAAACCGAACTTTTTACCGGCAAGCCAGATGCGTGTGCCGAAAAGCCAGATGAAGGCGCCGTGGAAAATCGTCCAGACGGCAAAACCGGAAAACCAGACACCGGAGCGATAATAGGCACCGAAGGAGCCGAGAAGCGTCCATGTTGAGAAATAGGTGGCGCCCATGGAAAGAAGCAGGACAATCGTCCCGATCCGGCGTCCGCCGAGAACATAATCTTCAGTGCTTTTAACACCGGCTGCACCCGGTGCCTGACGGCCTGCCAGAAAGGCGATGGACAACAGGACGACAACGAAGCCGGCAAGAATTAGGAATACAGGTAAAGCTTGCATCGGGTTAGTCCTTCGTTACGGGATTGGCATCGAGCGCGTCAGCGAGCGGGCGGAAATAGAGCGGGTAAAGCGCGAGCACACAGAGCGTGAGGACCACATTGGCACCAAGGATCACGGCGAGCGGCTGAGGGAAGGGGCCGATAAAGCCCGGACCATTGAAGTAACCGAGATAGGGAAGGCTCGTGATGGCGAGGCAAACCAGCATCACGACCCATATGAGTTTTCTGAATTTCTGCATTTGAAATGCACCTCCTTGAAAGTATTGATGCTTTGCCCAAGGCGGAGGGTCGGCATCGTGATGTGACGCGCCCTGGCGCAGGTGTGTTTGCGCACAGGAGTAATCGAATTCCCGCGCTCTTTTCAGGAGCGCGAAAACCGGGTCGGTTCGGGTATCTTTTTTAAGGCCGCACACCTACGGACGCACTTAAAGAGCCTGCCAAAGCAGGGTTTCAAGCAACGCGTGATCGACTCTTGACGGAACGGATCGGCTTTTGAGCGGTCTATTCGAAATAGGAATTGAGCCTCACACGTCCATTTAGTCGAACTGACGCTTTGGACCACACACGCTTCGTCAACTAATGGTGAGGTGGATAAGTCCCGCTCAAAAATCAGCCGAATGCGAGGCTTTTGTCGGTGGCATCATTTCGGAGTATTCAGCACAAATCCCGGAGGGTCCTGCGCTCGTTGCGGTCAATGGTGATGCCCAAGTGTTTGGTATCACGCAATGATCCGGGGCGTTTTCCGCTTACCGTGGGCGGCCTGCCTGTCAGGCCGCTTCTTTGACCGCATAGCCCATATAGATGATGGATGTTGTCGGAACTCTCCCGAAAGTCGGAGTGAATGATTTGTCCATTCCACGCGGCCCGAGACCTTCGAACCTGCTAACCTGAAACCCCCTGTTTTCAAGCGCACCACGCAATGTTTTAGGCGAGATGAAAAGGGCAGGATCATGGGTGCCCTGGGGAAGGAGCCCCAGGATATCTTCTGCGACTGTCACTACTGCGATCCGGGCGAGGGTGGATTTTGAAATCGTGTCGAAGAAGAACACGCCGCCAGGTTTCAAGACCCGTTTGACCTCATCGAGCACGGCGTCAAGATCATTCACATGTTCTAGAACATCGACGCAGACAACGTAGTCGAAGGATTTGTCGTCATAGGGAAGCGTTTCGCCAACACCGACGTCATAGCGAAGTTTTAGATCGGATTGCTTGGCGTGATCCTTCGCCGCTTCGATTGCTTTGTGTGCCGGATCAATGCCGGTGACATGCGCGCCGCGTTTTGCAAGCGCTTCCGCCATGAAACCGCCGGCGCATCCAAGATCGAGAACCTTTGCATTCTGCCAGTCGGCGATCTTGTCGAATGAACGCAGACGTCCGTCGACCATATTGTGCAAAGTGCGAATCCACGTCACATCGTCGCTCCACCATTGATCGGCGACATCGTCATAGATGTTGAGATTGCGTTTCGTTTTCGTGCCGGAGAAGTTCGGGATCATGTAGGGGACATCCTTCCGGTAAGTCTCATAACGCCTGCCGTGACGTGTCAGGAACCGGCGTTCTTTAAAAATCGGTGCCAGGACGCAATAAAGGGTCCACGCGCAGGCAAGTGCGAATTGGTCAGGCGTCCAAGTGGGCGGAGTCCAGAGCGTAAAGGCGAACGCCAGATAGATCGGGTGGCGCAAAATGCGATACAGCCCATGGGTGGGCATGTCGGGATAGCGTGGTTTAACCCCGCGAAAGAGCGAGAACCAGCCGAGTGCACCCGACTGCAATTGGAGCCCGCTGTTGAGAAGCGCAAGGCCGAGGAACGCCCAGCTTAGGGCGTAAAGCGCGATCATGAGGTAAAGGGAAAGGCCGGTCGCCTGCCACCAGATGATCTCGGTCGGTGTCCAGAGCTGAAAGAGAAGCGCAAGCTGAAGTCCGGCGATGGTGGCGTAGGTTGTGGACTGAAGTGTTGTCGCAAGGCCGGATGGCGCAAGGTTGTTCAGAAAACGTTTTCCGGGCTTGGTCAGCAGAATGGAGTGAGCAATCGGAAATTGCGCTATCAACAAAGCGTTGACGATCAAGGCAAACGGATAATCGACCGTTCCCCATCCGGTCTGAAGGCCGAAATACATGCCAAAAACCATCGACCCAACACCAAGAGCAAAGATGCTGTGGCACAACAGCCCATAAAAGAGCGCGATAGCGCGGTGTCGTGGGCCACCTTTATCCGCAACCCGGACATGCGGGAAGGACTGCTTATCGGGGCCGCCGCCAGTGGCTTGTTTTTTCTCGAAATATCCGTGCATGGGCTTGTTACGCAAAGCGTCCGCAGCGGATCTGTTTCCAATATCCCGTGGTTAAAATAGTCGTACTCGGAGCGGTGCTGTTGACTGATCACGTGGTGGGGTTTGGCGGTACTTTTGCCTCTTTCGGCTTCATCCGATGCGACGGAATGGAGTGGTCGGAGCCTCGATTCCTTCTGTCACAGTCTCTGTCCACGAACAACGAGGGCCGCTCTTGGGATAACCACACCCATTTCAGTTTCAAACGGTCGATGGAAGTCTTCGAATGCGGTTTTGAAGGCTGCCTTCTTGTCGTCAGGCTGACCGGCATAGGTGACGGCGACCGGACCGAAGCCGTTGACATATTCGTTCCAGACGGTCTCGACATTCGGCGCGTAAAGCGTTGTCTCCTGTTCGCGGATCCCGAGGTCAAAGCGTTTTCCGACCACATCCCGCAACCAGTCTGCGCGCCCCCAGGCGAATGGAGAATGCTCCGGTGGCGGCGCGCCCGCCCATTCGCTAATGAGGGCGAAGAACCTTGCGATGTATCCGTCCGGCTGGTCAGCCCATGTGGAAAGCGCGAGACGTCCGCCTGGTTTCAAAACCCGCGCGACTTCCGCGACCGCCTTTTCAGGATCGCTTGAAAAGATAATGCCATAGGTTGAAATCACGCCGTCGAAAGTCCGATCTGCGAATGGCAGGGCTTCTGCTATCGCCTCCTGAAAGTTGGGGCGCGGTTGAAGGTTCGCCGAAAGCGTTTCTGCGGCGGCTATCATGCCGGGCGCAAGATCGATGCCCGTGACATCGGCACCGCGCCAGGCAGCGAGCCGGGCGCCCCAGCCGGTGCCAGTTCCAATGTCCAGAATCCGCTCGCCGGGCTTCGGCCAAAGGGTCTGAACCGTATGGGAGATTGTATCCGAGAGCCCGAAGGAAATGCCGTCATAGGCTTTGCCGGTCTTTCCCCACATCTCCGCTTCAAGATTCATGGCTTCATCGGTCATCGCAGCCTCCCGTCGGTTTTGGTGTGCAGAAAGGGCTCAAACCCAATTGCTGGAAGGATACTCAATGATCTGGAGTAGTCTTGGGTAGTAATTCCCTCAAAGGTGCGTTTAAAATGGAATGGTTTACCGTGGCGGGGCCGTCGACGATGGCAGAGTATCCTTAGAATGCGCTTTGATCACCAATTCCTGAAGATCGGTGGACCGCTCAAAATCCCGCAGCTCACAAAGTTTCTGCCCGTGTTGTAACGGACAATACGCCCACGTATGTCATCCCAATTGTTAAGATATGTTCTGGGAAAGAACGCCTACGCGTCCCACCGCCGCGTAAAGCCAATATGGATGTTGCAGGATTGTGTACTAGGATTCTTGCTACATGTGATCCTAGTTGGAAACTGATCCAATTCTGGATTCTGTGGAATGTAGACTTCAGATCGTGAACTGACACTGCTGAAAAAGGAATGCGAACAGGATTCCGTGCCATGGGCGATTTGCAGTAGCCCGTTTGGGGTGGCCGCAGCCACGCATTTTTCCCGCCAAATCGCGAAGACCTTTCTTGTCCATTCGGGAGAATCTCGAAGGGCGCTCCTCAATCTCAATTGTAAAAGATAAGGCCCACCCGGATTGTAGTATGGATTGTCAATACCCGTATCGGTGCCGTCGCTGTAGCTCCCCAATTTAATTGGGAAGTCAAAGTTACGAGGTTGGCGAAGGTGGCGAAGTAATGTCGGTGGTATGGAAGCTGGAACTTTCATATAATTGCAGCGTTGGTGTGGGTGAATCTTAATCCATCGTGAGTCGGTCAGCATCACGAGGATTGGATTATTCTCAATCGCGAATGCAAGCCAAGGACTTGATACAACGAGCAGAATTATCAGTATTAAGTTTCTTCTTTTCAATTGGCACCCTCTTGCAATTATGAGGCTTGCTGGGCTTTAAAAATATCGGATTTCTCGGAATTTCAGCATTTGAATTTTGGGGGCAATCTAGCGTGATATTGGAAGTGACAGCAGAAGACCAATTGATCCGGTAATTTTAGATATTGACAATATCTAAATTGCCCGGTGACTTCCCAAAACCTCCTTCAGCGTGATCTCCTTTAAAAGGGCAATCATTTCATTCGCGAGCGGGGCGGCGTGCTGCCTTCTAAGAAGTCGCAATTCGACGGGCGGCAGCTCTGGCAGACTGGCCCAGTGGCTCACATCGACAATGTCGTCCGGCTGGTTGTGAGCGATCCTGACGCCGATGCCGAAATCCGATCTGAGCGCAGACCAGACTGCGGGAAGGCTCGGGGTTGTGAGTGCAGCACGCCATTTCGTGCCTGCCCGATCAAGAGCGGCAAGCGCTATTTGCCGAAAGAGGCAGGGATGGTTGAAAAGGACCAGCGGGATCACACTGTCTTGCTGGGGCTCGGAAAACCCTTCATGCGCAAGCCAAAGCAGCGGCAATTCGCATAAAAGTTCGCCCTTCGCGCCCGAGTTCTTTGGAAAAAACGCAATCGCGCCATCAAGCCGCCCGGCCTCGACGTCTTCGTAGATTGTGTGATTGTTGCCAGCGCGGACCGTGATGTGCGCGTCTGGATGGCATTTTGAAAACGCTTTCACCGTCTCCGGCATCACATCGTCATAAAAGTCCTGGGGTAGGCCAAGCCGGACCGGTTCCGGCGCAACCGAAGCGCCCATTACGCGCGCCGCTTCATCGTTCAAAGTGATGATCTGGCGGGCATAATCCACAAGGGCTTCTCCGGCTTCCGTCGGCACAAGGCCGCGGCCCTTCCTTGCAAAGAGCTGCACACCGGCCTGATGCTCAAGCTTTTTCAGTTGCATGCTCACCGCAGACTGCGACCGGCCGAGTTCATTGGCGGCCCTTGCGAAGCTGCCCTGTTCGATTCCAGTCACGATCAAGCGCAATGCATCGATGTCGAAGCTTGTCGTCATATTCGAATCCTTGAATTGAAAGTTTCGATATATTCGTTTTTCTGAATGATAACCGGAAGCTAGGATCCCGATCAAGGCGAAACCGGGCGCTCTCTCCCTCCCAGGAGGCGCTCTTCGCCGCCCAACCTGATCAAGGATTGCCATGCGCACGCTCTCGTCGACGCCGTCATTCGCCCATGTCTTGCGCGACCCGCGCCTCGTTCTTCTCGCAGGATCGATCATCGCGTTGATTGCTGTCGGGACACGGCATTCCTTCGGGCTCTTCCTGAACCCGATCACCGAGGGGCTTCCGACCGTCGACCGCGAGAGCTTCGGATTCGCGATTGCGCTTCAAAATCTGATGTGGGGGCTTGCGCAGCCTTTCGCAGGGATTATCGCCGACCGGTACGGCAGTGCCCGTGTGATCTTCGTCGGTGGCGCGCTCTATATGGCGGGTTTGATCTGTGCTTCGATGAGTTCGACAGCCCTTGGTCTGACGCTCGGCTTTGGAATGATGGTCGGGATCGGTCTTAGCGCAACGACCTATGCCGTTGTGCTGGGTGCAGTCGGACGCCGGTTCCCGCCGGGAAGGCGCACCACGGCCCTTGGGATTGCCTCGCTCGGCGGCTCTATCGGGATCTTCCTGTCGGTCCCGGTGACCCTTGCGCTCATCGATAGCTTCGATTGGTCAATGGCGCTCGTCTGTCTCGCGCTTGTCGCCCTCATGATCTGCCTAATGGCGCCCATGCTTTCCGGGCGGGCAGAGGCCGACGATGGTCCCGACCAGACGATCGGCGCGGCATTGAGCGAGGCGTTGCGGCATAGGGGGTTTGTGCTTCTTGTCGCCGGGTTCTTTGTATGCGGTTTCCAACTTGCCTTCATTGGAACGCATCTGCCCGCCTATTTGCTCGACCGCGATCTTGGCGTCTGGCTCGGCGGCGCGGCTCTCGCAACGATCGGCATCACCAACATCGTCGGAACGCTCGCCTGCGGCGCGATCGGGGACCGGTTCAGTAAAAAGAACGCGCTCGCTATTCTCTATCTGATTAGGGCACTGGTCGTCGCTGTGTTTGTGGTCTTACCGCCGTCAAGCGTCTCGACACTCGTTTTTGCAGCGGTGATCGGCTTCACCTGGCTTGGGACCGTTCCTTTAACGACAGCCATCGTCGCCCAGGTCTTCGGCCCGCGCTATCTGGCAACGCTTGTCGGCATTGTTTTCCTTATGCACCAGGTCGGGAGCTTCCTCGGCGCGTGGCTCGGTGGTCTCACATTCGAAGCAACAGGGTCGTATGATCTGATCTGGTGGAGTGTCGTTCTGGCAGGTGTCATTGCTGCCCTGCTACACTGGCCGATCGACGAACAGCCGATCAGCGAGAAGGCCAGAATTGGCGCCGGGGGGCTTGCCCATGGTTAGGGATTGGCAGGTGACTATATGCGTCAGCGCGCTGTCCGCTTTACTTCTCGCATTCCTTTGGCTCACCGCGATAGACGACTATGCAAGCGTCTTCCTGGAGGCGGCGTTCAACACCTTCATTTGCTGACGCTGATTACCTTCGAGCAGAAGACGAGAGGATCGACGTATCAAAAGAAAAGGAATGGGAATGGACGAGAACGAGCACGCACATGGGCCGATCATGCGGCTCTTTCAGGTGACAGTGAAAGAGGGAGCTGCGAAAAAACTGCTGAGCCAGTTTGCGACGACCTCTGCCGACGTTGTCCAAAATGAGCCCGGGAATGAGGGCTATTGTTTTGGGCAAGGGGTCTCGGTCGACGGCGACCGGCTGATCTTTGCCTCATTCTGGCAAGACCTCGATGCCGTAAAAGAGCGCTTCGGCGAAGACTGGCAGAATTCCTATCTGCCGGTCGGCTACGATGAGATGATCGAGGAGCACTCCCTCACGCATATCGATCTCAGAAACGGGTGGTTCGTGCGCCTTAATCCGGAGGGATAACGCCCCCCGCCGAGGTTTGATAATCGGCCTGATGATGGGTGAGGTCAGGCCAGGCGGGGGGCTTGCGGGACTTGTCGTAACTAAGGTCTAGAGATCGGTTGCAGCTGTGTGCTTGATCTTTGTCCAGTTCGCTTCGGCTTTCGAAATCGTACCGCTGCGGTCCTTGTTGAATTCGTTGAAGATTGCTTCATTCAGAAAGACATAAAGCTTGTCACCGACAACGGCTGCGAATTGCGGATCGCCGTCGAACTTCTTCCCGACAGACACACCAAACGTACAGAAGCCGCCATTTTGCGGGACGAATTTCGCAGGGTCGGCGTTGAACGTTTCGAGGTTTTCTTTGCTCGCAAAATAATAGGCAACACCGTCATGGGTGCCCGTGAAATCTGCAACGCCTTCAACCGGCTTTCCCTTGCCGATGAGGGCGACCGGGTCAACGCCATGGAGGCCAAGGGGCGCACCGGCATAGGTGAGGCCGGGCGCGACATTGGCCTCATCGGCTGCGAAAGCCGGTGTTGTCATCGCGGCGGCGGAGAGAATGGCGACGCATGCTAGTCCTGTTTTAATCACGCGGTTCATAGCGGTTCCTTTCCAGGGGTAGGGGATATGCATCCCGCGCTTGTCTCAAGTGCGGTGATGTAAGCGGAACTTAAGAACGGATGCCTGTCGCGTTAATGCGCGATCGTTTGGAATACTTGTCCGATCGTTCATTCCGGCGAACGCTCGCCGATCAGATTGCCATCAGAAGAATTGCCCCGCAGGCATGAACCGCGATTACGATGTTCAGGAGCCAGGCGGTCGCGAAGGCATTGCGTCTGAGGGCGGGACGCTTTGTCAGATAGGCGAAACTATGGGCAGAGCGGGCGAGGCCGAAGGCGACAAAATAGAGAATACCGATGAGGTCAGGCGCACCGCTTGCCAGATAAAGCGTTCCGCCAATGAAAAAGGGGAGGAGGGCTTCAAGATCGTTTTGGTGCGCCCTGAAGATCCGGCGCACCTTTGGAAGGTCTGTGGGTGTATGATCGCCGCCAAGCCATTCTGCGTCTTCCGGAATGACGAAGCTCATCAGCGACTTGCGGGCAAGGGCCGTTGAAACCGCTAGCACCTGAGCTTTCAGGATGAGAAGCGCCAGGACGATTGCGAAGACTGCGAAGAGTTCGGGTGAGGGATCAATCATCGTGGAGACCTTCCAGACTTGTGTCAGGCGCTCGCTGCACGTTTCCATAGGGCGAGTGGCGTCCCACCCGGATCCTTGATGAAGGTCGCATCACCTGCCGGTCCCGCAACGTTCTCTGCAATCACTGTCGCCCCGAACGAACGGGCTGATTGAACGGCGTCCGCTAGATCGTCAACTTCGACGTAGGGAACCCAGCCGCTGATCCTGCTCATTGGATCGCAAGTCGCCGAAAACGGCATCTCCGCACCGTTGTTCGTAAGAAAGGTCATCGGACCGATGTCCTGCGGTGTCCAACCGAAGGCATTTGACAGAAAATTAGTCGTCGCGGCGCGCTCCGCGCCGATATTGTCGAACCAGACGAAAGGCGAGGTCATGGAAAACTCCTTGTTTTTTGCAAGTAGAATTTTAACTAACCGATCCACTTGCAACTTGCAAGTCGAATTTCTGCTATTACCTTTTCTCTATGGCGCGATCGAAGAAAGACTGGCACGGATGCCCCACCCGCTATGCGGCTGGAATCATTGGCGATAAGTGGTGTTTTTTGCTGCTGCGGGACATCCTGCTCCACGGCAAGCGCAGCTATGGCGAGTTTCTTCAAAGCGATGAAAAGATCTCGACCAACATCCTGGCGGAACGTCTGTCGAGCCTGGAAGAGGCGGGATTGCTCGACCGGCAGACCGACCCGCGCAAAGGAAGCCGCGTTCTCTATTTGCCGACCCGCAAGGCGCGCGACCTTTTGCCAGCCCTGCTCGGCCTGATGGTCTGGGCCACGAAATACGATCCTGAAACCGAAGCGCCGGAAAGTTTCGCCAAGGCCTATGTCGCTGATCCGCAGGGAAGCGTCGCCTGGTATGAGGCGGAGATCGATCGGGTGGATGCAGAGATCAGAGGCGCGGCGAAATAAGGCGTCTTCAAGATGCTCGTGTTTTAGATCTGAGATCGGAATTTTCCGAGCGTCGACGTCGCGAGGGGTTTTCCACTAGGGTCGGATAGCTGAACACTCGTCTACACCACGTCATTTGAAAAATAACTTTGCGCGTTCGTAATCGTTATCGAACGCTTAAAGCAGGGCGCGAAAACGCCCTTTTTGAAGAGGCGAAAATAAAGGATTTTCAGATATGTATATTCTATAATTATCGGGGTATGAATTATGGAATACGAAAAATTGAAAGAGGTCGTATATTATAAATCAAAGATTTGGATATCATTATTAAGTTTATTTCTATGTGTTTTTATTTTTTTGGGAATTTATGGAGTATTTGAAGGTGAGCGTTGGGGGTGGTTTACGG
>JBCDCU010000023.1:0-19880 GCA_039181265.1 Pseudomonadota bacterium | reverse complement strand
TTTTAAATGTTTTTATAAAACATACCTGTCATTTTTTATGAAGCCTTTCTTCTATTGGATTTTATCTAAACGGTTGCAGTAAAACCATGATGACGACATAGTCATAATATCGCGCGCATATGGAGGAGCGGGCGAGACACTTTTGAAAATCGATGGGAGGAATACCGTGGCATTCAATACACTGAAAGCTCTGGCGTGCAGTCTCGCGCTCATAGTCACGCCCGCATTGGCGGACGATCATTCCGATTGGACCAAATCAAAATTCGGGCCGGACGATCAGGCGGGTGCATCCAATCTGATGACGTCTGAAAAGGCGCTCGAAGCCATCGCCCTGATGAAAACCGGCACTGTCATGTCGATTGGCAGGGTCTATCAAAAGGAAATGCCGCTGTTTGGCATCCGTGCCTTTGCGCTGCGCGGTACGGCGGGTCTTGCCGGTGGTCCAGTTGGTGAGAACAAAGTCGTCTGGCTCGACGATTTTCTGGCAACTGAAATCGGCCAGGTCGGAACCCAGTTCGATGGTCTCGGCCATATCGGGATCGGCACAAAAAACGGCTCTCTCTTTTACAATGGCGTGACCCAACAGGAGATGGTCGGTAGCGACGGCTTGAAACTCCACGGGATTGAACATGTGAAGCCGATCTTCACGCGCGGGATTGTCCTCGACATTGTCGCTGTCAAGGGCGCTCCGATGGACGCCGGACAAGAGGTCAGCGTCGCGGACATTGAGAAAGCGCTTCAAATGCAAAATATCGCACCCCCAAGCGCGGGCGATGTTGTTCTGTTTCATACAGGCTGGGGCCGCCATTGGATCACGGACAACAAGACCTTCAATTCCGGTGCCCCCGGCATCGGCATGGAAGCCGCGGCGTGGTTGATTGAGCGCGAAGTCGTTCTGGTTGGTGCCGATACGTGGCCGGTCGAAGTGGTGCCCAATCCCGATTCAAGAGTGGCCTTTCCGGTGCACCAGGAGCTGATCCCCAAGAACGGTATTTTCATCCATGAGAATATCGCAACGGAGCGCCTGATTGAGGCGGGCGTCTCTGAGTTCGCCTATATCTACTCCCCTGTTCCGATCAAAGGCGCAACGGGTTCTCCCGGCGCCCCTTTGGCAGCTTACTGAGGGCCAAAGGCGTATTGCGCACGGCGCGCAAAACACGAACAAGATTGCGGCCTCGGAAATCCGGGCCGCAATCGCCTGATCACAATGACTAGAGCGCGCAAGGGTGGTGGTCTGTCACTGTTTACGCCGATTGCGGCATTGAAAGTCCCAGGACCGTTTTTCGCCGACATCGACATGGACAACACCGCGGCACCCATAGGTCCCGACACCGCCGACATCCGGTAAGGATCGCAGGAAGCGGGCAAGTTGATAGCGGCTCACCCCTTCGACCGATATGTCTGCTGCTTCACACCGCATATGGGCCGAATTGCGCGCACTGCCCATCTGGCGGTTCGTATTCGGGCTTCGGTAGCCGGATGTCACGACCGGAGGGACGCCATACTTGGCTTCGACCTTCGCCAGAATGGTTTTCAATCTGAGCGGAAAACACTCCGTCGCGACTCTGCCGTGCTGTACCGTGTAGGTGAGAAGCGTTCCCGGCTTAAGCTCGCTTGTGATTACAATGCTCTGAGCTGTGGTCGGGTCCGTAGCACCTCCCCCACTTTCCAGGTCCGTTTGTGCCGCGCACGAAGTGATGAACACCGCACAAAGCAGTACGGTGAAAATTCTTCCGTCTAACATCGAGCTATTCTTGACTATTGATCTATTTATCTGCCGCTTCGGCGAGATTTTATTGACCAATACAGATGGAAGAAATCAAATCTTTTACGATTGGTTAATGTTAATGATTGCCTAACATGGTCGATGCGACCCCGGATATTATGGCGCAACTTGGGGACACACCATCGACCTGAGCGCATCTATCAGGGTGTCCGGCCAGATCGTCGTTCGATGAGGCCGTGATGTTTGCACCTTTTCTCCGCGCGAGTCCGTTCCCCTGAAGAGGTATCAGGCCCAGTTCAGAACGACCTTGCCGGATTGGCCGGATTTCATGGCCGCAAACGCTGCCGCGAAATCATCGACGCTCATTTCGTGGGTGATGACCCGGCTCACATCGAGCCCGTTCTGGAGCATGGCGATCATTTTGTACCAGGTCTCGAACATTTCGCGGCCATAGACACCCTTGATGGTGATCGCTTTAAAAACAATCCGCGACCAGTCGACGGGCGATTTGCCCGGTGGGATACCGAGAAGCGCGATCTTCCCGCCCATAACCAAGGCTTCGACCATTTGATCGAGCGCCTGTTGGCTGCCGGACATTTCGAGCCCGACATCAAAGCCTTCTTTGAGGCCGAGATCAGCGATGACATCGTTCAGATCTACTACGGCCACGTTGACGGTGCGGACACTCGGCACAACATGTTCCGCCAGTTTCAGACGGTCTGGATTGATATCGGTGATGACGACGTTGCGCGCACCGGCATGGCGCGCCACTGCTGCCGCCATAATGCCGATCGGCCCGGCCCCGGTGATGAGCACATCTTCGCCCAGAAGATCAAAACTGAGGGCCGTGTGAACCGCATTACCCAACGGATCGAGGATCGCGCCGATCTCGTCCGGGACATCATCCGGCAAGGCCACCACATTGAAGGCGGGGAGTTTCAGATATTCGGCGAAGGCGCCCTGCTCGTTGACGCCGATCCCGCGCGTTCCCGGGTCAAGATGAAACTTTCCGGCCCGACTCTGACGGCTGTCGGTTCCAATCAGATGCCCTTCCCCGGAGCAGCGCTGACCGATGGAGAGCCCCGTCACGTCTTTGCCGATCTCGACAATCTCGCCTGCGAATTCATGGCCTGTGATCATCGGCACCGGCACGGTCTGCGCGGCCCAGTCATCCCAGTTCCAGATATGAATATCGGTTCCGCAGATACCGGTCTTCTTAATGCGGATCAGGACTTCATCGGCACCGATTTCCGGCACCGGTGCGCGGACCATCCAGAGCCCCTCCTCCGGTTTGGATTTTTCAAGCGCTTTCATTGTGTTCGGTCTCATGAAATCACTCCAAGCTCAGTGCCAACTTTTTGGAACGCCGCAAGCGCGCGATCGAGTTCATCCTTCGTTAGTGCCGCATTCATTTGTGTCCTGATCCGGGCTTGCCCACGTGGAACGACCGGGAAAAAGAATCCGGAAACATAAACACCTTCCTCAAAGAGGCGGTTTGCCATCTCCTGCGCAAGCTTGGCATCGCCCAGCATGACCGGAATGATCGGATGTTCGCCCGGCAAAAGCTTAAAGCCGAGCTTCTCAAGACCCGCGCGCCAATAATCGGCATTCTCAAAAAGTTTCGCCCGAAGATCCTCGCCCTCCTCGATGAGGCGAATGGCTTCGAGACCCGCAGCCACAATCGCTGGCGGCAGGGAATTGGAGAAGAGATAGGGACGCGCGCGTTGACGCAAAAGATCGATCACTGGTTGCGGCCCGGCAATGTAGCCGCCGATACCGCCTCCGAGCGCCTTTCCTAAGGTGCCCGTCAGGATATCGACATCGACGCCAAAGTGATCGGGCGTTCCGGCGCCACGTGGCCCCATAAAGCCGGTCGCGTGACAATCATCCACCATGACAACGGCGTCGTAGTCTTTGGCAAGCTTCGTGATCTCCGGCAGATTTGCGAGATAGCCATCCATTGAGAAAACGCCGTCGGTCGCAATCATAATATGGCGTGCCCCGTCGTCCCTTGCCTCCTTCAGCTTCGCTTCGAGGTCCGCCATGTCGTTGTTCTGATAGCGGTAGCGTTTTGCCTTGCACAAACGAATGCCGTCGATGATGGAGGCATGGTTCAGACTGTCGGATATGATTGCATCTTCCGGCCCGAGCAGAGGTTCGAACAGGCCGCCATTGGCATCAAAACAGGCGGCAAACAGGATGGAATCGTCCTTACCCAAGAAGGAAGCGAGCTTTGTCTCAAGCTCGCGGTGGTGATCCTGGGTGCCGCAGATAAAGCGCACCGATGCCATCCCGAAGCCCCTCGGCTCCATCGCCGCCTTAGCTGCTTCGATCAGGGCCGGATGGTTTGCAAGGCCGAGATAATTGTTGGCGCAAAGGTTGATCACCTCTTTATCGCCAACGCTGATCGCCCCGCCCTGCGGTGACGTGATCATGCGCTCACGTTTATAGAGCCCCTCCTCTTCAATCTGATCGAGGGTGTCTGAGATATGGGACAGGAATGCGTGTGACATCTAGGGCCTCTTTCAATGAGGCTCCCGTATAGCATACCGGATTCACTTCCAAAATAGTGGATTTCCTAAATATTGGATAAATTCCAATAAACAAGATTTCATGATGTGTGTATCATGCGCCTTTGACGATCAGGAAAACCCGCGCGGGCCCGCCTATAGAAGAAAGCGCGTGCGCAACGTCAGCTGCATAGCGCGCCGTATCACCCTTGCCGACATCTTCAGTGGCACCTCCAGAGACGATCCTGACCTTGCCTTCCAGAACGGTCAGATGTTCGCGCGCACCGCGTCCGTGCGGCTTGCTTTTCAAGGCAGCCCCCTCATCGAACCGAATATCATAGACTTCGTGACCGCCCGCTTCCTCGGGCGGTGACAGAATGCGGATCTGACAGCCGTGGCTGACATTATCGATCACGGGCACATCCGTATTGGAGAGGACCTCGATCTTATCCTTGTCATCGACCTCTTCCATGAGGCCCGCGAAATCGATCTGAAGCGCCCGCGTCAGGTTCCACAGGGTCGAGATGGTCGGGCTGCTCTCGCCGCGTTCGATCTGGCTTAGCGTGGACCGAGATACGCCACTCAGATTGGCAACCGCTTCCAGTGACAAGTCTTTTTCCCGCCGCGCCTCTTTGAGCCGCGCCGGTAAATGCGTAAGAATATCGTATGAAGATTCCGTCATACCGGAAATCTAGTCGAGAAACCCGGAAACGCCAAGCGTCAAATGTTTTGAATTCTGCCGTTCGCCAGGAACTGAAAATACGCAAGCATTTGCACTCGCCCGCCTCTCGTTGCACGCCTCGAATATCTTCTGTGTGCCGTCTAACCACGGTGACGCGGTAACAATCGACATAGAGGAAAGTCAGATAGAAACGATCAGGATTGGCATTATGTCGGCAACGACCGAAAGGACCCGCGCTGCCTCCGATGCGTCATGGCCGCCACCTGCTGAAATACGTCCACTGCTGCTCGCTCAGACCTTTGATGTCCTTGAAATACGCGACACCTTCGTGTCCGACTGATTTCTCGATGTTGCTCCCGGTGAAGTCTACATTCGCCCATTTTGACGCCCGGAGATCGGCGCGCTCGAACCGCGTTTTCCGGAAATTCGCCACCGCCGGTTTGCGCGTGCCCCATGTCGCGGTGTTGTGAAAGATTGCGTGCCGGAAATCGGCACTCAGGCATTTGCAATCTGAAAGGGCGGCGTCGGTGAAGTTCGCGTGTCCGAAATAGAAGCCTTCGAAATCAAGCGCATAAAGACCCATTTTGCTGAAATCGATGCTGCCCAGATTGACTTCGAGCGGCGAACCGGCGCTTCGCAGGAGTTGCAGGGCCTCCAACGCTTTGACGATGTCGGCTGGCCGATAGTGTTTTTCTGGAATCTTTTCGTTGAATTCGACCTGTTCGCCCGGACCACGGCGTTCGTCCACATTATTGCGAATATAACTTGTCAGGATATCAATCGCGTCCCGACGAATATGGTCCGGCGGCTTGCGGTCGACCATGGACTTGATCAGGACAATGGCATCGAGGCGCTTATCGATATTCGGAGCCTTGTTATCAATCATCGCCTTGAGACCGCTGCGGGCCGAAGCGAGAATCTTCGTGTACTCAGTTTTTTGCGGGAGCTTTGTCGGCTGCGCTGGCCACAGAAAATAGGTGAACGCAACAGCGCAGATCAGACCCAGGAGACCTGCGATGCCGATCCATCTGCGTGTCTCACCTTTGGAAGGTGCGACTGTGCGGTCGGGCATTTCGGAGTGCTCAGGCTCAGACGCAGCAGGCGCATCCGGCTCGAGCGGCTGTTGCGACTGCAAGGGTGCCGAACGATTGAGGCCGCGCCAACGCTCCTGAAAATCGGCCGCCACAACCTTACCGGCTTCCATTGCCTCAAGCAGCTCCCATTGCCGGGTTTCCGGCATCGTCAGGACATCCGATGTTTCCAACCATTCATCGACATCGCCAGCAAAGCTCAGGCCGATATTGCGTTCCATCGCCAGACGACGGACAAGCGCCCGGAACGCCGTTACCTTTTCTCCTAGCCGCATCAACCGATTTTCAGCGACGACAAAGCTGCCAGTGACATTCCTTGCCGAGAGATGCGGGGTCTGCCGCGCGGCGTCCTTCGGGACCTCCCGCTGCAGGTAACCTGCAAGCTCCGACACGGTAATCCGGCCATCGCTATCGAGGTCGGCCTGCCCGGTGCGAATCCCCTCTGCGATATGCCAGGTGAACACCCCGGCCTTGACTTCGGCATCCTCCTTGGCCGTTTGCGTCCGGCCCGCCGCGGACAGGACATATACCCCCTGACCATGACCGAAATCTTCCTCAACACCCTGCAAATTCCGGCTCACCGAAGACATGTCGCCACGGGTCAACTGATCGCCGGCGATCCCGGAGTAACAACAATCAAGCGTGATCAGAACGCGCCGCGCCCGTTGGTTGTCGATCAGCCGGCGCAGGGTTTCAATCGGCAGGGCGGTGATTTCAAGGGCGCTCAATTGCGTGTCGGTGAAGCACAGGTAGAGACCGCCACTTGCGTCCTGCACGCCGTGGCCGGAGAAATGGATGAGTGCGATATCATCGCGCTCAAGATCTTTCAGAAACCGGAAAATTGCGCGCTCCGCCTCCCCCCTCGTGACATCGTGCAGAACAGTAACCATGCCGGGATCGCCGCCGAATTGTGGATCGACGAGTAATTCCTGCAAAAGCGCGACATCGTTGCCCGCATGTTGCAGCGCTGTGAGGCCGCTTTCTGGAGCATATCCGCCGACACCGATAAGGAGAACCCTGCGCGTCATTTAAAGGATTACCCGTGGATGAACGCGTCGGCGCGTGCGAGCGTTGCATCGTATTCTTCCTGGCTGAGCTGGTTGGCCCGGATTGCCAGTTCGGCTCCGTCTGCGCGTCTGACTTTGATCTCGGCCTCTCTGCGCCGTCCGAAATACCCTTTCAGAACGTCCAGCAAGGCGGCAATTGCCCCCGATGTGGCAAGCGCCAGGGCGATCTCGCCGAAAAGATAGGCCCCACCGGCCCGTTCGCCCGGGCGGGCTTGCTCCTGAACACGGCGCGCGGCCGGGTCCACCGCTTCGGATAATTCCTCTGTCAGGCGTATCGTGTCGTCCTGAAGGAGATCAGGATCGTCGATCCCGGACAGCTGCAACCGCAAGTTTTCCATGGTCTTTCCCTTTTTCAATATCCGTCCGCCCTTCTCGCGCGCCCTGGGCGTCGAGATAACAACTCCGGACCGGCGCCTTTGAAGGCCAACCCGTTAAGGGCGTGGACGGGCGCATTTGACCGCGCCGACAACCGGTGCGTCATGGTCAGAGATCGAACGGTCGCCGTCGAGATCGATTCGGGTCATAAAAGCCCCTCCAAGACACCAGGTTGGCGGAGCGGGAGAATGGCTGTTCAAATCGCGCGGAGCGACTTCGCCAACATGTTCGACATCGATCCAGTACATCGATCCCCAGCGCATGGCAGAAGGATCGGAAGGACGGCAGCAATAAGCTCCGCCGATCGTCGGGGCGTCGTTTGCACTGATGTTGCGATCACCTTCGAGGTCGAACGCAGTCAGGTAGGACCCGTCCGAACACCAGCCCGGTCTTTTAGCGTGGCTGCTGATGCCGCCGCGCTGAACATTGATCCAGCTGCAGCTTCCCCAGCTGGCGGCGACGTTGGCAAGGCCACAACACAGAGCCTGGCCAATCACCGGCGCGTCATGCGCCGCTATCGCACGGTTTCCGTCCAGATCGAATTGAACCATGTAGGTACCGGGCGAACACCATGCCCCGCCCCGGCCGTGGCTGTTGATTCCGGCACGCTCGACCGGAACCCATTTGCAGTATGACCAGTTGCGCCGCGGCAGGTTGAAGATCCAGTTGAAAGAGAAGGATGTCGGGCGATACCAGGAGTGCCGACCGGGGTTCCCCGGCTTGGCGGCATGCGATGCCACACCGACCATGCGCCCGCGCCCATTGATCACCGGACCGCCAGAATCACCTGCACAAACGCTGCGCCCCGGGTGGTCGAAGTGGATCGCGGCGAAGTTCGCCTCGGTGACGGAAAGGCTGAGCTGCCGCTTGCCCCCGGACGCCCCCCTGCACTTGGGTCCGGTCGCACCATAACCGATCAGGGTCAGGACATCTCCGGTGAGTGGGGTCTGTTTGGGGTCTTCGACCGATATGGGTGCGACCGTCGGAGCGCGGGCCGAGACCGGCTGATCCAGATCGATTACGGCAAGATCCTCACGTGCCCAGCCGCGCGAACCGTATTCGGGATGAACGCGAACGCGGCCCATGATCGTTACATTCGTTCGTGTCGCCGCCTCATTGCGTGCCGTTGCATGATTGTCCGCCGGGAACACGTTACGGAGCACAATCCCTGCTCTGGTCGCGCATTGGCTCGGATTGTCGCCGGGGCACACACAATGCGCGGCGGTCAGGACCATGCGCGGTGAGATCACGGTCGCTGTACAGCCCCTCACCGGCGGCGAACCGGCAAGCTGCCCGACGGCTTCGAAGCTTCCGGCAGGGACTTGTTGTCCTATGGTCAGCGCCTGTGCCCCCGATCCGAACCCGGGCATAAACGCAGCGATTGTAAGAGCCATTATAGAACGCAAGCACATCATAGCGAACTCCGTTCCAAAATTGATTGTGGTAACATTATACACTCACCCAAAGGCTCTGCCTCTGAGCTGGATCAAGAGCGATTTTCCGAGAACACCCGGCACCGAGGTTATGGCAATTTGTTTGAATGCTAAGTCCGGGTCGCGGGTTTGTTCGCGTTATCGGGGCTCAAACGATTATTTGGCGCGGCTCGTGCGACTGGTGCGGAGCACAGTCTTTAAGATTTCCGATGAGACCGACGGCCTTGCGGGATTTAGCCGATATCGCATCACCGACCATCGCCATCGCCTGACTGCGAGAGCGCGAGCAAGCCGCCAGCGATAATCGCCGCGATACCGAACAAGGCCACGGCGCCGGGTATCTCGGCGAAAAACGCCGCGCCCCAGATCAGACTGAAGACCAGATAGCTGTAATCGAACGAAGCGACCGTTACCGGCGGTCCGGTCTGATAGGCAATCGCCGCACCGACGCTGCCGACGGTAAGAAGACCCGCGAGGAGCGCGGTCGTACTGAGCATGCTGAGGTCAACCGGCTGCCACGGTCCGAGGATAAACGAGCCTTCCACGCCAGAGAACATACCAAGCCCTGCGCCGCCGATTATGAAGCCGAGATTCAACGCAAGAGCGAGAGCGAAAGGATTGTCTTCAGAGCATTTCGCCGACGTTACAATCATCGCGCAGGCATAAAGAAAGGCCGCGACGACCGGCAAAACGTTTGCGGCCGCAAAACCCGACATGTCCGGACGAACGACCATCAACACACCCAGAAATCCGCATCCGATCGCAAAGAATGCCCGGCCCGACGGCCATCGCCCCGCAACCAAAGCTGCCAAGGCCACAATGAACAACGGCCCGGTGTAATAGGCGGCCGCCGCAAGCGAGAGCGGCATTAACGGCAAGGACGTATAATAGGCGAGCCACATGAGGACGAGGAGGACACTGCGCACCACGACCCAAAATGGTGCCGACACGGCTATCGGCCCATGTCTAAGGGCGAGCCACCAGAGCAGCGGCGCAGCGAGCGCGGACCGCAAGATATAGATCTGCCAGAGCGGCATCGACACATTCGATGCCTTGATCACCGCATCACCGAGCGACAAAGCCGCAACCGATGCAACGATCGCGAAAACGGCACTTTGTGTCTGGTTTTGTTGAGGCGCGGCGGGCACGTCATTCCAGCTCTTCAGTTCATCCAAGCCCCTCTAGAAATCATGGATGATGTCTGCTTAAAAACGACTTCTCGGCCTATTTGCATGAGCTCATGTTATGGATCAATCTCCGCATTCCCTTCCCCCGCTCTCGCGGCTCAGACCCTTTGAGGCGGCGGCGCGGCACGAAAGCTTTTCGCTTGCTGCAGCCGAACTCGGCATGACCCAGACGGCGGTCAGCAAACAGATCGCGCTTCTTGAAAGTGAACTCGGCCAAGCGCTTTTCGAGCGCCGCAACCGGGCGGTCTTCCTGACCGATGCAGGGCGTCGCCTCGGGCGGGTTGTGAGCGAAGCCCTATCGGATGTCGCTGCCGAAATCGCGCGTCTTCGTGGAAACAGACGCTCGGGTGAGCTGGTCTTGCATTGCCAGCTTTGCGAGGCGTTTTACTGGCTGATGCCGCGGCTCTCACGGTTTCAGGAACGCCATCCGGGCGTTGAACTCAGAGTCGTGAGTTCGCTGCGTCCCCTGACGGAAGCGGCCGAGGCCTTCGATGTTGCGATCCAGACGTCGGGCCGTGCGGCGGGTTCGGCGCGACTTGCCTTTACCGCAGCCGACAGCATTTTCCCGGTCTGCGCGCCGTCGCTCGTGGCGGACCACGCCCTCCCCGTAAAGCCGTCCGACTTTTTCAAGTTCCCGCTTCTCTCCCATGTCGTCGTCCCGCAGGATTGGATGGAATGGCGTGACTGGTTTGAAAGCGTCGGCATAAAACCGCCCGAACGACCCAGAACCCTTCCATTCGACAGCTATCCGCTCGCGCTTCAAGCAGCCGTCGCGGGTCAGGGCATAGCCCTTGGCTGGCAGCGCACAACCGAAGGCATGATTTCCGAAGGCAAACTGATCCGCCCCTGTGAGGAAGTCGTCGAGCGCCCGACTGAGCATTCGGTTTATCGCGGCACCGCACGGGAGAAGCATCCGAGCGCGGAGCTCTTGATTGAATGGCTTTCTGTTGAAATGGCGAACTAGCGGATGTTTGTCGGATAACAGCGCATCCTACCGTCCCCGATAGACAAACGGCTCGACGGTTCCGGATTGGGACGCGGTTTCGGCGAGCGCCAGCATCTCTTCTTTGAAGGGGGATTTGTAGCAGGCAGGATCGGCCGCATTCGCATGACCGGCAATCGCCATTGCCTGGCAGCGGCAGCCCCCGAAATCCATTTCCCGCCGGTCGCAGGTGCGGCAGGGTTCCGCCATCCAGTCCGTCCCACGAAAAGCGTTGAAGCTCGAAGAGTGGTACCAGATATCGCTCAAGGATTTATCACGGACATTGTCAAATGTGAGCGACGGGATCGTCTCCGCCGCATGGCACGGCAACGCACGCCCCGTTGGATCGATGTTGATGCCAGTCCGCCCCCAGCCGCCCATACAGGCTTTCGGATAGGTCGCGTAATAATCCGCCGGTACATAATCGATGACGAGTTCCCCTTCTCGTTCCTTGCGTGCCTTTTCGACAAGCTGTGTCGTCTCCTCCACCTGTGCGCGGGTTGGCATCAATTGGTTGCGGTTTACAATCGCCCAGCCGTGAAACTGCACCGTTGCGATTTCCAGCCTGCGCGCACCGAGCTTCACGGCAAGTTCGATCATCTCGGGGATCACAGCCATGTTCATCCGGTGGCAGACGGCATTGACGGTTAGCGGAATGCCCCGCGCCCTGACCCAGCTTGCAACCTGGATCTTTCTTGTGTGTCCACCATGATAGCCGCTTATGAAATCCGAGGTCGTTTCGTCGACGCCCTGGAGCGAAAGCTGAACATGATCGAGGCCCACTTCGGCTAGCCCATCGAGGCGGCTTTCCGTGAGGCCAATGCCGGACGTGATGAGATTGGTATAAAGATCCGCTCTTACGGCCCCGCGTGTGAGCTCCAGGAGATCCCGCCGAGCGAGCGGTTCTCCACCCGACAAGTGCAGATGCAGGACACCGAGCTTTGCCGCCTGCTCAAAAACGTCGATCCATTCTTCCGTAGTGAGTTCTTCGCTCGCGCTCTTTAACTCCAGCGGGTTCGAACAATAGGGACAGGCAAGCGGGCAGCGATGTGTGATTTCCGCAAGCATCGCCAGAGGCGGCGGCGCATCCACCCTTCCCCCGTTTCCTGATTGTCCGTTACCCGCCGTCATTCCTGATATCCAGATAGCCGCGATTGATGAGGTCTCTTAAAAATGCCACAACATCATTGCCGATCGTCTTGAGCGGTGCGTCGAACTTCTCCGCAAGGCGCTCCGCGATCACCTCAATCGAGTTCTCGCCGTCGACAAGTTCCATGATCGCAATCCCCGGCCCGTCGAGCACAAGCGTGCGTTCGGGCGCAACGAGGATCGTGCGGTCGCGGACATCGTCATGTTTGAGCCGCACGCCGCGCGGCAAGGACGGCACCGATTGTCTGGTGAGTTCCGACCCGCTCATGCAGCGCCTCTTTCATCGGTTTCAAGAAGGCCGGTCTTTCCGTCCCAGCCGCCGGGCGGGATCCTGGCAGGCTCCACATAAGCCGCGCTCAAAGCATCAAGCTGCGCCCACAAGACATCGGTTTTGAAGGTGAGCGCTGCCGCCGCCGCATCCTGTTTTTCCAGCGTATCGGCGTGATCCAGAACATAAGCGAGACCGAAGGCGACATCCTTCGGTGCTTCTTTCAAACGTTGGCGAAAGTAAGCAAGCGACGCGTCATTGGCGAAATCGTAATTTGCCAGAAGACCCTCAATCCGCCTTTCATGGATCTTCGGCGCGAAGAGCTCAGTCAATGAGGATGCGATCGCTTCGAGAAGCGGCTTTTCCCGCACGAAAGACACATAGGCATCAACGGCAAAGCGCGTAGCGGGCAAAACGCCTTCGCAGCTTTCCACATAATCCGGATCAAGCCTGACGGCTTCCGCGAGCCCGCGCCAGCGCCGGATCCCGCCGCCCTCTTCAATCCCGCCGTCATGATCTTCAATCCGCGAGCGCCAGGCCCGGCGCAGTCTCACATCGCTGCAGCGCGATAAAAACGCGGCGTCTTTCATTGGGATCCGGCTTTGATAATAAAACCGGTTGATCACCCAGGCGCGCACCTGCATCGGCGTGCACTCGCCGCCGTGGAGGCGATGGTGAAACGGATGTTTGTCATGATAGCGCTTCGCCCCAATCTCCCGAAGGCGGGCTTCAAACTGGTCACGGGTTTCAGGCGCACTCACAGACTGACCTCCATTCCGTCATAGCCAATTTCCCATCCCGCGCGCTCGACTGCAAGCCGTTCCGCACTTTCAGGGTGCCAGACGGGATTGGTGTTGTTGATATGAATGTAGATTTTGCGGGTTACATTGAGATCTGCGAAGCCTTGCAGCGATCCGTTTGCGCCGTTCATCGCCATATGCCCCATGCGCGCGCCGGTCTTCTTTCCGACTGCGGATTTGAGCATCTCTTCATTGTCGTAGACCGTACCGTCAAAGAAGATCAGGTTCGCGCCCTGAAAGCGCTCTTTCAAGGCATCCGTCAGTTTGGCGCATCCGGGCACATAGAAGAATTCTTCTCCGCCCGAGCGAAGCGAAACGCCCACCGTCTGCTCCCCCTCAAGATCGGTGATCACCTCATCGCCCTCAAGAAAAAGCGGCACTTTGCCGGGAACCGCAAAGAGCGTTGCTTCCACACCGGGCGCCAGCTGAAACGGCGCCTCCAGGCCGATCTCGACAAAGGTGACGAGGCTCCGGTCGAGCGCTGAAAAGATCGAATTATCGGCAATCACCTTGGCAATCTCACTCGTGAGATAGACCGTGAAAGGCTGCTTTTCCCGCAGGATTAAGAGCCCGGCGATATGATCGATATCGCCATTCGTCAAAAGGACCGATGAGATCGGCGTATCCCTTCGCTGACGCGGATGGAGAACCGGATTGTCCGCGAGTTGCTGGCGGATATCGGGCGATGTGTTGAGAAGCGCCCAGTCCGATCCATTTGCGGAAACCGCAAGCGAGGATTGGGTCTGCGGCAGAATCGGATTATCCGGATCGCGCGCACCCGCACAGATCTCGCAGCCGCAATTCCATTGCGGGAGGCCGCCACCGGCAGCCGCCCCCAAAACAAGAGCACGCAAATGAGGTCTGCCCATATGCGTGCTCCTAATCTTAAAAACTCAGGCCAACCCTAGAAAAGGGGCGGCACCTCTTCGTCTGCCGGCATATAACGTGCGATTTCCATGCCGCAGCTGACTTCGATAATTTCAGGTTTCGTCCAAGCCATAATGGTCTCCCTTCTTGCGAACCTTGATGTCCAATCGGTGAGCGTCGTCAATTCTAATGATGACATATAATCAACTCCCGGTCAGTTGGAAGGTGTGAGCTTGTAGATCACGCCTTCGTCAATGGCGGTATAAAGGCTCCCATCCGGGCCCATGACGACAGAGCGGAAACGGCCTGAGTCCATTGGAAGCTTCATGGTTGAGACAGCCGCAAGATCCGTGCCCGTATCGTTGAACTGGAGCACATCGATCCGTTGACCGATCGGGGTTCCGCCAAAGCCAATCCCCAAAATGCCGACGACCATGGCACCATCCCAATCACCCCACGCTTCGCCTCTCAGGAAAGCAGCTGAGGATGTGCCCTGCGACCAGCCCTGGTTGTTCCAGACGGGCGGCATCGCGCTTGGATAGGTGACGAAGTCCGTCATTGGCATCCAGGATGCCCGCGCGAACCGGTTCTCACCGACCGCCTGGTTCGGGCTATAGCCGCAATAATCGTCCGGACAGTCGCCGCGTCCGGCCATATTCGGACGGGGATCCCAACCGGCATTGCCGCCATTCTTGAGCACCGTTACTTCGTCGGAATGCCAGGGCCCGTGTTCGGCGGTGATCGCCGCTCCGGTTTCAGGATGAAAGGCAATTCCCTGAACATTACGATGGCCATAGGTGTAGGTCCGCTTATCGAAGCCAACCGGTGGCGTGTTTCCTTCAGCCGGTGCGCCGTCGGTGTCAATCCGGATCACCTTGCTTCCCATCATGGTTGGGCTTTGCGGAACGACGCCATTGTGGGTGTCGCCGGTTGTCAGATAAAGATAGCCGTCCGCCGGATTGAACCGGACGCGCCCGCCATTATGGGCACCCGGCCCGCCGAACGGGTGATCGGAATCCTGCATTTTATATGGCACATCGTCGACGATATCCGTCCGGTTGGAGACGTTGGAAAAGTCATCGGCAACCTCAAGGCGCATCAGCCGGTTGGTGTGCGGATTGGAAAGGTTCGATGTCGAATAGACATAGATCCTGCGATTGCTCGCAAAGTCCGGGTCGACCGCAACCCCCATCATGCCCGCCTGCCCCTCACAGAAGAGATCAGCAGCACTCGTGGCATAACCGTCAACATCGACCATGCCGAGGAGCGCTTTCGTCTCGCCGGACGGCATTCTTACAGAAAGGCCTTTGCATTTTTCGGTATAAAACATCGTTCCGTCGTCCAGGAAGGCCATATCCCAGGGACTATCAAGGCCATCCAGAACCACGCTTGATTCAAGATCCGTGGCACTGGCTCCTCCGGCCATCAACGATGTTGCGCTTAATAAGGCAGACGCCAATAACGGCGTTAACCAGGACGCGGGTTTCCCGCTTTTCCGGCTTAACATAGTTCCTCCTCCAATACTTGTTTTGCACTCCTCAGCAGCACACACAAAACAAAGCCGCTCCCCCCGGAGGTATCATGATGGTACGCCCGCCGTTCAAAAGCGGCAACCGGTTATGTTCGGTATGGAGGATCACGAAGGGTAAAGGGCGTGGTGTGAGCGAGTGCGCCCGCCCCTCGCTTTGTATCGCCTTGCCTTGCCGCTAAAAGTTTGAACTTAAGACGGCAATCCGCGATCAAAACCGCGGACGATATGGCCGATAGCGTTTTTGGTGACGCGAAGCCAACGCTAGAAACAAAAAAGGCCCGGATAGAGAGACCGGGCCTTTCCGTTGTTCAGAATAGTCTGAATGCTAAGCTTGGAGCCTCCTGCGGCGCATCGCGAAGAGCCCCGCCAAACCTGCAAGAAGCATCCATCCGGCTGCAGGCAGCGGCACGGCAGCGACAGAGATATCATCCAGTGAGAAGCCGTCGTTCACCTTTGAATTCGTGAAATCAATCTGCGCGCTTGAGACCAGGCCGCCGAAATCAATCAGAAGCGTTTGCTGGTTCGCATTGGAGAGATCGTCGAAGATCACGGAATCACCGCCAGCCGTCACCGTGACTGACGCGCCGGTGTCGGCAGCGTCCGTCAGGGTCAGGAGAATTCTGTCAAATTGCAGCCCTCCGAGATCGGCGATGAAGCTGATCCCCAAAGTGTCGTTGCTATCAAGGAAGGTGTCGTCCGCGCTGTTACCTGTGAGCGCCGCCGTCGTGCTGGTGCGCCCGAAAACATTTCCATCGCGGATTGCCAATTGCGTGCCGTCATTGGCAACGCCGCCGAAGAGCTCACCCGTAACGGTTCCGCCCGATCCGGTTCCGCCAAGCGTCTCAAAAGTCCCGACGGAGGTTGCGAACGGCGAGCCAACGCCACCCACATTGCCTTCGCTGAAGCTTTCGAAATCTTCGGAAATCACGTTTCCGCCAAGCGTCGCCAATGTGGCGTTGTAGTTCGCGACCGTGAACGTCTCAAACGTGATGGTCGATGCGGACGCCGCACCGGCGGACACGCATAGAGCGACTATTGAAGGAAGGAGATATCGCATTTTGCACTCTCTATTGTCGATTATTGACTGTCTTTAATCGAGCGCCGCCGCATACCCGATGACCAAATTCTCAAATAGCCGCAAAGGTTTGCGGCCAATTTTTTAGGTCATACAAAACCGGGAAATGGCGTGCAAGGGCTGAAGCGTGACGATTACACTTTGTGACAAAGGCGAAGGGGTTGGTTGGTGGTGGGGTGGGAAACGCGAGCGCCGATCAGCCTTGCCGAACTGGACCATCAGGCCGCGCCTGTTTCTTTCACCTAATTGACGCCGCCGTCGGCGCATCCTTTCCCCTTGCTGATGGCAAGTTCCGCGCGATCATATCCGGGGCCAGGAGCATGGGGCGTATGGGTTTGGGGCGGCGTGTTCTTCTTCTCTTACCAGCTAAAATATATCCCAACACTAACTACCGCGAGAACGCCAATTGGAATGAGCAAAAGGGTCAAGAAATATGCGGTCACAGTATTCTCCTCAAGACAATATGTGCATGATATCACGCCATCTTTTTCATTCAAAACACCTCTATCTAGGCGGCTCTCGTGCGCGGGGCCGCGCCAACCGGCAGCTATTCAAGGTTTGGCGTCTCCGGCTGATGAATAGCGCACGTGAAAGGCCGATAAGGCGAACAGGATGCAAATGGCCGCAAACCACAAATAATACGGTACGTTCAAACCGATGATCTCTGCATATTCATCGCCTATGAAATTCATTCGCGTGTGGTGTGGTTCACGCTTAAATGGAGATTCTATCCATACTTCAGACTGGATCAGGAAAGTCAGCGGCGAACTTAAGACAACTGCCAGTAATGACAGCGTGAAAGCATGTTCGTATTTGCCTCCTATGAAAAAAAACAAAGCGAAAAAATAAGGCAGATTTGCATACCAGGCGATATGGTCACCCAACCACCCGAACAGCAGGATCGAGAAGCCACTCCCCTCCGGAAAACCGCGCTCAAGTTCCAGTGGATCTCCGGAAAACAAGCTGATCAGATAAAGCGCGATACTCAAAAAGATGAGGACATGATCCACCACACTTTTCCAGTTTACGTGCATAACGATCACAGCATTTCTTCAAATTCAGCAACAGTTACAAGGCGATTTCCGGCTTCAATCCGGCGAACAAGCCCCCAGCGATACGCAGCGAACACACAGCGACAAACGCAGCCTTAAGGCGAATAAGGCCATGGCGTTTTGCAGTCAGAATTGGGGATCTAAGGATATAGAGCGCAGAAAATTTGTAGACTTTGTGCAGACGGGAGGTGTGTTGACTGCTTCAGGTGCAGGGAGACGTTACTTGGACGCTGTCCGGTTCGACTTCGCCGCGCTTCCTATCACACAAGACAAGAAATAAAGGCGCTCCCCCGGGGTATCATGATGGTACGCTCGCTATGTGAAAGCAGAAACCGGTTATGTTCGGCATGGAGAACCAAAAAGAACAAGAGGGACGGTCCAGCTGGAGCTCGCCTATCTCTTTTACATTCATGAGATTCTTCGTGCGAGTATTGCCAAGCGCAACGAATTGGAAGGTCAGTCGGAAGAATTTGTCTTTTTTTAATTAGCGCCGAATGACAACAGTACAGCTGTATCTGACATCCCTCTGACCTAATTCTAATTGCCAAAATATACAATCTACAACGACAAACGGTAAAACCTCTTGAACGTATTTTTTCTTTCGATTATCAGATTGTCCTAATCCGGCACCAATTTCATAATCCAGTATGAGAACACCATTATTTACCAAATCGTTCTTTGCATCCTTATTCGGCAGTCTAATTGGTTTAATTATTGCTTGCGGCCCCTTATTCTGGTCTGCAATGGCGCTGGATATCAACTCAAATAAAAACGAAACAACACAACCCGTTGAACTGTTTTTCGGCGTCGCCACCTTTGCCTATTCTTCTTTAGTAATGCTCGTAAACGAGACACTAATTTGCGGAATTGCTCTCGGAATCACAAGCGCGATAGCATGGTTTGAATCCTGGATTGATGATCGACCTTTGGGTTTTTTTGCTGGCCTATTCGCCGCGATGTCCATCATAGGCTCTTTACTTGCATTGTTTCTGTTTATCGGCATTTTACAAAGTGATGTTCAGTCTATCCTGGCGAACGATACATCAATAAAGTATATTCAGTCGGCATATATAATATTTATTACACTAGTTTTTAGCTACTTCGCCTCTATTCTTCAAGTAAGAAGAATTAAAGACTTAGGAAGCGTACATGGCTGATATCACTCTATTTGTTGCTTACATCTATTTTGCTTTGGTCGTTGGAGCTGTGGGATACAGAGCTTACGGTGCCGCATCTAGAATGCTCACCCAACTGATAGTCGGTAGGTCGCTGAGACGGTTGGAGTCTAATTTACCTTTAAAACGCGACGGGACCGATATAGAGGTCTTGGCAAAGGAAATCTTCAAAGACCGACTAGTTTCGGAGGAAGAAATGACGCTGTTTAACGAATTTTCCATTGCCTGCTATATCGAAGACAAATATTTGACTATTAAAACACTAAAAAATGCGAATCAGAAGAAGGTTTTCGAGATTCGTGTCCTAACATATTTATTTGGCGCCTCAATGCGTGATCAATCTTACAGGAAATATATAATTCATGATTTAGGTACGAAGTCCAATACCGGTCTTTATTATTGGCTTATATCACCAATAGTGACAAGCCGACTGCAAGCTTACACAATGGAATTTTTGGATGATATATCCGATGAATACTCAAAAGCGCCCAGAAAACTCTCTGAAGTCTTACCGCCAACATTGATTAAAAAGTTTAACTTCGATGAAATCAAACCGAAATAGAGGATAAAAGATTTTACTAATTCTTATCTCAACGGCTCCTAATATTTTCCTTTCGATATATTTTATCTGACACGATATAAATTTCTGATCTTGCATTTGAACGCCATAACGACGGTCCGGGAAGATCAATTTTGACTAGCAAACCACCGCTACCATAATACTATGTTTTGTCCGCCGGTGCTTGCCATTAATTCGCCCCATGCATCGGGAAACGACGCATTCTGATTATTTAGTTCAACATTTTGCGAAATAATCAATACACAGAATTCGTGTTGCTGGGCACCACGATGTTACTAGCCGATTAACGGCACTTCGCGCTTCATTTTTGAATTTTACTGCAATAGTTTG
>JBCDCU010000022.1:0-19982 GCA_039181265.1 Pseudomonadota bacterium | reverse complement strand
TTTCAAACACCTGTCCGGCGTTCCTGGCCGTCATTGCCTATCGATAATATCGCGAGCGTCCTCCAGAATCTCAAGCCCTTTTGACTGCAATCAGCAGCTAAACCTGAGGTTGGATAATCACAATCCTTCGTTTCCTAGCCTGCAGACATATTACGTGAATTCGCCGGTTTACATTCCGGTCTTTCCGTTTAAGACAGGCTCAATTCTGACGTTGCTGCGACAAATGTGACAAGTAGAAAAGGGGCAATGCAATGCGACCATCCAATCGCGCGCCGGATGAAATGCGGCCGGTTTCGCTGGAACGACGCGTTTCGAAATATGCCGAAGGATCCTGCTTCGTAAAATTTGGTGACACGGAAGTGTTGTGCACTGCAAGTCTTGAGGAGCGTGTTCCGCCATGGCTACGAGGCGCGGGACGCGGTTGGGTGACAGCCGAATACGGAATGTTGCCGCGTTCGACGGCTGAGCGCATGCGTAGAGAGGTAACAGCAGGAAAGGCATCGGGCCGTACCCAGGAAATTCAGCGGCTGATCGGTCGCTCCTTGCGCGCAGTTGTCGACCTCGAAGCTCTCGGCGAGCGCCAGATATCCATTGATTGCGATGTCATCCAGGCAGATGGCGGCACGCGCACAGCCTCGATAACCGGTGCATGGGTCGCGCTAAACGATTGCATAGAATGGATGCGCGATCGGTCCATGCTCTCAGGCACTGTATTAAGGGACCATGTCGCAGCGGTCTCCTGCGGCATTTACGAGACGGTTCCGGTGCTCGACCTCGACTACGCCGAGGACAGCAATGCGGAAACCGACGCCAATTTCGTCATGAGTGGAAATGGCGGTATTATCGAAATCCAGGGAACCGCTGAAAAAACGCCATTCAGCGACGAGGATTTCGGGCAGTTAATGACGCTTGCAAAGAAGGGGATCGCTGAACTCGTCTCTTTACAGAAGATGTCCTCGCTCTAGAAAGGGGGAGGATAAAGGAGTTCCGAAAATGGCGCGCAGGCTTACCGGCGGCACACTCGTTGTTGCCAGTCACAATCAGGGAAAGGTGCGTGAAATCAACGATTTGATTGCGCCATTCGGTCTCGAGGCGAAATCCGCGTCCGAACTTGATCTTCCAGAACCTGAAGAGACCGGCACAACCTATGAAGCCAATGCGCTCTTGAAAGCAGAAGCGGCAGCGAAGGCCACTGGCCTGCCGTCGCTCTCCGATGATTCCGGTTTCGCGGTCGATGCGCTCGATGGAGATCCCGGTGTCTATTCAGCCCGTTGGGCCGGACCGGACAAGGATTTTGGACGGGCCATGCGCAATGTTGAAGAAAAACTTGAGCAGGCTGGTGCAACGGATCCTGATGCCCGGCGGGCTCGGTTCATCGCCGTTCTCTGTCTCGCATTTCCCGACGGGCACCACGAAATGTTTCGCGGTGAGGTTGAAGGTCTTGCTGTCTGGCCGCCACGCGGTGACAAGGGCTTCGGATATGATCCGATGTTCCTACCCGATGGCCATGAGCGCACGTTCGGCGAGATGACGGCTGATGAAAAACATGGCTGGAAGCCGGCCTTTATGGGCGAGACTGTTGCGCCCCTTTCGCACAGAGCCCGGGCGTTCAAAATGTTTGCGGAGGCATGCCTGCCGATTGCTTCAGATGCTGCCGGAGAGGCAGGAGACGCGAATTGATGACTGAGGCCGATCCGGGCTTTGGCGTTTACATTCACTGGCCGTTTTGTGAAGCCAAATGCCCCTATTGCGATTTCAACTCCCACGTCCGTCACGGCGGCGTGTCTCAAAAAGATTATGTCGAAGCCTATCGGCGCGAGTTGGCCTATTTTAAGAGCCTTGCGCCTGATCGGACCGTAACCAGTGTTTTCTTTGGCGGTGGGACACCGTCACTCATGGAGCCTGAAACACTTCAGCGGATTCTTCGCGAAGTCTATGAGCTCTGGCCGGTTTCACCTGAGGCTGAAGTGACGATGGAAGCCAATCCGTCTTCGGTGGAAGCAGAAAGGTTCGCGGCGTATCGGGAAGGTGGCGTGAACAGGCTTTCCGTTGGGGTTCAGGCGCTCAACGATCGTGATCTGAAATTCCTCGGACGGCTCCACACTGTCGATCAGGCATTTGAAGCGATTGAAATTGCACGGGAAACCTTCCCGCGGCTCTCGTTCGATCTCATTTACGCCCGCCCTGGCCAGCGGGAAGAGGATTGGGAAGATGAACTCAATTCCGCGATAGATCGCGCTGCGGACCATCTGTCACTCTATCAACTCACCATTGAGCACGGCACGCCCTTCAAACGCCTCTATGACGACGGCAAGTTGAAAATTCCGGACCCCGATCATGCGCGCGCGCTCTACGAGGTTACGCAAGCGGTTTGCGAAGCGCGTGGCCTTCCGGCTTATGAGATATCGAACCATGCCCGCCCTGGGGCGGAGAGCCGCCACAATCTCACCTATTGGCGTTATGGCGATTATGCGGGGATCGGGCCCGGAGCTCATTCGCGGCTCTTTATCGACGGTGAGCGGTCTGCGTTCTCGGTAACATCAATGCCGGAAACCTGGTTGCAGAAGGTCAGCAACGAGGGCCACGGGATAGATGATGTCGATGTGCTTGGGCCGGAAGCGGTGGGCGATGAAATGCTGCTCATGGGATTGCGGCTTGCCGAAGGTATCAGCCTGAAGCGATACGAAACGCTTTCGGGACGGTTCATCGAAGAAAAGCAGATCAATCATCTCGTCGAGCACGGCATGCTCGAACGCCTGACAGATGATGTCGTTCGGGTCAGCCGGGAAGGCTGGTTCGTGCTCGATGCCGTCGTAGCTGATCTCGCAATGTAACCCGCCCTTTAAGCGTTAAGGCGCTCTTTCGCCATCGCATCGGCGATGTCCTGTGTCCGCTTTCCTTCATCGTGGGAGCGGTTCAGAATTTCCAGAACGGTGTCGTAGAGCTTCGCGATCCTGGCATTCGACCGCTCGACTGCTGGCGGTTCAAACATAACCTGCGAACCACCGATAATCCCGCCAGCGTTCACAACGAAGTCAGGCACATAAAGAATGCCGCGTTCCATAAGTGCGGCCTCATGGCGGTCTTCGGCGAGCTGATTGTTGGCGAGGCCCGACACAGCTTTGCATTTCAGCCTCGGAATGGTGTCATCGTTCAAGATCGCACCAAGCGCGCAGGGAGCGAAGACATCAACCTCCTGATCGTAAATTGCGTCCGGCGCGACAGCGACGGCACCATAGGTTTGAACGGCAAAATCGATCCGCTCTGCATCGACATCGGAAATGATGAGCTTGGCGCCAGCTTCGTTTAAGAGCCTGCACATAATGGCACCGGTTCCGCCAACACCCTGAAGTGCCACCGTTGCACCGTTCAAATCGTCTGATCCGGTCAGGTGCTGCATGACCGCTTTTATACCCAAGAAGCCTCCGAGCGAGGTGAACTCCGCCGGGTTGAAGCCTTCCGGAAACTGACTTTCACCCATAAAGGCAAAGCGGGTGACAGTGCGCAGCACATCGACATCTTTCGGTGATATGCCGACGTCGATTGCCGTCCAATAGGCGCCACCGAGCCGCTCGATAAAGCGGGCGAAACCTCGCAATATCCTAGCCTTATCAGATGATTTTGGATCGGCCATGACCACGCATTTGCCGCCGCCAAGATCGAGCCCGGCTGCTGCGTTCTTATAGGTCATCCCGCGTGACAGGCGCAGCACATCGGTGAGCGCGTCGTCAAAACTCCCGTAAGGATACATGCGGCACCCCCCGGCGGCAGGACCGAGGGTTGTGTCGTGAATGGCGATGATGGCAAAGAGGTCGAGATCAGGATCCCGGCAGAAGATAATGTTTTCGTGGTTGTCGAATTCTGGATGTTCGAATGGCGACATGGCTCTCCCCCTCAACCCGTACGCTAGACATTCAATGCCGGTAAACCCTTTGATGGGTCCCTGTGAAAGACACCAAGGGCTTTTTAATACTTCAGTTTCCGGTGGCCGCCGCCGTCGGCTGGGCGAAGCTCGTCGCAGCCGGGCTGACGATCTGGGGGCCTGTTGCTGTCACTTCGTAGACGGCAAGCGATCGTTCCACTCTGCCATTACCGGAAATACGGAAGGTACCATCCGCTGTGCCTTTGAAACCGCTGCGGCTGGTTAGCCTTGATTGACTGAATTTGTCGTCGGGGAAATTCTGGGAAAGCACGATCAAGAGGCTTGTCGCGTCATAGGCAAGACTTGCCAGACGGATCGGCGGTTTACCAAAGGCCGCATTGTAGCGCTGGGCAAACGCATTGTAACCGGACCGGTCGGGCGCCGCATAGATTGAACCCTCCAGCGCTGGATTGCGGAAAATGCGCGGATCGTCCCACTGCCCTGAACCGACAAATTTGACAGGTTTTCCTTGTGGTACAGCCTGCTTCACCGCAGTCACGAGTTGGGGGGCGATATCGCCGGCATCAGGGATGAAGACCGTGTCGATCTGGCCGGATGCCACAAGGCTACCGATCTCCTGAGCTTTCACTCTGGGATCATCATTCTCGTAATTGTACCGGGCAACTTGCACGATCCGTCCTCCGGCACGTGGAACCGATTGGCGGAAGGCGGCTTCTGCCAGAGTGCCGAGGGCATTGTTGGGAAGAAGGGCAGCGAAAGACCGGCTTCCGGTTTCACCTGCATGGCGGATGGCACGCTCAATTCCAGGTTCGGGTGTGAAGCCGAAGATGTTCACACCGCGCGATGCGATGCTGTTCGAGTTCGAAAATGCCAGGATCGGGACGCCGGACGGGCGCGCGACGCCTGCCGCCGCAGGGACACTGTTTGAAAAGACGGGTCCAAGGATCAGTTCCGCACCTTCGCTCAGAGCTTCCCGGGTTGCGTTTGCTGCCCCTTGCGGTGAACCCGCTGTGTCTTTGACCACGATGTTGATCGTGTCCTCACCGAATTCGCGGATGGCAAGATCGGCTGCATTCGCAAAGTTTTCTGCGGCAAGTGCCCCGAAACCCTGGGCTGAACTTGGAACAAGGAGCGCCACACGGACTGATCCCTTCCCGATAATGCGACCATTCGCAGGGGGAAGCCCATCAATGCTCTGTTGAAGTCCTGTTCCGGTTCCCTCGCCCGGCGTGGCGAAATCGCTGCCGAATTGGCCACCGGTTCCGGCGCATGCTGAGAGTGCGAACGCGGCGGCGAGGCAAAGAGCAATATGTCTGGTGTTCAATTGTGCCATCGGACTGTCCGTTGAAACTCCGGCTGCGCTCTTAGCAAACTTGAGACGACGTTGCAAAATGAAGCCGTCGAGCAAAACCGACTTTGTGCTAAACGTAGCAAATATCGACAATAATCGAAGCTTTGTTTTTGCAACGTAGCGGAATTTTCCGCAGAAATCATAGGTTGTGATGAGTGGGTATCAAGACTTTTCAGGGCATGCGAAAAGATGAAGGGTGAAGAGGGGCGAGTGGCGAAGTCAGTTTCGCAGCCGCACATTCAGCTTACGCAGCGTCCCCTGACGCCCGGCCTTTATATCGTGCCAACCCCGATCGGTAACCTTGCCGATATTACCTTGCGGGCTCTGGAGGTTTTGGCGGGCGTTGCAAGAATTGCCTGTGAAGACACGCGTGTGACTGGAAAGCTTCTCAAGCATTATTCGATCGCCACGCCGATGATTGCCTATCACGAGCACAATGCCGCCGAGCGATTGCCCGACCTTGTCCGCCGGATCAAGGCGGGCGAGGCCATTGCTCTTGTCAGCGATGCCGGAACACCGCTGATATCTGATCCGGGCTATCGGCTTGTGGCGGAGCTTGTCGCGAGAGAGATCAATGTGGTTCCGCTGCCCGGTGCCACGTCAGTGACGACAGCGTTGAGCGCCTCCGGACTTCCGAGCGATACCTTCACCTTCGCAGGGTTTCTGCCGCAGAAAAAAGCCCAGCGCAAAAAACGACTTGCAGAGTTCGTAGGCCATCCGGCGACATTGATCTTTTTCGAATCGCCTCGGCGGCTCGCGGCGTCCCTTGCCGATTGTGCCGAAATCCTCGGCGGCGACCGCGATGCAATGATTGCCCGTGAATTGACGAAACTTTATGAAACGCTCTATCGGGGATCGCTGTCTTCGCTCGCCGTAGACTTCGGGCAAGACGAGCCGCCCAAGGGCGAAATCGTCATTGTTATTGCGCCGGGAGAACCCGTGCCGCCAGACGATGACGATATTGAACAGCGTCTTAAGCAATTGATTGAAACGCATCGCGTCAAAGAGGCTGCTGATATAGCCGCCCGTGAAACCGGCCTTTCGAAACGCGACCTTTATCAACGCGCTCTGAAACTCAAATCGATGGGCGTGGGACAGGATGACTGATCGATCTCGCATTGAGCGGCGTCGACGTGTTGCCGATGGGTTCGCTGCGGAAGATCATGTCGAGCGGCACCTGGCCAAGAACGGGTTTTCCTGCCTTTCCCGTCGCTTCAAGGTGAAGCAGGGTGAGGTTGATCTGGTCGTTAAACGCAGCAATCTGATTGTCTTTGTGGAGGTTAAGAAAAGGAAATCTCTCTCGGAGGGCCTTTTTTCCATCACACCACGCGCGCAGAAGCGGATCTCTGCCGCTGCATCTCTTTGGATCGCCGAAAATCCTGAACATCACGACGCCGACAGTGATTTCCGCTTTGATGCTGCAATCGTGCTCCCGGATGGCAAAATCGAGATCGTCGAGAATGCTTTCAGTGCGTCATGAGCGACGCGGCGTCTTGAAAGCCGCGTCAGAAGTGCCCATAACCGCCCGAACAAACGCTCCCGCCCTGCACGAGTACCCCCATGCTGAAAATTGCCGTCCAAATGGACCACATCACGACCCTTCAGATTGAAGGTGACACAACGTTCGCCCTGATGCTCGAAGCCGAACGGCGAGGGCACCAGCTTTATCATTACACGACCGGTCAGCTCGGTATGCGCGAGGGCCGGGTTTTTGCGACGCTTGAAGAGGTCAAGGTCCGTGATGTGAAGGGTGACCACTTCAGCCTTGGCACGCCCGTGAAAACCGATCTCTCGGAAATGGATGTCGTCTTGATGCGCCAGGACCCGCCCTTTCACATGGGTTACATCACGGCCACTCATATTCTTGAGCGCGTTCATCCGACAACGCTTGTGGTGAACGATCCGGGCGAGGTCAGGAATGCGCCTGAGAAAATCTTCGTGACCGAATATCCCGACCTGATGCCCCCAACCTTGATTACCAGAAATCGCGACGACATCGCAGCGTTCCGCAAGGAATTTTCAGATATCATTATCAAGCCGCTTTACGGCAATGGCGGCGCGGGCGTTTTTCAGGTGACCGCAAGCGATCAAAACCTCTCAGCGCTTCTTGAAATGTTTGAGGGCCTCTATCCCGAACCCTTCGTTATCCAGCAATATCTTCCGGATGTCCGGGCCGGTGACAAACGCATCATCCTGATTGATGGGGAGCCGGTTGGCGCAATCAACCGTGTCCCCGCCGAAGGGGACGCGCGCTCGAACATGCATGTTGGCGGAAAGGCCGTCGAGACAGACATCACCGCCCGCGAGCGGGAAATCTGCGAACGCATCGGGCCTGAATTGAAGCGTCGCGGCTTCATCCTCGTCGGGATTGACGTGATCGGACAGTATATGACCGAAATCAATGTTACATCGCCAACCGGCGTGCGCGAAGTGAAGAAGTTTGGCGGTGCTGATATTGCAGCGCTTTTCTGGGATGCGGTTGAAGCCAAGCGTGGGTAGGTTCACGTTTCAGCAGGCCCGTTGAGGCGAGCGCTGCAAGCCTAAGTTCGATCGCTTATTGCATCTTTGTTCTTTTTATGTTCTCTTTCTGCGGAGTAGTCCAAGTGTTGGAGAACCTTCGCCGTGGTCGCCCATATCAAGACAGTCGCCTTTCAGGGGATCGATGCCGTCGCGGTCGACGTTCAGGTCCAAATTCGGGCCGGCCTGCCCGGGTTCACGATTGTCGGTCTACCGGACAAGGCAGTCGGTGAGAGCAGAGAGCGGGTGCAGTCAGCGCTCGTTGCGTCCGGCCTGTCTCTTCCGGCAAAGCGCGTCACCGTCAATTTGGCGCCTGCCGATCTTCCAAAAGAGGGAAGCCATTTCGACCTTCCGATCGCACTTGGCGTCATGACCGCCTTGGGCATTTTTCCGTCAGATGCCTTTGATGATTATACGGTGCTTGGCGAATTATCGCTCGACGGAACCGTTGAGCCGGTGACTGGCGTTTTACCCGCCGCGATCTTTGCAAATTCCATCGAGAAGGGCCTTTTGTGTCCGCATGAGAGTGGGCCTGAAGCAGCCTGGGCTGGCGAGGACATGGAGGTTCTGGCGCCGCGCAGTCTTCTTGAACTCGTCAATCACGTAAACGGAACCCAGATTATGGCAAGGCCGCGACCGTCGATGGCGAAGCTGCCTGCCTCAACCCTTGATCTGGCCGATATCAAAGGGCAGGAGACGGCAAAACGCGCATTGGAAGTAGCGGCTGCAGGAGGGCATAACCTCCTCATGGTCGGCCCACCTGGTGCCGGTAAGTCGATGCTTGCAAGCCGTCTTGCGACAATCCTGCCGCCGCTCTCGCCGGCGGAGCTCCTTGAAGTGTCGATGATTGCGTCGATTGCCGGGGATCTTCAGCAGGGCCGCCTTTCTGACCGTAGACCGTTTCGCGCGCCACATCATTCCGCATCGATGGCGGCGATGGTGGGGGGAGGTATGCGGGCAAAACCTGGTGAGGCGGCCCTTGCGCACCATGGTGTTCTGTTTCTTGACGAATTACCGGAATTCTCGCCGCAAGTGCTCGATTCACTGCGCCAGCCACTGGAAACCGGTGAGACCGTGATCGCGCGTGCCAATCACCGTGTCTCTTACCCGGCGCGTTTTCAGCTTGTGGCAGCGATGAATCCCTGCCGCTGCGGGATGGCCGGGGAGCCGGGGCATACCTGCAAGCGCGGCGATCGCTGCGCGGCGGATTATCAGGCCCGCTTGTCTGGTCCATTTCTCGATAGGATCGATATTCGCCTTGATGTGCCTGCGGTTTCGGCACTCGATCTTATTAATCCCGGAACGGCAGAAAAGAGTGTTGTTGTCGCCGAGCGGGTCAGTCGGGCGCGCGAAATTCAACGGGAACGGTTCAAAGAATTGTTTTCGAAAGGGGCGGTAGGATCGGCTGCGCTTTCTCACAATGCAGCGCTTCCCGCCTCGCTTATTGATGAGACGGTCGCACTTGATGGTAAGAGCCGAGCTTTGTTGAGCGATGCCGCCCAGACGTTTCAGCTTTCCGCGCGCGCTTATCATCGCGTCTTGAAGGTTGCTCGCACCCTGGCGGATCTTGAACAGTCCGACAGCGTGATGAGCCGCCACATCGCGGAAGCCGTCTCCTACCGCGCGACCTTTTCGCCGAGGGAAATGGCTGCCTGATCCCGGGAAAAACAATCTCGGATCACGCTTATTGGTGGATCTGCGAAAGGTCCGGGCAAGGATTTATGAACCTTATTCTGCGACGCTCTGTCCGAGTATTCAGTATCGGCAGTAAGCGCCTTGTCAGCTTCCAAACAAAACGGCGAAAAGGCCCGCGAACGGACCGCGTCGCGGCTTATTTTTCGAAAAGCGACCCATTTCTTCGTGGCGGTGTGGGGCCTGTCCTTGCTTTTGCCAATTGGCGTTGCTGTCACCTTCCTCGAACACCTTGAGGACCCTGCCGCATTTCTGGTCGTAGCGGCCGCCCTCGTACCGCTCGGTTTGAGTGTCTGCCTCCATAACATTTTGACCCACGAAACGCGCGCCATTGTGGAAGAAAACGACACTCTGCACGACAGACTTGAGGATCTCGGCGACAGACTTTGGGAAAAGACGGAAGCCGATGCAGGTCTTGCTGAGCTTGATCTTGCCCGGCGCAAAGCGGAAGCAGAAAGCGAGGCGAAGTCGCGCTTTCTTGCAACTGTAAGCCACGAAGTTCGCACGCCTTTAAACGGTATCCTTGGCATGTCGGGCCTCCTCCGTGACACCCGCCTCTCGGCTGAACAGAGTGCATATGCCGAGGCGTTACACCAGTCGGGTACGGTCCTCTTAAGCCTCATCAATGATATCCTGGATTATTCAAAGATCGAGGCTGGCCATCTTGAGCTTCATGAAGGTCCAATGGATCTTGTCACGTTAATCGAAGGGACGGCTGAACTCCTCGCGCCACGAGCTCATGAAAAGGGGATCGACCTTGCAACTTTCATAGATCCTGCACTGCCGCAGATTATTGAGGCTGACGCGCAGCGCCTGCGCCAGGTTCTCTTCAATCTCGCCGGAAATGCGATCAAGTTCACCGAAGATGGAGGCGTTCTGATCGCCGCGGAACGTGTCCCTTCCGGTATCAAGCTCAGTGTCAGTGATACCGGCATCGGCATTGCAGCCGATGCAAAAACCCAAATCTTCCAGGAATTCGGGCAAGCCGATCAGACGATTGGACGCGAATTTGGTGGCACAGGCCTTGGGTTGACGATTTCGCGCAAGATCGTCGAGCGAATGGGTGAAACTCTTCACGTCGAGAGTGCACCAGACGAAGGATCGATCTTTTCCTTTGTGCTCCCAACGGAAATTTTTGAGGCGAAAGATCTTGATGGGTCTTGCGTAGAACCTGCGTCTGACTTCGCCAGGGGCGCGGGCGTCCTTCTCGTCGCGCCATCCGGCCCTGAACGCGACGCAATGGAACGGACGTTCACCGCTCATCATGCGCTTGTGGCAACCGCAGGAACGTTGCCGGACGCACAAGGAAAACTTGCTGCAGCCCTTGCGGCTGGTGAGGGGTTTTCGTTGATCGTTCTTGATCGCAGACTGGCCGACGATGCGGATCAAGCCGTGCGAAAACTGAATGAAGCGGTCGATGCACTCCCTCCGGCACTTATGCTGGTCACCCCGAAAGATCGTGAAGATCTCACCGCAATCCGAAAGGCCGGTCTCGCGGCCTATCTTGTGCGGCCGGTGCGAAGCTCTTCGTTGGAAAGGGTTGTATCCGCTCTTATCCATGATGAGGATGCGACGTCCGAGTCGCGCGCGAAGTCGGTAAGAAGCCGTCGGCGTTTTCATAAAGATCCAGCCGACCATGCTGTTACGGTCAGACCACGAAGACGGCGCAATTCACGCAATCTCAGGGTTTTGCTCGTTGAAGACAATCCAATCAACGCGCTCTTGTCGCGTGCCCTCCTCGAGCGTGAGAATTGCCTCGTCGAGAGCGTCGAAAACGGGACCGAAGCCGTTAGTCTCATAAAGGATGGGAAAGTCTATGATCTCATCCTCATGGACCTTCATATGCCGGGTCTCGATGGTATTGAGGCGACCCGCATGATCCGTGCTTTTGAGGCATCTGCACGTCTTTCGCCAGTGACGATTGTCGCGCTCACGGCGGATGCGACCGAAGACGCGCGTGATCGCGCTCTTGAATCCGGCATGCTCTCGGTGCTTACCAAACCTATTGATACGCAACAGTTTTCAACCATCATCGAGCAAATGGAAGATAATCTGGCGTCATCTCCCTCACAAGGCCGAGCGGTGGAAGGGTATTGAGCGGTTAGATACTCCCGTTAGGTGCATGGTGGCGTCGGTTGCGGAAAACCGGTCTCTGTCATAAATCTGTAAAACGTTGCGGTTTTATCTCCGGCAAACAGGGCAACGAATACGAAGATTCGGCGGCGCTGAACGTAAGCCGATGCAAATTGGGGCCGACACGGATTCGGTAAGAATGACGATAAAACAAACGGATGCGGCCCGCGGGCAGGTTCTTGGAAGGATCGGTACGCTAGAAGTGAGGCTCGTAGGCACTCGGGCTGAACTTGGAGCCGCGCAAGAGCTCCGCTTCCAGGTCTTCTATGAGGAAATGTCAGCCGGAGAGGCCAGCGGGTTTCTCCCGCGCAACGGACGGGATATCGACCGTTTCGATGCTATCTGCGACCATCTGATCGTCATAGACTACGGTGCGCAAAACAGTGCCGGAAGCCTGACGTCTTCAGGAGCTGTAGTCGGCACGTACCGGCTCCTTCGCCAGTCTGTTGCGGAGAAGAATGGTGGTTTCTATTCACAAGATGAATACGATATTGACACCTTGATCGCGCGGCATCCTGGACGCAACTTTCTCGAACTTGGCCGGTCTTGTGTGCTTCCGGCCTATCGGACGAAACGCACGGTCGAGCTTTTATGGCACGGCATCTGGTCCTACACGCTGATGCATGGGGTTGATGTCATGTTCGGCTGTGCGTCGCTCGGTGGGACTGATCCAACAACACTGACCCGTGAGCTTGCCTTTCTCTCAAGAGTGGCAACTCCGCCCGAAAAATGGTCCGTTGCAGCGCATTCTGAGCGGTATGTTGCCATGATCGATGGTGCGAAAGGGGAAAGTCACACTGAAGCGGCCTTTTCTAATCGTAAGGCCCTTGCGGCCCTTCCTCCGCTCATCAAAGGCTATTTGAGGCTTGGCGCTTATGTGGGCGATGGGGCAGTCGTCGACTTCGAATTCGGAACGACTGATGTCCTGATTATTCTGCCGGTCGAGAACATCAATCCGCGCTATATCTCCTATTATGGCGAAAATGCCGGGCGGCACGCTGCTTAAACTTCTGGAAATCGCAGTGGAAATGGACCGGCATCGGTGAAAACCGCTGGCGGGCTTGATAAGCTTCGTTCCATGAACGCGCATCCATCCTCCGGCAAATCCGATGCCAACAACCCTCATTCTCCAAATGAGGGAAAGACCGCTGAACTGACGCCAATGATGGCGCAATATGTGGAAATCAAAGCGGCGCACCCCGATGCGCTCTTGTTTTACCGCATGGGGGATTTCTACGAGCTCTTTTTTGATGATGCGGAAATCGCAGCTGAAGCGCTCGCTATCACCCTGACCAAACGTGGAAAGCACAAGGGCGAAGATATCCCGATGTGCGGTGTCCCGGTTCATGCTGCTGACGATTATCTCCAGAAACTGATCGCAGGCGGCCACAGGGTGGCGGTTTGCGAACAACTGGAAGATCCGCTCGAAGCCAAGAAGCGTGGGTCGAAAGCCGTCGTTAAGCGTGATGTTGTGCGCCTCGTAACACCCGGGACGCTGACAGAAGAAAATCTCCTTGATGCCGGATCGAACAATTTCCTCGCGAGCCTCTCGCACGTCAAGGCCGACGGCGATCAGGGGTATGCCTTGTCCTGGGTCGACCTTTCGACGGGATTGTTCCGCGTCCTTGCAACGCAATTGTCGACGCTTGAAGCGGATCTTGCCCGCATTGGTCCCGCTGAACTGATTGTCAGCGACCGGGCCCTCAGCGACGATATGTTGCGCGCGCTCCTGGAGCATGCATCGCCGGCCGTTGTATCCCAGCCGTCCGCGTTCTTCGATTCCATGAGCGCAGGGGACCGCATCTGCCGATACTTCAATATCGCTTCGCCGGACGCCTTCGGAGCGTTCTCCCGTGCGGAAATGGCGGCGATCGCCGCGATCCTTGCTTATGTCGAGAAAACGCAAATTGGCGAGCGGCCTGAACTCAATGCGCCCGCCCGGGAAGATGCTGGCGGTTATATGGCCATTGATCCGGCAACGCGCACCAATCTCGAATTGACGCGGACCCTGTCCGGAGAACGAAAAGGCTCTCTCCTCGATACGGTCAAAATGACTGTGACCGGCGCCGGGACCCGGCTTCTTGCCGAGCGGTTGGCAAGCCCGTCCCTGGACCTTGCGGCAATCAACGCGCGGCTTGATGCGGTTTCATGGTTCAAATCCGACAGAAGGCTTCGTGAAGAGGTTCGTCTTCTCTTGAAGTCCGTGCCGGATATGGCTCGCTCGCTTGCGAGATTATCCCTGTCCCGCGGCGGTCCACGGGATCTTGCTGCGATCGGAGAGGGTATCGGGGCAGCGCTTGTGATTGGTGGCCGGCTTGCACAACACGGCGGAGCCAGAGAAGAAGAGGTTTCGTCCGTTCTTGTTGAGGGGCAAGCTGCAGTCCTTTCCAAAGCACCGGGTGAGCTTGCCGAAATGCTATCTTCTGCGCTTCTCGACGACCTTCCGCGGTTGAAACGCGATGGCGGGTTTGTCCGGGACGGTTACATCGAAGCGCTCGACGAGGCGCGGGCGTTGCGGGACGAAAGCCGCAAAGTGATCGCTGGTCTTCAGGCCGATTATGCTGAGCTTTCCGGCGTTAAGGCGCTTAAGATCAAACACAACAATGTGCTTGGTTACTTTATCGAGGTTAGCGCGCAACATGGCGAACGCCTGATGAGCGCTCCTTTGAACGACACATTCATTCATCGTCAGACGCTTGCCAATGCCGTCCGTTTCACAACATCTGAGCTTTCCGAGCTGCAATCAGGCATTGTAAATGCGGCAAGCCGCGCTCTCGCCTTCGAGCTTGAAACCTATGATCGTCTTGAAGACGCCGTGGTTGCCGAAGCCGGGACGATAAAGGACCTCGCCGACGCTGTGGCGGAGATTGACCTCGCCTCAGCGAATGCAGAACTTGCGGAGGTGCGGAGTTATTCCCGCCCCGAGCTCTCCAAGGATATTCGGTTTGAGATTACCGGCGGTCGCCATCCGGTGGTCGAACGCGCGCTGGAAAAAGCTCTGTCCGATCCGTTTGTGGCGAATTCCTGCCGATTATCGGGTGACGATGGTCAAGGTCAGATCTGTCTGATCACCGGTCCAAATATGGCGGGTAAATCGACCTTTTTACGTCAGAATGCCCTCATCGCCGTGATGGCCCAGGCTGGGATGTTCGTGCCAGCGGAGCGAGCCTCAATCGGATTGGTCGATCGGCTCTTCTCCAGAGTCGGTGCATCCGATGACCTTGCCCGCGGTCGGTCGACATTTATGGTTGAAATGGTAGAGACCGCCGCAATCCTTAATCAGGCTGGACCGCGCGCCCTGGTCATTCTGGATGAGATCGGCAGGGGGACGGCGACGTTTGACGGATTATCCATCGCCTGGGCTGCGATCGAACATCTTCATGAGGTCAATCAGTGCCGCGCGCTCTTTGCGACCCACTACCATGAACTCACGGCGCTTTCTGAAAAACTTCACCGCCTCTTTAACGCAACCGTAAAGGTGAGCGAATGGAAGGGCGATGTTGTCTTTTTGCACGAAATCGTCGCGGGCGCCGCTGACCGGTCCTACGGTATTCAGGTCGCGCGCCTTGCCGGTTTGCCCGATGCCGTTATCGCAAGGGCGAAAGAGGTTCTCGCAAAACTCGAGGCGACCGAACGCGAAAACCCGCCCGCGCTCATCGACGATTTGCCGCTTTTCAATGTCGTGATGTCATCCCGGACAGCGTCCTCTCAGCATGCTCCCGATGAAAGGGAAACACAGGTCCTCGATACCCTTGCGACGATCAATCCCGACGATCTGACACCCCGCGAAGCCCTTGAGGTGCTTTACAAACTCAAGCGTGACGCGCGATAACAAGCGCCCGGTTCAGCGCGCTTGAAGGACGGCACGACGTGGCAGCCCGCAAAGACAGACAGATTACAAGCATAGCCGATGAGATCAGCGTCAAGGATGGTCTCATCGATCTTGACGCCGTCACCACGGAAATTGCCGCAATCGTGAAAGACGGCAGTCCGGATGGTCCAAAGGCCCGCGCAAAATTGCTGGCACTTTTCAAGTCGGTTATCGACGAGGGCCGTAATCGCGCCGAAGCACTGCTGCTGAAAGATGGTGGCGGGCTGAAATGCGCGGCCCGACTTTCAAGCCTGCAGGATGTGGTGATCGGCCTCCTCCACGATTTTGCGACACGTCATGTCATCGGAGAGACCAACCGGTCTTCAGCCGAGAAGATGACAATTGTCGCGGTCGGCGGGTATGGCCGAGGCACACTTGCACCGGAATCAGACATCGACCTTCTGTTCCTGCTCCCCTACAAGCAGACCCCCTGGGGGGAAAGCGTAGTCGAGTTCATCCTCTACATGTTGTGGGATCTGCGCTTCAAGGTTGGGCACGCAACCCGCGATGTGAACGAATGCGTACGGCTGTCAAAGCAGGATATGACGATCCGTACCGCGCTTCTGGAAGCCCGGTACTTGTGGGGTGATCGCGCGCTCTTCGACGAAATGGAGGCGCGTTTCGACAAGGAGGTCGTGCGCGGGACAAGCGCCCAGTTCATCGAGGCGAAGATGGCAGAGCGTGATACGCGGCACCGCAAAGCGGGCGACACACGCTATCTGGTCGAACCCAATCTTAAGGAAGGTAAGGGCGGCCTGCGTGATCTTCACACGTTGTTCTGGATCTCGAAATATTTTTACCGGGTCAAACGCACACGCGACCTCGTTAAAATGGGTGTCCTGAGCGACAAGGAAGCCAAGCTTTTCAAGAAATCGGAGGATTTTCTTTGGGCTGTCAGGTGCCATATGCATTTTCTGACAAAGCGTGCGGATGAACGGCTCACCTTTGATTTGCAGCGCGATATGGCTCACCGGCTCAATTATCGCACAGCCGCCGGGCTCAGCGATGTCGAGCGTTTCATGAAGCACTACTTCCTGACCGCGAAGAGTGTCGGGCATTTAACGAACATCTTGTCGTCCCGGCTTGAAGCAGAGCAGGTCAAAGCGACGCCCGGAATCAGTCGTTTCGTGAGTGCTGCCTTCACAGGGCGCCGCACCACGGTAAAAGGTGCTGAAGGCTTTCTGATTGAGAAGAAACGCATCATCGCTGCGCGGGATGATGTTTTTGAAAAAGATCCCGTTAATCTCCTGCGGGCATTTAAGGCAGCGGACGAAACGGGATACAATTTTCATCCTGATCTTTTCTACCTCATGTCGAAGTCCCTGAAGCTGATTGACAGCAAGTTGCGTTCGAATGATGAGGCAAACCGGATCTTTCTGGAGATCTTGACATCGAAACGGGATCCGGAAGCCATTCTGCGTAAGATGAACGAAGCCGGTGTGCTCGGCCGTTTCATCCCGGCGTTTGGCAAGGTTGTCGCGATGATGCAGTTCAACATGTACCATCACTACACTGTCGACGAGCACACTATCCGAACAATCGGTGTCTTGAGTGCGCTTGAACGCGGCACGTTGAAAGACGAGACGCCTTTATCCAATCGGTTGATTGAGGAAGTCGACGACCGGACAATTCTCTATATCACCCTCTTTTTGCATGATATCGCCAAGGGCCGCGCGGAAGATCACTCCATTGCCGGCGAACGCGTTGCGAAGCGTTTCGGCAAGCGCTTAAAGCTTACTGATGCGCAGACAGAGACCATTGCCTGGCTCGTGCGTGAACACTTGACGATGAGTATGGTGGCGCAGTCGCGTGATCTGAGCGACCCGAAAACGATCCGGGACTTTGCCAACATTGTTCAGACGCCGGAACGCTTGAAGCTGCTTCTCCTTCTCACAGTCTGCGATATTCGCGGTGTCGGCCCTGGAGTCTGGAACGGCTGGAAGGGCCAGCTTTTGCGAACCCTCTACTATGAGACATTGCCCGTTCTGACCGGCGGCTACAATGCAATCGCAGTCACCGACCGGGTGGAACGTGCAAAAACAGAACTTGCCGAAACCCTGTCCGATTGGCCGAAGAAAGCAGCTGAAGTCTACGTGGAGCGCCATTATCCGGCGTACCTTTTGCGCACTGCCCCGGAAGAACAGACCCGCCACGCGCATCTTGTAAGGGCAGCCGATGAAGAAGGGGACGGTTTTGCAACAAGTGTCAGGACCTCCGGCTTTGAAGACGTAACGGAGATTACCGTCTACGCGCGTGACCACCCAAGCATGCTGAATGTCCTGGCGGGTGCCTGTAAGCGCACCGGTGCGAACATTGTCGGCGCTCAGATTTATACGACCCGCGACGGATTTGCCCTCGATATCATCAATCTCAGCCGCGAGTTTCAGTCAGACGAAGACGAATTGCGGCGTGCCCGTCGGATTGAAACGGAAATTCGGTCCGCCTTGTCTGGCAAGCCGTCACCTGAAACGGGACAACCGCTCCAGATCGGGGGCGTGAAGCGCTCCAGCAAGGCCTTCACCGTCGCGACCGAAATCCTGATCAACAACACGCTCTCCAACAAATTCACGGTGATCGAGGCTTCAGGCAAAGACCGCAATGGTCTCTTGCACGATCTCGCAAGGGCGATTTTTGAGCTTAATCTCAACATTTCGTCGGCTCATATTGCCACCTTTGGCGAGCGGGCTGTGGACGTGTTCTACGTAACCGACATGATGGGTGAAAAGATCACCGACAAGATGAAACAGGACGCGATCAAGCGGCATCTTGCGAAGGCGTTCGCATCACCTGAACCGAAACCCGCTAAACGGGCGGCCTGACGGCAAATGCGACTTTTGAAAAGTTTCGCAACGGTTGGTGCGGCGACGATTGCGAGCCGCATTCTGGGCTTCGTGCGCGAAATCATGCTGGTGGCGCTCCTCGGTGCCGGACCCGTAGCCGATGCGTTTTACGCAGCGTTCCGTTTTCCAAATCTGTTTCGAAGACTGTTTGCGGAAGGCGCATTCAATACGGCTTTCATTCCGCTGTTTTCCAAGGAGCTTGAGAAAGGCGGTCTTGCGGCCGCACAGACCTTCGCGCGCGAAGTGTTTTCGGTTCTCTTCGTCGTGCTTCTTGTCCTCACGGCACTGGCCGAAATGGCCATGCCGTTATTGGTCCATACCGTAATTGCACCTGGTTTTGATGAGATTGACGGCAAGAGCGAACTGACAGCGGACCTTGCCCGGATCATGTTTCCTTATCTGTTCTGCATGTCGCTCGTCGCCATGCTGTCCGGCGTGCTCAATTCCCTGCGCCGCTACTTTATCGCAGCGTTCGTGCCGGTTGTTCTAAATGTGGTGCTCATCAGCGTCCTCGCTCTTGGCATCTATTTCGAGACGGGCGCCACGGCATTCACCGGATATCTGATTTCCTGGGGTGTTTTCTTCGCCGGGTTTTTACAACTCGCTATGGTTTGGGCAGCCGCCCGCAAAACCGGCTTTCGCCTGCAACTGAGCATTCCAAAGCTCTCGCCGCCGGTGCGACGGTTGCTTGTTCTCGCCATTCCAGCCGCCATCGCCGGCGGGATCACCCAAATCAACCTTCTCGTCGGGCAGATTATCGCATCCGCCCAGGAAAGCGCGATCACCTATTTGCAGCTTTCGGACCGGATCTATCAGTTGCCATTGGGCGTGATCGGGATCGCAATCGGCGTTGTCCTGCTTCCGGAATTATCCCGCGCGCTCGGGGCAGGCGACCGCTCCCAGGCCATCTATACGCAGCGTCACGCGCTCGAATTCTCGATGTTCTTGACGTTGCCGTCTGCCGTCGCACTTGGCGTGATGCCCTATCTAATTGTCGACGTTCTCTATGTCCGCGGAGCCTTTACTCCCACGGACGCTATCGGAACAGCCGCCGCCCTTGGCGCATTTGCCTGGGGTCTACCGGCCTTCGTTCTGGTCAAGGTGCTCTCACCAGCTTTCTTCGCGCGCGAAGACACCCGCACACCAATGCTCTATGCGGGCATCAATGCCGGCCTCAACATTGTTTTGTCTCTAATCCTTTTTGAATATTTCGCCCATGTCGGCATAGCGATCGCCACATCCATAGCGGCCTGGGCCAACGTTGTCCTGCTTGCAACTGGTCTCATGCGGCGCGGATATTGGCCGTTCGATTGGCAGACCGGGCGGCGGACAGTTTTGATGCTGGTCGGAAGCGCTGCAATGGGTGTTTGCCTCTATGCCTGGTTGTCCTTTACGGCGGGGGAAGGGCTTCTTGATACAGCATCGCAGCGTTTCGGAGCCCTTTGTCTCGCAATCTCAGGAGGAGCGACGGTCTATTTTGTAACAACAGTGTTGACGCGGGCCGTGGACTTAAGGCAAATCCAGCGCAATCTGCGGCGCTCGGCCTGACTTTGCAAAGAAAGCGGCCCCACGGGCGCTGCATTCTTTTGACCGGGGACACTTCAAAAATCTAATGAGCGAGAACAGTTTCGAGCCGCGCGTCTTTTCCGGCGTCCAGCCGACGGGCAACCTTCACCTTGGCAATTATCTTGGCGC
>JBCDCU010000021.1:0-20164 GCA_039181265.1 Pseudomonadota bacterium | reverse complement strand
CGACGCTCTCGTGCGGTTCTCCTGGCGGTAGTGTCCTGCTTTTCTTGTGGTATTTTCTATAGGTAGGTTAACGTAGAGCGGCTGCTCGTCGACACTGTTACACCGCTTAATAATCGCGTGATATCGGTTGGGTTGGGTCGCTCAAGGCGAGTTCCGGCAGCGTTTCGTTGGGCGGGCAGGCATTTTCAACCAGGTAGACAGGGACTTGCCATACCGAGCCGATCGGAAACTATGGCTGCTGTTCCAGGAAAAAATTGAAGATCTATAAGGTATCCCGTTAGCTCACCTTCATGGCCTAGGGGCCGGTTTTCCAGTTTCTGCTTCCGGTATGCCGTATTGCGGCACCGACGAGACCGGCCAATGAACCTCACACTGATCGACGTCAGGCGGCTCTACGCAAGCTAAACAGGGCGTCGTTATTCTCCGACACGCTCCTGAAGAATGTGAATTGCCGGTTGGTATTGTATAACATAACATCAAATTTCGCTTACGCGACCCGCTTGAGAAAGCGGATATCCAGTCACGCACGCACAGGGGAGAGGTGTCATGTGCCATCCAGTCATCATGGAATATGTCAAAGGAAAAGCGTTGAGCAGGCGCGACTTCTTTCGCGGATCTGCCGCAACAGGGGCAGCTTTGGTCGCTGCGTCCACGCTTTCGCCGCGCCCGGTTCTGGCGCACGCGGCAACAAAGGCGGTCGATCTCACTCACACGCTCACCCACGATTTCCCGACCTATTTCGGTGAACAGCAATTCTTCGACGAAGATGTCTTCACTTACGCCACCCACAAATTCAATCTGAAGTCGCTGCGCGTGAACGAGCATACGGGAACCCATATTGATGCGCCTTTGCACTTTACCGATGGCGGCGCGTCCATCGATGAAGTGCCGGTCGAGTCCCTTGTTGCTCCGCTGGCAATCGTTGATATCAAGGAAAAGGCGGACGCGGATCCAGATGCGCAGATCACTCCGGATGACCTGAAAGCCTGGATCGCTAAGCACGGACCCATTCCACAAGGAGCCTGTATCGCGCAAAATGCAGGCTGGCAGAAGCGGCTCGGTTCACCGAAGTTCCGCAATGCCGACGATGCCGGCAAGATGCACTTTCCGGGCTTTCATGTGGAGGCAGTCAAAATGCTTCTCGAAGAAGCGGAAGTCGTTGGTATTGCCGTCGATACGCTTTCGATCGACTACGGCATCTCTGCCGATTTCATCACCCATTACACATGGCTTCCCGCAAACCGCTGGGCTGTTGAGAATATCGCCAATCTCGATGAGCTGCCACCAACCGGCGCGACGCTTGTGGTCGGTGCGCCAAAACATGTGGGCGGTACTGGCGGGCCGTGCCGCCTGATCGCTTTGGTCTGAGCGTCGGCTCCCAATGAAGGTCAATTAGGGTGCGGGCTCAATAAGAGGTGAGGCGTGGCGGCGGCTTTAGGCGTTAGACTACAAGGATGCTTTAGGTCGCCGTCTCACAAATATCGGCAATAGTCGTCGCTGAAAGACGCTCGATCAGGCTGCGCTCGATATCTTCCATCACGGTCAGGACCTGGTGGTGAAGGGCATGCTCGAGAGAACAATTGTGGCCGTGGTCGGCGTCATCGGTGGAAATCAGGCGTTCATCCAAGGCGAGATAGATATCGGCAAGGGTGATTTCACGAGGGGACTTCGCAAGTTGCCAGCCGCCTGAATGGCCTTTTTCTGATGTCAAAAGTCCTGCCTTTCGAAGCGTTCCGAGGACCCGGCGCACGACAACCGGGTTTGTCCCCGCATGGGCTGCAATGTCTGCAGATGTGCGCGGAGCGTCAGGTTCTGTCGCCATGTGGCCAAGTGTGTGGAGCGCCAGGGAAAGGCGGCTATTGCGCTTCATAAAAAGCTATCCTCAGATTTCACAAGTCACGTAACAATGTCAGTTGCGTAAGTCTAGTAACTGTGTAAGTTACGTGAAAATCCCCCCTCAGAAGGAGTGCCGTTCTATGGCTGATACACGACTTCCGGTCACCGTTCTATCCGGCTTCTTGGGCGCTGGAAAAACCACATTGCTCAATCGCGTCTTGAACAACCGTGAAGGCCGCCGCGTTGCGGTGATCGTCAATGACATGTCGGAGGTCAACATCGACGCCGATCTCGTGCGCGCCGATACGGAATTGAGCCGGACCGACGAGACACTCGTTGAAATGTCGAATGGCTGTATCTGCTGCACGCTCCGCGATGATCTTCTGGCGGAAGTCCGCCGTTTGGCTCAGGAAGGCCGATTTGATTATCTCCTGATTGAATCGACCGGTATCTCCGAGCCGCTCCCCGTTGCGGCAACCTTTGAATTCGTTGATGAGAAGGGCGTGAGCCTCTCCGATGTCTCACGGCTCGACACAATGGTAACGGTGGTCGATGCCGTAAACCTTCTGAAAGATTACTCCTCCCACGACTTCCTCCACGACCGGGGCGAGACCCTCGGCGAAGAGGATAACCGGACCCTCGTCCACCTTCTGACCGATCAGATCGAGTTCGCCGATGTTGTGATCCTCAACAAGGTGAGCGACGCGGGTCCGGATCGGGTGGATGCGGCGCGCAAGATCATCCGCAGTCTCAATGGAGATGCAAAAATCATCGAGACGGATCATTCCAATGTTTCGGCGGACACCATTCTCGAAACCGGTCTCTTCGATTTCCAAAAAGCGCACGAGCACCCGATGTGGGCGAAGGAGCTTTACGGTTTTGCCGATCATGTGCCGGAGACGGAAGAATATGGCGTCACGTCCTTTGTCTATCGCGCACGCCAGCCCTTCGTGCCTGAAAAGATCGCGGAGGTTCTCAACAATGAGCTTCCGGGTGTCATTCGTGCGAAGGGTCATTTCTGGATTGCGACGCGGCCTGAATGGGTTGCGGAATTCTCGCTTGCCGGAGCGCTCTCCTCAGTCTCTCCTCTGGGGAATTGGTGGGTAACGGTCCCGGAAGAACGGCGCCCGACCCATGAAGCCGCCAAGGCTTATATGGACGCCCATTTTCAGGAGCCATGGGGCGACCGCCGCCAGGAGATCGTTTTCATCGGAGCAGGGATCGATTGGCCGCAATTAAAGGCGCGCCTTGATAGCTGTCTGGTTCCTTCTGAAACCGCATCATCGGTCGAAGACCTGCCGGATTACCCGGATCCGTTCCCGCTTTGGCGACGCGTACAGGAGGCTGCCGAATAATGCTTGTTCGCGAAGTTGTTGAAGACGCAGCCGTCGGTGTCGGCATGGCCCACACGCCGGAAGGGCTGAACGCAATCCATCGGCCGGGCTGTGCGGCTGCCATCTGGAACCGGGAAATGGCACCCGACTTGCAGGAATGGGTCGCGAAACTCGACCCCAAATATCTGCCGCAGGGCAGGGTGGTTCTTCATCGCGATGCCGTTTTGGAAGCTGTGTATCAGCTTTGCCAGATTGCTGGTACGCCCGATGACCCCGAGCGCGATTTGCTGGTTGAGGATATCGGCGACATGAGCCGCCTCTTTTCCGATCTGATGGCGGTTCACTTTCTGCGCCTGCGCCTTGATGTGGTTTCGACGAATGCCTGCCGAAAGTTTCATATCGACTCGATCCTTGCGCGCATGATCTGCACCTATCGCGGAACAGGCACCCAATACGGCATCTCGACCGATGGAGAAGAACCGCGCCGCGTCTTCACGGTCGCGACCGGCGCGCCCATGGTCCTGCGCGGTACACTCTGGCCTGACGGTCCGAAATCGGGGCTTTTGCACCGCTCCCCCCCGATCGAGGGAACGGGCGAAACGCGCCTCGTTCTTGTGCTCGATCCTGTGAATGATCTTGAGAACAGGCCGGTGCAACGGGTCTATCACTGATTGGAAGAGGAATGGGAGAAGAACGATGAAGACACGTGCAGCGATTGCATGGGAGCCAAATCGGCCCCTGGAAATCGAGGAAATTGACCTTGAAGGCCCGAAAGAGGGCGAGGTTCTGGTACGGATCGTCACGACGAGCCTCTGCCACACCGATGTCTTCACCCTGTCAGGTGAAGATCCGGAGGGATTGTTCCCTTGTATTCTCGGTCATGAAGGCTGCGGTATCGTCGAAGAGGTTGGTAAGGGCGTGACGTCGGTTGTCCCGGGCGACCATGTTATCCCGCTTTATATTCCTGAAGATCCGAACGACCCTTACATCAAGTCTGGAAAGACCAATCTCTGCCAGACCATTCGCAAGACCCAGGGTGCCGGGGTAATGCCCGACGGAACGTCCCGCTTCTCGTACAAGGGCAAGCAGATCCTGCACTATATGGGGACGAGCACGTTCAGTGAATACACCGTGCTGCCCGAAATTGCGGTGTCAAAGATCTCAAAGGAAGCGCCTTTATCGAAGGCTTCGGTTATGGGCTGCGCCGTACCGACTGGCATGGGCGCTGTGCGCAATACCGCCAAGGTGGAGGCTGGTGCAACCGTCGCAGTCTTCGGTCTCGGCGCTGTCGGCATGGCCGTGATCCAGGGTGCCGTCATGAATGGCGCCTCCAAGATTATTGGTATTGATATCAATACATCAAAGTTCCCGCTTGCCATGGCGCTTGGGGCAACTGAGTGCATCAATCCGAAAGACTATGATGCGCCGATCCAGGATGTGCTCGTCGAGATGACCGGAGGAGGGCTTGATTACACATTCGAGGCCGTCGGCAATGTCGACTTGATGCGCGCTGCCCTTGAAGCCTGCCATAAAGGTTGGGGCGAATGCACGGTGATTGGCGTTGCAGGTGCCGGACAGGAAATCTCAACCCGACCCTTCCAATTGGTGACGGGCCGTGTCTGGCGCGGAACGGCCTTTGGCGGCGTTCTCGGCCGCAGCCAGCTTCCAGGCATGGTCGATGAATGGTTGCGCGGTGATTTCAGCGTGGATCCCTATATCACGCACCACATGACCCATAATCAGATCAACACCGCATTCGATCTTTTGAAAGCGGGAGAGTCGATCCGTTCTGTTATCCATTTCCAGCCATCGGAAACGATGACGGTGAATTCGCTGCCTGGAAAAATTGTTCCGGAGTAGGGCCGTACCGGCCTCAGACCTCAATACCGACCGCGCTCAAGTCGCGTCATAGTTCGCGGAACCCATTACGATGAATGCAATACTCCCAGATGTTTCCTTAACTGAAACCGCACCAAAGCTCAGTCCTCTGGAATGGGTCGGTATGAAGGGGATTGATCTGCCTGTTTTGGTTTCGGAAACGGAATATCCACACGCGCTTCACGCGCGTGCAGATTTGCAGGTAGATCTTCCCGTCCCGCATATTAAAGGCATTCACATGTCTCGTCTTTATCGCTTGCTGGATGGCGGACTGGGTTCGGGAACGGTGTTGACGCCTTCATCTCTGCGCGAACTTTTGCAGGCGATGATCGATACGCATCAAGATTGCGGCAGTGAAAGTGCACGCGTGAAGATGACGTTCAGTCTTCTCAAGCGCCGTCCGGCTTTGTTGACGGAAGGGTTGGCTGGCTGGAGAGCTTATCCGGTCAGCCTCGATGCGACCCTTATTCGCGGTGAATTCAAACTCCGGATTGAGGTGACGGTTGAATATTCATCGACATGTCCTTGTTCAGCTGCGTTGTCACGACAGGTGGTAGAGCAAGGGTTCCGCGATGCGTTTCAAGCGATAGAGACTATCGATGCTGAGGATGTTGCGGTGTGGTTGCGCGACAATGCGAGTCTTGCAACGCCCCACAGTCAACGAAGTGAAGCGATCGTTTCAGTCGCAGCTGACGATGAGGGCCTGCCTGAACTCGGCTTGCTCGCACTGATCGATTGTGTTGAAGAAGCTGTCGCGACTCCCGTGCAGACGGCAGTCAAACGTGCAGACGAGCAAGCCTTCGCAGCACTCAATGGACAGAATCTCATGTTTGTGGAAGATGCGGCCCGCCGCATTCAAGCGTCATTGGAACGCTACAAATCTCCAGACGTTTACGTGCGGCACATGGAAAGTTTGCATCCGCATGATGCGGTCGCCTGGTCATCGCGAGGAAGCGAGTAACGCCCCCTGCGCTTGGCACAAATAGCGTCTAGAACCGTCTCGCTTTCCGGCTCTAATAACCGTGTCCATGATCGTCGTCGTGGGGACGGTGGACTGCCGCGATCCTTACGGTGGCGCTGTACTCAAGTTTGTCCGGCACGTCATTGACGTACTCAATTGTCCCGTCCATTTCCAAGACTTTAAACGACTTAAACAGGTATTCATCACCGTGATTGTTATGTGCGCCGGCGACGGCATTTTTCGCAGCCTCATCGAAACTGGTCGCTGAAAACCCTGTAATGATAATGTTGTGATAAACGCTTTGGTCAGCCATCGATTTTCTCCAAAAATGTATCGTGCGGGCGATACAGTATTACAGTGAAACAATACAGAATTTTGAAATCATGACACAACGTGATTTAGGCTTGGCGTAGCTACTCCTTGAAGGTTGAAGGCGCTGCGAGGCGGATATAAGTCAGGGTTTTGACATTGCTTGGTCGGCCAATTACCTGGCGATTTGAAAGGGCGCAAGAGACGAGATCTCAGCCAACAAAGAATTGCCGAGCGAGAGACGATCGTCCGAGCATCCTAACGGAAAGGTGATGCGGGTGCGCCCCTATTGGGTCAAATAGCGCATGGACAAGCGGGCGAAGTAACATTTCTCTGTAAGGCACGTTGTCATTGCGACAGATGGAATAAAAAAATTCATGATTTAGAGTTGCATCACTGGCCGCCTCTACCGCCGTCGGGTGAGGTTATAACTGGAATGCGTTTGTTTGCCCTTGGAGTTGGCTCCAATATCAAGAATCTCTGTCCGTTTTCGAAGTAGCTCAGTTTGTCTACGTGCAGATGACCCATAATATACTTATCCGGCAAGCCTTCAGCGTCGGGGATATAGGAATTTGTTATTAAGAATATGCTCTTGCCTGGGGCGAGGTTTGACATTTCGAGTGTCGCGTAATCCTGATTGGTGGACCGTTCATCAGCCAAAGCGTTGAAATAAGTATGTGCGCAATCGTGCAAGCGTTTGATGTCGAGACCCGGCTTGTCGAGTTGGTTTTCCAGCCCGCATTGCCTTAAAATTCCCAATGGGTCAGTTATCCATCCCAAACGCCGTGTTGAGCTATCGCGAAGGGTCAGCGCAATATCTTTGATCGGGCGGGGCCCTTTATTCTCTATATTCATCACAGTGAAATAGAATTCGGCTAATTTGTGCTCCCTTATCGAGCAAAGGCTGTACAAATTTTTCAAATTTAATGTGTTTTCTGCGGTTCGCTCAAAAATCTGGCCAGGACAAAAGCAATCAAATTGATCAAAAAGTACAATTTCATAACAGGCATATTTCGGTGCCATTTTGTGATGATCATACCGCTCTTCAAGATTCGCTATGAACGCGAGGAGCGAGAGTGCCTTTATTGCATCTTCGTTCCCTGAAACCGCGCGCCAAAGAGGCAGACCAACCGGCATCTTCCCGTTAAGCTGGTGCCCTTGCCAAATTTTGATCAGGACATCATTGGCAAGGCCGAACCTTCTATTGCCGTCCGTGATCCAGTATTGTTTGCTTTCCCCACCGCTTGACCATTCTGGAGAAAACTCGAAAACTGCTCCCTCAGCGAGTTTCATAATAGACGCAGTATTTAGCCGGGCCGGTAAACGAGAAAAGTTTACGACCAAATTACCATCTTGAAGGTTATCACCCTTGGTTTTTTTGTCGTATGTTATGCAATATTCAATATTAACGTCACCCTTGTTGTTGTAAATATTTGGACTGCAATTCCCAGTGGAATCTTGTGATTGGCTAAATGCTGCGTTCCCAAATAAAATAAAGATTGAAAAACTAACAAGAAACTGAAGCATCACCATATCCGCCAGAAATGTTAGGGCTACAATCGCCGGTCGAATTTTGATTGATAGAACGATTATTATCTTGAAAATTACCATACCATAGTGCTGAACCAATGATTAAAGTTGCTATAACGGCAAATATAGGTGTCAAATATTGCCAATGGTGTAAAAATGGATTTTTTTCATCGTTGGGCATAAGCTAAATTTAAGAATGTGTGTTTCACTAATCTAGTCTACTCTCACAATAATTCTGATTGCAAGCTTGTTAGAGAGCTGGGATTTTATTTGCTCCATAAAGGGCCGCACATGCGACAATTCATTCAATGTATCTGTCTTGCTTAGCGGTTTCGGGGCCGAAAAGAAGCAGCATTGGCGCACTCGCGCGCCGCAAGCATCCTAACGCAAAGGTGATGCGGGCGCGCCTCTATTGGGTCAAATAGCGCATGGACAAGCGGGCGGATTCCCGTTCAACTCGAACTATGCGCACGCTCCGATCCGGTCTTGTTGCCCTTGCAGCCTTGATGGCCCTTGTCGTTCCGGCCCGCTCCGAGACGCCTGTCGATGTGGAACTGATCCTCGCCGTTGATGTTTCGCGGTCGATGACTGCGCGCGAACTCGAAATTCAGCGGCGCGGTTATGCCGAAGCGCTCGTGAGCGATGAAGTCGTCCAGGCGATCACCTTGGGCGGGCTCCACGGCAAGGTCGCGCTTACCTATGTCGAATGGGCGGGGAACTACTCGCAGCGCGTCATTGTCGATTGGACGCTGGTGGAAAGCCGCGAGGGTTTGGAAGCCTTTGCGGCTAAATTGACGGCCAATTTCAGTACCTCACTCCGGCGCACATCGATCTCCGGCATCATCGATTATTCCATTCCGCGATTTGAGGAAAACGGCTTCAAAGGCATACGCCGCGTGATCGATATTTCCGGCGACGGGCCGAACAATGACGGGCGCGCGGTCCTGTCCGCCCGGGCGGATGCGGCGGCTCAAGGGATTACGATAAACGGCCTGCCACTGATGACGCAGGAGGGGCTCGGCTCGCAATGGCATCTTGAGGATCTTGATGAATATTACCGCCATTGTGTCATCACCGGTCCGGCAGCTTTTGTGATCCCCGTGCGTGAATGGCAGGATTTCCCCGATGCGGTGCGCCAGAAACTGATCCTTGAATTAGCTGGCCTGAAACCGAAAGAAGCGAGGGTGGAACGCGTTTCCGGCTATGATTGTCTGATTGGCGAGAAGATCTGGGACCGGTTCTTCGGCGACTGGAACTGAGGGTCCCCGCCTGTTTTGATCTGTCGCGAATGATTGAAGTACGCGAAAACGCTTAGAACATTTATACCGATCATTAACGTAAACGGGCGAGAGTGAAGGCCTTGCGCCATTTGACGCGAAACCCCACAGGCCATCAAATCTTGAACACCTATCCAAAACTCCCCAATGAAGCGGGCCGCTTGGTCGCTCTGGACCAATCCGGCGTATGGCATTCCGGCCGCGAACCGGAATTCGATGCGATTGTCCAGCTTGCCGCGAGCATTCTGGACTGCCCTATTGCTTTGATCTCGATCGTTGGCGAAGACGAGCAATGGTTCAAGGCAAAGATTGGTTTAGAGGTTTCGGAAACGTGCAGGGAGGTCGCTTTTTGCGCCCACACGATAGCGGATACAGAGCCTATGGTCGTCGAGGACGCGCGGCTCGACCCAAGATTTGCGGAAAATCCCCTGGTGACGGGGAACCCCAAAATCGCCTTTTACGCAGGCGTGCCGATCGCCATTGACGGTGAGCACAATATCGGCACGCTTTGCGTCATCGACCAGAAACCCCGCCTCCTGACTGATGCGCAGCGTGCGCAATTGCTTGATCTTGGCCGTGTTGCGGAAGGCCTTATCAATGCGTTCAAGACCAATACCAAACTGGAAGCGGCGAAACGGCGGGAAAAAGCGAAATCAGAAGAGTTTGAGCGAACCGTCCTCCACCTTGAACAGATTAAGGATATGACGGGCATTGGCGGTTGGGAATTCACGCTCAACCCGCAAGGTCTCAAATGGACCGATGAAACGAAGCGAATTCACGAAGTGTCGCTTGACTACGAGCCGCAGCTTGAATCCGCGATAGAGTTTTACGCTCCTGAAGCACAGCCCGTTATCAGCTCTGCCGTTGAGACTGCCATCGAGACCGGGACCGGCTGGGATCTGGAACTGCAACTGATTACCGCGCGCGGCAACAAAATATGGGTTCGAGCACTCGGAAACCCCGTCTACGAAGACCGAGCGGTGACCAAACTCATTGGAACGTTTCAAGACATCACAGCACAAAAGCGAACCGAAGAGTTCATCAAAAAGTCTGAAAAGATTGCACGTGAGCGATCCTCCGAACTTTCAACCATTCTTCAAAGCATGGATGAGGGAGTCAGTGTCTTTGGAAAAGACGATCGCTTAACGGTCTGGAACGAGCGATATATTGAGATTTTTGAAAAGCCGGAAGGCGAGATCCGGGAAGGCGTTGATTTTCGGTCGCTGCTTGAGGCTGAAAAAGCCCGCGGTGAATTCGACGGCGATATCGACCATCACATTCGCAAGATCCATGAAAGTTTAAAAGCCGACAAAACGCTGACATCCCAGTTCCAGACCAAAAGCGGCAGGGTTATCAAGTCCAATCATGTTCCTATGCCGGGCGGCGGATGGGTGGGGACCCATTCCGATGTGACAGTGGAGATACAGGCCGCCGAGCGCGATAAACATGCCTCCATGCACGACCCACTGACGGGCCTGCCGAACAGACTGGCCTTCAATGACGCGCTGGATAAGAGCACGAAAAATCCTGAAGGCGACGACGATTGCATCGTCTTGATGTTGCTCGATCTCGACAAATTCAAGGCTGTGAACGATACGCATGGCCATCAGGCTGGAGACGAATTGCTCGTGGGTGCCGCGCAGCGGTTGATTGGATGTGTACGCAAGGGCGACCTGGTGGCCCGGCTTGGGGGCGACGAATTCGCGATTTTGCTGAAATGCAGCGAGGTGAATGCACGATCGATCGCGGAGGCGATGGCGTCCAAGATTACCGAGATCATGTGTCATCCCTTCAGAATCCTGCAAAAACACGTTCAGATAGGCGCGAGCGTCGGTATTCGGATCATGAAGGCGGAAGCGGCCGATACGGACGAGCTTTTCAACGACGCCGATCTTGCCCTTTACAAGGTGAAGGAAGCGTCTCGCGGGTCTTATCGCTTCCACGATGATGATCTGGCAGCCGAACAAATGGTCAAAACACAAGTGGCAAGTGCGGTGAGATCGTCTGATATTGCGCGGAATGTCGAACTCCATTTCCAACCTGTCTTTGAGCTCAAAACATTGAAGCGGGTTGGTGCCGAGGCGTTGCTTCGCTGGAAGGACACATCACATTTTTCTATCCCGCCGTCTGAGATTGTCCGGATCGCTGAAGAAAACGGGGCCATGGCCAATCTGGGAAACTGGATGCTGAGACAGAGCATCGAGACCGCCAGCCGATGGCCGGGCGACCAATGCGTATCGGTCAATGTTTCGGCCAGTCAACTGGGCGAAGGTACGCTCTATGATGAGGTGGTCTGGGCGTTGGATGAGTATGATTTTCCGGCCCTGCGCCTCGAACTCGAACTCACCGAGACCGTGTTCTTGAAGGAAGCAGCCGACATCATGGGTGAGCTTTCAAAGATCCAGGCACTTGGGGTCGATATCTCGCTTGACGATTTCGGCACCGAATATGCGTCTCTGTCTCACATGGAACGGTTTGCTTTTGATCGGCTGAAAATAGCGCGCACGTTCCTTTCCGAAGGATCAAACAAGTTCCTTTCAAAGGCCATCGTGCAGTCAATCACGGCGTTTGCGAGGAAACTCGGTATTGAAACGTCTATTGAAGGGATTGAAACGGCTCAGCACCTTCAGGACATGACGGAGATCGGCTGTATTTTTGGACAAGGCGCATATCTTGCCGAGCCCATGCCGGCATCCGATTTCCTGAGTGATGGGGCCCCGTCGCGCGACGTAGGGTGATCGCGCAATCCTTTAGTCTGGTTGATCGTTTGATCGCCGTAAGTGTTTGGCCACTAAGGTCTGGCGAGGCCAAAGTGCTGCAAGGCGCGTTCTGCAATCATTGGTCCGCCGGATTCCTGAACGAAGTGTCCTCCCTCCGCGATCTCCAATGGTTCGGGACATCCCCGGATGATGGTCTGCATGAAATTCATGACGTCGGGCCCGAGCATCCTGTCCTTCATGCCGATTGCCATAAAGCTCTCGCCGTCCCATTCCTCGGACCAGAAGCGCGCCGCGCGTTGTGACGTTGCTACCCCGGGAGCGTCTATGCTTGTAGCAACGAGTTTCGGGAACGTGCGGACGCCTGCTTTATAACGCTCGTCTGGGAAGGGGGCCATATATGCTGCTGCCTCTTCGTCATTGATGATGGGCTCGTTTTTCTGCATCACGAAATCCACTGACACATCCGGATTTGAAACGATGTCGGCCTTCCATTCATCGAAAGCTGTGCTGTTGACCGGACCGACCATCAGCCCGGTGTTCATGATCAGAATCCGTTTGAACCGGTCCGGCATCTCCATCGGCAGCGTGAGGCCCAGAACACCACCCCAGTCCTGGCAAACCAGCGTGATATTTTGAAGATCAAGGTGTCGGATAAGGGCGAGCATGTAGTCGCGGTGAAAGTCGAAGGAGTAGACGGCATCGTCAACAGGCTTGTCTGATCGTCCGAATCCCAGCCAGTCCGGTGCGATCACCCGGACACCGGCAGGGGTAAAGACAGGGATCATCTTCCGGTAAAGATAACTCCAGCTTGGTTCTCCGTGGAGACAAAGAAAAATCTCTTCTGTAGCGCTGTCGCCTTCGTCAAGGTAGTGACCCCTGAGACCCTCATAACCGGGCAAATCGTCGACGTAGTGCGGCTTGAAACTGAAGCCTGGTAGGTTTTGGAAACGATCATCCGGGGTACGAAGAGATTCGATCATAACGGGCCTTAATACTCTGTTTAGGTCATATGACCTAAAAATAGGTCGCTTGACCAAACGTGTCAAGCGCCTATTCTCGAAACGCCCTGAATGGGTGAAAGGAACGTGATGACGGGCAGTGTTGCACCACGATCTGACAAAGAGCTGATCATCCTTGGCTGCGCGCTTGATCTTCTGAAAGAGGGAGGCGACGCAGGTCTCACGATGCGCAAGATCGCAGAGCGCGCCGGGATGCGATTGAGCAATGTCCAGTATTATTTCAAATCCCGCGACGACATTCTGAAAGCGATGGTTACCGGCTATTTTCAGGACTGTACTGAGGAAATCAGGCGGCTGACGCAGGACACGTCAGCACCAAGCGCACGCGAGCGGGCGCACATGCTCATCCTCGCCGGTTTGCGCCATGGCGATGAATTATCGGATATGTGCCGCATCTTCCGTGAACTCTGGGCGATCTCTTCCCGCAACCCGACGGTGCGCGACCACATGATGGATTATTACCGGACGTTTTCGTTTCTGATTGCCGAGTTTGTCCTTGGTGAGGCCCCTGACGCAGCTATTCGCGATAAGTTGAGGAGCTTGTTGCTGCCGTTCTTTGAAGGGTACTCGGTGACAGCGCCGTCAGTGCCTCTGCCAACCGAAGAAGTCGCGGAGATGCTGACTGAGTTAGCAATGTCGATTGTCGACGAGGCCGGGAAGCGGGTCTAAGGACGGCTGCCATATCCAGCACTTACCGGGTCGGCTGAGACGCGGGACCTATCGTTGGGGCTGCAAATCCTTGCCCGCAAGAAGGAGGGCTGCGGCGATCATCAGGCTGCCGCAGGCTCTGTTGATGAGGCTGAACGAGTATCGTCGAAGCGCTCGGGCTGCGCGAACACCTAGCCATCCCCACAGGATGAGGAGGCCTCCATCCACCACGAGATAGGTAACGCCGAGGATGAGGAGCTGCGGCAGGATGGGGGGCGCCGGGTCGATGAATTGCGGGAAAAGCGCGCCAAAGAAGACGACAGCAAAGGGGTTGGCCATAGAGGTGATAAAACCCTGCCGGAAGAGGCGAAAAGACTGGCCCGAGGCCGTCGCAGAAACATCTTCGCGTTTTTCTTTCGCAAAGATGAGTTGAAGCCCGATCCACAAAAGATAGGCGACACCTGCCCACTTAATCCAAATGAACGCGTCCGCCGATGCCGCTATGATGGCGGCAAGTCCAAAGGCCGCCGCAGTCATCTGAAGACAGTTTGCGGTGAGATCCCCGGCGATCGTGTAGGCGCTGCGTTTCAATCCGTAGCGGACACTGTTGGAGATGATGAGAAGCTGGCTTGTATCGGGCGGTGTCGCGAAGAAGACGGCAACAGCGGCGAGATAAATCAGATAGGTCTCAAAGGTCATCGCCGCGTCCCTCTGGTCATGTAAAAAGGGTAGGGTGAGAGAGAGAGCCAGTCAAACGGGATTATAAATCCGCGGCCAAGCATTGATCTTAACAGATCATTTTGTCCGGTTAAGCGTCTCCATTGCAGCGCGCGCAATGGTCCGGACCGGGTCAATATCACCATAGGCACGATGGATCACCGCCATCCCCCGTGACACACCCAGAAAATAGATCGCCAGTTCGTTTGCCTCGTAATTGCTTACAAGATCCCCCTCGGTAAGCGCGCGTTCGAAGCGTTCGGTAAGCGCCGCCTGGGATCTTTTGTGGTGAGCCCGGATGTGTTCCGTGATCGGACTATCGGCGTCACCGCATTCAAGGGCTGTCTGGCATATCAGGCACCCAGTAGGATTCTTATCGTTCGTCATTCGTGCGACATGGGCGTCGAAATAGCCTTCTATGGCCTTGCGGATGTCGGGACGAGCAAGGGCATCTAGTACCGGTCTTCTTTGTTCGATGGAATAGCGCTCAAGCGCCATGAGCATCAAACGCTCTTTGCTTCGATAGGCATTGTAAAGGCTGCCGCGCAAAACACCGGTTGCTTCCGCAAGCGTGGTCAGCGTGGCGGTACGATAACCGTGTTCCCAAAAGGCGCGGACGAGCTGATCTACAAGTGCCGTTTCATCGAATTTCCGGATTCCAACCATATGCCTCTCTAAACCACTGGCAACGGCATTTGCCAGTATCATAAAAATTTCATTTTTGGTTGGCTTGTCAAAAATAACCTGAATGCTAAGTAAATTCAATGTCAGAGCGGCAATTATTTCGGTCTGCTCGACCTAAGCATGGAGATCAGCATGTTGCGCTACCTTGCCATTTCCCTTGCCTTATTGAGTGCACCGCATTCTGCGTCGGCGGTCGAAGTCTACAGCTACGCGAGCCAGGTAAATAATGTGGATTCCGTGAATTCTCACTGGTTTGAAACGTCGGAAGGCGTGGTGTTGGTCGACGCGCAACGCCTTCTCCCTGAAGCAGAACGCATGATCGAACACCTTCGTGCGACGACCTTCGGGGCTGTCACGCATATCGTCATTACCCACGCGTATACCGATCATTATGGCGGGCTCCCGGTGGTGATGACGGCATTTCCAAAGGCGCAAATCATCACCGACGAAACGACACTTCGTTCGATCCGGGAGGATGGCCGCAGCTTTATCGCGATGCGCAGCGAGCGTCATGATGAGAAGTTCCCGCCGCAAGAGGCTCTGACCGCCGCAGTTGCTGATGCGCGCACAATCGCTGACGGCGATGTCCTCGAGGTCGGTAGCAAACGTTTGGCGTTCTCGATTCTAGCTGCAAGCGAGGCGGAAGCGACCGTTATGGTTGATGTTCTTGATACGAATGCCGCTTTCATCGGCGATCTTATCAATATCGGGGCCCCCGCGGTCCCGTTCGAGAGCATCGTGGAATGGCTCCATCAGCTTGATGTCATTGAAGAGCGTTTCGATGCCGGTGACAGGCTGTATCAGGGACACGGCCCCGCACCGACGAATGTTGCGGCGATCCCCGATCAAAGGCGCTTTCTGCGGGTTATGGAACGTTTAACGCGCAGCGCTACGCAGGACGCAGTTCTGACAAAGCCGGAGGAGGGTGAAATTGTTTTCGCACTCGAAGCGCAATGGCCCTTTCTACAAGGAGCCGCTGGTGCAACGCGTCGTGATGTTCTGGGCTTTGCGGTTCGAAGAGTGGCGCAACAATTCGGTGCCACAATTCAACACTCCAACTGAAACAGTAACCTGACAGATGATTGGAACCTGGACTATGGCAGATCGATTTCGTCCAAACCGCCGCGTTTTCCTGAAAGGAGCGGCCGGTCTTACCGCAGCCGTTGCCGCTTCCGCGCCCGCACGGGCACAGTCCTCCGCGGATAGCGGGCGGTCTCTGCGCGTTGAAACCTACGCCTCGGATATCAAGGACGTGGATAGCGTCAACACGCATTGGTTCGATACCGATGATGGTCTTGTGCTCGTGGACGGTCAGAGACTGCTTCCCGAAGCGGAGCGCGCGATTGCATTTGCAACCCGCACGGGCCGCCCAATTGCGGCGATCTTTGTTACACATGCTCACACCGATCATTATGGCGGTCTTCCGGCTTTCCGCGATGCCTTTCCCGATGTAGCTATTTATTCATCCGAGAGAACCCGCAAGACAATCGAAGAAGACACCTATGGATTTAATGCCGCGCGGCGGAAACGCCATAAAGAGCGGTTTGCGACACAGGCGGAGATCTCGTCAACCCTGCCGAACCGGACGCTCGCACACGGACAGGTCTTGCAAATTGGTGGCGTTCTCTTTCAGATCACTGAACTCACACCTGGCGAAGCCGATTCAACGGCGATGTTACATCTCCCCGAATACGACATCCTGTTTCCCGGAGACTTCGTGCAGAACGGAAAGGTTCCAATGCCATTCCACAGTCACGAGACCTGGTTTGCCCAACTGGAGGCCGTGCTTGAGCGCTTTCCGGAACGGACGCAGAGCTTCCAGGGTCATGGTAAGTCGGGGCTTCTGCATGATCTGATCTTTGAAACCAGAGAATATCTTATGGCTGCACGGAATCTTGCCGATACTCTTGCCGCAAGCGTACCGGATTTTGATGAAGCCGCCTTACAAAATGCGGTTGATCAGATGATCTTGCGCTTTCCTCATCATGTTTCGGGTGGTGGCAACCCACGCGATCGGGTCGTTCCCGCGGTATTACGGCGGATTGCCTCCCAGATCGCGGAAGGAGACGAAGCCGCTGCTCCCTTTGCTGCATGACAGTTTGAGCATGCGTAGAGCTCGTGCTCCATATCCCATCTGGGAGTTGAGTGACTGTCATCGCTCACATCTCTTGGGACGCTCACCTTAACAGCCAACCGTTCTTCGTTTCAAAGACTTGCAATGAGGGTCTGATCTTGCCTGAGGCCGCCTAGGCGACGATACCGGCGGTTGCGCGCATTCTGGCCGAAGCAAGATCAATGAAGCGCCGGACCTTTGCCGGGACATAGGATCCGGGTGCGTAGAGCGCATGTACCGGATAGGTTGGTGGTGACCACTCGGCAAGCACACGAACCAGACTGCCCCTTTTAAGAGCCTGCGCAAAATACCAAAGCGGCCCGGCATGAAGACCTCCACCAGCCTCGACGATCCGCCCGACACCGCCAAGATTGTTGACGCTGAAGGTTGAATTGACCTGCACTCGCGCTCGTTCGCCATTGTCTTTGCTGAGCTTCAATTCATTGCCGGCCTGCAGGCCTGAGTAGAGAACAAAATGATGGTCTGAGAGGTCCTCCGGTCGGTCCGGGGCACCCCGCTCGTCGACGTAGGCGCGCGACCCGACGATGGCGAGGGGCATGGCGCCGAGCCGTCGCGCGCGAAGCGCGCTGTCAGCGAGCTCGCCGATGCGGATGGCAACATCCAGGCCTTCGCCCTCGAAATCGACGAAACGATCATTGACCAGTAGTTCAACAGAAAGCCGTGGAGCCAGTGCGGCGAGTTCATAAAGCCAAAGACCGACATGCTGAACGCCGAAGTCGATGGGGGCTGACACCCTAAGGATGCCGCGTGGTTCATCCGCCGCGCCAGCCACTTCATCATCAACAGCTTCAATCCTCTCAAGAAGGGGCTTGAGGCGGTCGTAGTAGGTCCGACCGGCATCAGTCGGAGATGAGCGAACCCGTGATCGTGCGATCAGCTTAACGCCGAGGCGATCTTCGATGCCACCAAGCCGGCGTGAGACATTCGACGGGTCGGTGCCGATTTCCTCCGCCGCCGCACGCAGGCTCCCTGTTTCAACGATCCGGAGGAAGAGGTGCAGGTCATCGAGGCTGGTTTTCATAGATGCGAAAATTGCATCTATAAGATGAAAATACAATGGATACATCCATAAAACCGCAGTTGTTATCTCCTTTTCATCGAGACGGAAAGCCGTCGTGCAAGACAAGGAGACAACAGATGACGACCAAGACCTATTTCATCACCGGTGTTTCAAGCGGTATCGGCCGCGCGCTGGCAAAGGCTGTGCTTGATGCCGGCGGCCGCGTTGCTGGAACACTACGGAAACCGGAGCAGGCCGAAGCATTTGAAGCTTTGGCGCCTGGACGTGCCATCGCATTGATCGCCGATGTGACAGACCGCGCCGCGGTTGATACTGCCGTCGCAAAAGCGGTTGAACGCTTTGGCCGTATCGATGTTGTTGCGAACAATGCGGGGGCCGGTACCGTCGGCGCCGTGGAAGAAACGAGCGAGGCCGAGGCCCGCGCACTGTTCGAATTGAATTTCTTCGGACAATTCAACGTCATTCATGCGGTGCTGCCCGTTCTCCGGCGTCAGCAATCAGGCCATATCCTGACCTTCTCAGCGGTGGGTGGTTTCACCGGATTTCCCGGCCTCGGCGTCTACTCCGCCGCCAAGGCGGCAACAGACGTGATGTCGGAAGCGCTCGCTCAGGAGGTTGCCGGCTTCGGGATCAAGACGACGATCCTGACGCTCGGCATCTTCCGCACGAAATTCGCGGCAGGATCGCTCAGTTTCACCAAAGCCGAGATGGCTGAATATGCCGAGACGCCTGCCGGCAAGTTCCGCTCCTTCATCAGCGGCCTGGACGGGAAGCAGCCGAACGACCCGGCAAAAGCGGCTGAGGCGATCCTGAAAATCGTCGAGAGTGAAGAACCGCCGCTTCATCTGGCGCTCGGCGCAGATGCCGTCGGTGTCATTCGCAGAAAACTCGATCAGGTTCGCGGCGATGTCGACCAGTGGGAAGAAGTGTCGACCTCAACCGTTTACTCGCAATCAGCTGCCTGATCCCGGTCTGGTCAGCAAACCTCTTGAAGGAGATTCAAAATGTTGAAGACAGTCACACTCTTTACGCTCGCCACCGGAATCGCCCTTGCAACTCCTGCCGTTTCGCAAGACGCACCCGATTTCGCCGACGTGATTGAGAACCGGTATTTTCAGCAATGGCGCGATACGCCTGAGCACCCGTTCTCCATGGAAATCGCGGAACAGATCTATCTGACGGATGATCGGTTAACCGCACTCGACACCGATGCCCTCGCGGTACCAGGCGCTGACAGTCGCCTGGAGGGCTGGGCGGAATATGCCCCCATTTGGCCTAAAGCCTTTGAAGGAATATCCCACTTCGAACCGGGAGAGGTTCGCGATCTGCTGGTTCGCTTGCAGGGCGACTGGGCGCTGGTCACCTTTGACATGGCGGGTGAACTGGAACTCACCGACGGGACGGAACTCGACGTATTCAAACACTTCACGCTGGTCTGGGTCCGCACTCCCGATGGCTGGCGGATCATGCATGAGCATATCTCCGACGGCAAATCGGCCGCCGAGTGAAGTCTTCTGGAAACAAAGGAACGCGTTATGAAAACCCTTTTTGCGGCGGGACTGACTGTGATGCTTGCCCTGAGCAGCCCCGCTCATTCACAACAGGCACCTCTTATCGATCGCGCCGTTTCACCTGAGGAGCAAGTCAGGCTTCTGCTCGATCGTGAAGAGATTGGCCAGGTTATCGTCAATTACGGCCTTGCCTTCGATATGAAGGACTGGATCCTTCATCGGTCCGTGTTCACGCATGAAATCGAGATGGATTTCTCGGCGTCGATTGGCGACGGCTTAATCACGATGACTGCGGATCAGTGGGTCGCTGCCGTCAAACCTTTCTTCGCTAACCTCGACGGTTCTCAGCACATCGCGATGCCGCTATTGATCGAGGTCGATGGCGATACGGCCTATGTGCGTTCGCTCCTGAACGCCTCGCACCATCTTCCGAATGAGCGGGGCGGGGCGGTTCAGACCATGGTCGGGTATTACGATAACTGGCTGGTGCGCACGGAAAAGGGGTGGAAGATCCGCAAGATGGTTCAGCACATCACGTGGAATGAAGGAAACTGGTATGTGTTCGAAAAGGCGGCTGGTCTCAGT
>JBCDCU010000020.1:0-20334 GCA_039181265.1 Pseudomonadota bacterium | reverse complement strand
GACGCGATCGGTGCGCTTGCGCCACCGGAGGTCGCCGTAACTTATACATGGCCCAACAGAATAAGGGCTAACGGGGCGGACATTGGCCGTGTTGAAGCAATCCTGAGCGACGAAGACGATGCCGATGGTGCCCCGCGTTTTCTGGTTGTGTCCCCGATTATTGCCGTGCGGCCGCAATCAGACGATCGCGATCCAGGTCTTGATATGGACCGAACCACTTTGTGGGATGAAGGATGCGGTGAGCTTACGGTGGTCGATCTGATCGATTCGAGTGCGCGCCACTTCATGACCTGGCTCAATACCTGGGAAGAAGACGGCTTCACACCGGTCCTTTCGCAAATTGACGGGCGGATGGAGAAAGAGCATGCGCTCTCCTTCGAAGGCAAAAGCGGAACGTTTCTCGGGATGGACGAGAACGCAAATCTCATTTTGAAGCTCGATCAGGGGACGGATCTGGTTCCGGTTTCTGAAGCGCTGGATACCCGGATGGAGGCTTTTGTCTAAATGAAGCTCTTTAAGACAATTCATTTCGACCAGTCGGATGCCAATGTCTACGAGGCGGTGGCCGGGTCTGACGAATGGGCGGTTTCCGGCGCCTTCGCATTTTCGAACGCATCCCCGGACACCCTTTCGGGGAAGGCGAAGCAGGCGTTCTCAAACGGGTTTCTCTCTCTAGAGGGCTTCGGGCGTGCAACCTTTGTGACGATTGCGCAAATCACGCGCGACGAAGAACGCGCTCTGGTCGATAAACTCAGCCAGCATTTCGTCGACCATTACGGCGCACCGGATCTGAGAGCAGCAAAGCCTGCCGCCCAGGCCGAACTTGAGTTTGCGCGCAGTACATGCGCCGGAGAGCCGGTCAATACGGTCTTTACTGTGCGCCGCCACTTCGATGATGACGGCAACATCAAAGAAGAATACCGGATCGTGACACCACCAACCGAAACCACGCACACCAAAGTCTGGGATATCGTTGAAGATGAGTGAGCCCATCACGATCGAACGCAATGCTTTCTGGAAATCGTCGGGCTATCATCTCGTCGAACGCAATGCCGATGGCTATATGGCTGTTACGGCTGATTTTCTGCGCGCCTATTATACGCGCCCGGAAATCCACCCGGTTGAAGACTCCTGCGAGAACGAACATCGCCTTTTTGAAAGACTGATGGCTGATCCTTTCGCAACCGTCAGCGAAGGTGATCTCGATGCAATCGCAGACAAGGATGCCCGGGGCAATTACCGTGTTATCCTCGATTACAGAGCCCGTCTTATGCAGAGCGGTACGATCGAAGGCGCTTATTTCAGCCTGTTTCAGGATGGTAAAACGATCACGATCCCGCCGCTCTTCATCGATCAGTTGGCGCATCTCGTCATGCGCAATGTCATGGATGGAACCGAAGATCCAATGCAATTGCGGGCTGCCGAGATCTTCTTCCGCGACCAAAAAGTAACAACAGATGAAGGCCAATTGATCTTTGCCGACGCCGAGATCGTAGAGATGCGTCAGAAGGACGGTGGCTTCGGCGGGCTTGGAGCGCTTGTCGCTGAAGCAGGCACGCAACTGCGCGACGTAACGCTCGACATCATGACATTGGAGAATGCGCACCTTTATTGGACGCGCTCGGATCGTTTCGACATGGCGGTCGATTTCCGGTTTACCGAGCCAGCAAACGATGCGTTTGCTCGAGTGATCGAAAAATTCGTGCGCCATTTCTTCAAGGTCGAGGTGCAGGTTCAACCCCTCCAGAGCATCAAAGACACGTCCTGGCGTTATCACATCGGCCTCGATGCAGCTGCGAGTTCCTTTTTGAATGCTCTCTACGAAGGTGATATCGATTTCGACCAGGAACAAAGCCCCATTGCAGGGCTCTTTCAGATCACATTTGTCGAGCCAACCGATGCTGCTGAAGGGCTTGATGGAAAACCGGTTTATCTTGGACTTGCCGTCAACAGCGACAATGAGGTTAAGATGAAACCACAGAATTTGCTCACTAATTTGCCGGTCAGGCGTTAGAAGAGCCTGAGGAGGAGACTTTCATGGAGACGTCACAAAGCTTCATTCATACACCGGCTGCACGCATCATTGCAGCCGTGTTCGGGATTGGATGTTTCGCGACTTTGTTCACGGTCTGGGGCGAGGATATCAATCAGGAGATCAAATCGTTTACGGACGGTAAGCCGGCCGAACTCGTCGCACCGATCAATGTTGAACGGGTGCAGGAAGAAAACCCGGCCCTTCAAGCCTGCCTTGAAGAGCGGCTCGGACACGTGACCCAAATGATTGCAGACGGCGTGATCACGGAAAAGCAGGGCGAATCGTTTTCAGCCCGCGCGCGCGCGCTCTGCATAGAACAGAACCAAAGCTGAGGGTAAGGGTCCAGGCGTTGTTGCCTGGAGTGCGATCGCGAACCCGCTTAAGACTGACAACACAGCGGACGACGGCTCCAAACCGTCGTCCAAAACACTAGATCTAGTTCATCAGGCTAATTCATCAGGAAATCATCGATCGACAGCGATTTTTTCTCGCTTTCGATATAGTCGTCTGTCGTGCGCGGACGCGGCCTTTCTCCAGCCGCAAACGGATCGCGCCCGCCTGAGGCCTGTGCCTCGATCCGGCAATCACCGCACATTTTCAAGAGTTCGGCACGCTCCTCGCCCTCGAACATCCAGTGCTTTCCAGCGAGCTGTTCGCTCACCCGTTCGATTGTCGATTTGGTCGCAAAAGGCGTTCCGCACGAAATGCACTCAAAAGGCTCTTCTTCGTAGAGCGTGATTGGCTGCATGGCCGCCGGCGTCCAGTCGAGGCGCGGCTCAAGGCTAAGCGCGTTTTCCGGGCATGTCTTCACGCAGAGTGAGCACTGTACGCACGCCTGCTCGGTGAAGCGCAGTCTTGGTTCACCCGGCGTATCATGCATGGCGTCCGCCGGACATGCGGAAACGCAAGACATGCACAAGGTGCAGGCTTCCTGATCGATCAAGACCCGTCCGTAAGGCGCGTTTTCCGGCAGGACAATCGGTGCCGACGCGCCGCTTTCTCGGGCAAGTTCCGTGATCGCCATGCGCGTGATCGTCCGTTTGCCGCCACTTGCCTCAAATCTGTGCGGCTTTCGGCTTTCCAGCGACAGACCGTAGAGCTGTGTCTCCAAGGCATCCGGATCGGGATCCTGCGTGATCACAATTTCACCGCTTGTCCCAAGGCCGGACAGGATCGCACGCGCCAGTTCCGCCTCGCTCTCGAGGCCAGCCGTCTCATCGGCTTTCTTCGGGTCGGTGAGAACAACGAGCCCGCTAAATCCCGCAACAAAAGCAGCCATCATTTCGGTATGACCGAAGACAGTCGGTGAATGGACCAGAAACGGTATCGTATTCGCCGGGAGCCCACGGCCAAAACGGGCGCTCGCCGTAATCAAAGGATCGCCGAAGGCATCGTCGTGGACAAGGAGTACGGGTTTGTCGCCCCCGGCCCGCACAAACGTTTCCGAGAGCGTGAACAGACGTTCAAGCATTTCGGACCGCTTAGGGTAAGCATAGGAAACAGCGCCGGTCGGACAAACCGCGTGACACGAACCGCATCCACCGCAAATTGCGGTATCGTAGTGAACGAGATCACCATCTGGAGAGATCGCGCCTGCCGGACACACATCGAGACATTTCGAGCAGCCCGTTTTCATATTTCTTGAATGGGCGCAGATCGACGGATCGTAATTCACGTAAATCGGTTTTTCGAACTCACCGACGAGATCACCCATATCAAAGATTGCGCGCATCACAGCTGCCGGGTCGCCCGGATCAACCCGGACATAACCATCCCGCTTGTGGTGGCCCGTAACGAGCGGCACACCACCGCTTAAATCCAGAATCAGGCTGCACCGCGACTTGGCCCCATCCTTCGCCATGACGAATTCCGGTCCCGTGCGCGAGGACGGAAGCATTGGCGCGTATCCATCAACGACCACATCAAATCCGCCCATAGAACCGGAAACGCTCTTCAGGTGGCCTTGAAAAATTGGAAAATCCAGAACGCTCGGTAGGAGAACATCGCCCGCGTCTTCCAGAACCAGCGTAACCGAGAGGCGCGGAGACAGAAGTTTTGCAGCTTCAAGCGCTTCCTGTCCCCGACCGTAGATCAAGCACAATCCGTCGGAGGTTATTGAGCGCAACCGAGGTGGTTCCACCACATGCATCGCCTCGGCGATCAGCGCTGCGATTTTCTCATTTGCGCCCTTTCGCTCTGAGGTCCAGCCAGCGCGCTCACGAATGTTCGTGAACTCGGCGCTCGCGGCAAAACCGTTTTCGTCCATAATTTCAGAAAAAAGCGGGGCTTCCTGCGTGCAGGCGACGATTAAGCGTCCCTCTTCACTGGCTGCGTCCTGAAACGCTCCGAGATCGCGACGGCAAAGGTTGGTGTGAACCTTTAGATTTCCAAGATCGAGCGCCTCGCCGATCGCGCCTCCATCCAACGCCATCGACCCTTCACAATTGCAGATCAAGACGCGCGGTGTTTCTGACATTTATTCCTCCAGGTTCCCGAACGGGAACACCTCCAAACTTCCCCCTGAGGGCGCTAGAAAACCAGAAGTTTAGTCATTAGGCAATTATCCTAACCCAATATCGCATATCTGGGGCGTAAGGACGCACCCCTATTGTGTGATATCCAGCCAAGTTCGGCGTTCTCGGACGTGAATGTGATGACATTCCGAAAAGCCGCCGTTATGATCTACGTGTTGTTTGGGAGGGTACGACAATTGATGGATCAGTCTTTCGAGGCGGTCGACGAGATTATTGCGCGCCGGGAAATTGCGATACCTGTTGGTGTGATCATTGAGCGGCGGCAATCAAAGCATCCTTGGGGCTCCGATATCTGGAAATCCGTTGAGATTCTTCCAGGCGCCGGTCCCGTCGATGAATGGATTACGATTTCACAAGGCGAGGATTACGCCCGCTTCCACGCGGAAACCGTGCCGCTCGTGCTTCATCGCAAGGAAACGGAAGCCCTGAAGCTCAACATTACGAGCGGTGATCCGCACATTTATGTCGTGTTGCGGGAGAACGAGGAAGACGCGGATGGGAAACGGCCCTACCTCGTCCATTTGGTCACGGCTTCTTCCTATGATGCTCAAGACTATCTCGACACGTCTGAAGAAGTCATTGACCGGCTTACCATGCCGCAATCCCTCTTTGAATGGATCCGCGCTTTCGTTGCGGAACACCACGTGGAAGAGACGTTCAAAAAGCGCAAACGCGACAAGTTGAACATAGAAGAGGAAAAGTTCGGCAAGGAACCGATCTTCGCAAAGCGTGAAGGATACCGGCCGTGAGTAGCGATCGCAATGAAGCGCGCAACGGAGGCTTTTTTTCACGTTGGTCCGACCGCAAGCGCGCAGTCGCAGCCGGTGAAGCGGTTGCAGAAGACGCGCCCGGACTTGCTGTTGAAACGCCCGCTGACACCGTTCCGGTTACAGAAGAGCTGACTGCTGAAAGACGCGAAGAGCTTGAACAAAACCGCCTTGCGGCAGAGGCAATCGATATCGACAGCCTCGACTACACGTCGGATTATTCCGCGTTTTTTAAAGACGGCGTTCCGACCATGCTGCGCCAGAAAGCTCTCAAGGTTTTATGGCGTTCAAACCCGATCCTCGCCAATGTGGATGGGCTTTGCGACTACGACGAGAACTTCGGGGATCCGTCGCTCATCCTGACGAAATTTGAGTCCGCCTACAAGATCGGGAAAGGCTATCTCACCGACGAGGATGACGAGGTAACAGAGGACGAAGTCGTTGCTTCCGATGAGGAAACGGCGCCAACAGAAACTTCGGATGCCTCGGATGCCTCTGCGGACAGTCCTGAAGCCCCCATGAGCGATAGCGAAGATCAAGTAGATGACGTGACGCCGGATCCGGTGATTGTCGTCGCCAACGAGGAGAACGCGCCTGATCTAGCGGAGGCTGTCCCAGTGGAAGACATTACGGAACGCCCACGCGTTTCGCTCCGTCGGCGCATTCAGTTCGAGGTGTAAACTCACCCCTTCCCAACCGATTTTAACAAGTTAGTTTGACGGATCCGCGAGGTGATTGCGGAGCATTTCCGCATAGTTCTTCGTCATGTCTTCGACGAATTTCTCCTGGTCGTCCACTTCCACGACATTCTTCGCAACATGAGCGTTGTACCGCGCGGCGGCATAAAGAAACGCCATATGAAGATCGGTCGCCTGTACCTTCTGATTGTGACGGTTCGCAACGTCTATGAAGCTATCCGCAATTCTTAAAAAGGCCTGCGTATCCAGGCGACCGTCGGCGCGCGCTGCGCGCCGCTCATCTCTGTTACCTTCAACTGTCATGACTGGTTCAATGGTTTGGCGTTGGGGACGAAAAGCGTTTCGCCACTGATTTCATAAGCACCGATGAGCGCCTGCGCACGCTCGCTCACGAGCCAGCTTTCCAGCCGCTCGGCGAGTTCAAGCTTCACGTGTGGATGGCGCTCTTTGTTCAGCATCAGCAGCGCGTATTGATTAAACAGGTTTGGATCGCCTGCGTAGACAAGATCCAAACCAGCCTTGTTCTTGAAATTGAGCCATGATGCGCGGTCGGACAGGATGTACGCGTCCATCCCGGCTGCAATGTTAAGCGCTGCACCCATCCCGGCACCGACTTCCCGGTACCAGGCGCTGTCGAAGTTTTCAGGCTCAAGACCTGCGCCCTTCCAGAGCGAGACTTCGCGCTTATGTGTGCCGCTATCATCACCGCGCGATACGAAATTCGCTTTCTTGTCGGCAATCTGCGTCATGGCTTCAGCCGCATTGCCAGCCTCAGAAAGGTTCGCCGGGTCTGCTTTCGGCCCGATGAAAACGAAATCATTGTACATGATCTCAGTTCGACGGATCCCGAAACCTTCTTCGATAAACTTCTCTTCAGCCTTTCTCGAATGGACGAGAACAACGTCAACGTCGCCCTGGCGGCCCAGTTTCAGAGCCTGTCCAGTTCCAACCACCAAGAGCTGGACCTCGAGACCCAAATCCTTTTGGATTTCCGGCAGAAGAACATCAGACAACCCGGAATTGTGAAAACTTGTCGTCACAGCCATGCGGATCGTGTCGGCGCTTGCCGTGCTTGCGACCATTGCGAAGGCGAAAACCGCCGCAAGGCATTTCAAGAGATATTTCATATGACCTCCTCGTTCATATGATTTCACCGTTGATAAAGCGGTGTGCGGCCTCACTTTGCGGTTTTGCGAAGAAAGCTGCAGCATCCGTTTTTTCGACTAGTTTGCCGTGGTGCAAGAAAAATATGCATGCGGCAAGTCGGCGCGCCTGTCCCATATCATGGGTGGTCATGATGATTTCGACGCCATCGTCGGCGGCTTTCATGATGAGGTTTTCGATATCGCGGGTGGCGCTGCCATCGAGGCTCGCGGTCGGTTCGTCGAGGATGAGGAGTTCCGGTTTTGTGATGAGCGCGCGGCCGATGGCAAGCTTCTGCGCTTCCCCGCCTGAAAGAAATGTAGCCCGCGTTTCAGCGCTTTCAGAAAGCCCTACGGCGTCCAGGGCAGCTTCAGCCTGACTTCGGGCCTCGCCTCGCGAAACGCCATGCAACCGCAGCGGATACATCATGTTTTCGAGTGCGGAGCGCGCGAGCATGATCGGTTTTTGAAAGACGAAACTTTGTCTACGATAGGCTTCACGGACCTCACAAGATCCGTAGCTCACGTGACCGGCGCGCGCGCGTTCAAGACCATGAATGAGACGAAGAAGCGTTGTCTTCCCTGCGCCGTTCGGTCCGATTACGATGTGCGGCCCGCCTTTATCAAAAGACGCAGTTACCGGGCCGATAAGCCGCTTGCCACGCTTTTGGACAATTGCTTCCTCAACGCCCACCGGAAAAAGGGTCGCTACCATGTGCCCTCCCGCTCGGTGCGCGACACCATGTGAATGGCAAGATTGAGAAGGATGGCAATGAGGATCAGAACAATGCCAAGCGCGAGCGCGAGCGCGAAGTCACCCTTCCCCGTTTCGAGAGCAATCGCCGTCGTCAGCACCCGGGTCGCATGGTCGATGTTCCCACCGACAATCATGATCGCACCGACTTCACCAATGGCCCGCCCGAATCCGGCAAGAACAGCCGTCAAAAGCGCGCGCCGCGCATCCCATAGCAATGTCGAGACCCGTTGCGCGCGTGACGTTCCAAGCGAGATCAAAAGGTCGTGGTAGTTCGCCCAAAGATCGCGCACCGACTGGTGGGTAATCGAAATCAGGATCGGCAGGATGATGATGACTTGCGCAATCACCATGGCGGTCGGCGTGAAGAGAAGATTGAGAACGCCGAACGGGCCCGACCGCGACAGAAGAATGTAGACCACAAGGCCGACAACGACCGGCGGCAAGCCCATCAACGCATTGATGAGCGCAATCACATAACGCCGATAGCGGAATCGGCTGACGGCAAGCCAGGCGCCTACCGGAAGACCGATCGCTGCTGCAACAATCACAGCCGTCACGGTCACCTGAAGCGAGCGTAAAACGATTTCGATGAGATCTGGATCAAGACTGACGAGCAGCCTGAAGGCCTGCGCGAACGCTGCCACAATGTCGTTCATGAGCGTCTGGACATAAACTCAGCCGGTTACTTCGCCTTCTTCAGGGTTCCAGCGAAGGCCGTCAAGGCGGCAACATCATCATGCTTAAGGGTTATCGGTACGATTGAGGGCGGAAACCCATCGAGATCCTTATCTTCTGAGCCCTCGAGCCGGATAACAGACGGGTGGGGTAGACGGGCGTGGAAGGACTCAAAACGCTCCTGCCAATCCTCCAGCGCATTCACCATCATCTGAAAGGACGGCGTGGAAGAAATGCCGCCTCGTGGATTGATGTCGCCAACGATATGGCAGCGTGTGCAGTGTTCGGCTGCGATATCGCGCCCTGATTTGATCAGGCTTTCGTCTGCAACGACATTTGCAGCCACGGATAGTCCAGCCAGGAAGGCGATCATTGGAGCCAATGGTGCGCACTTAGAAAGAATCCGTGCCATAGCCCCTCCTCCAAGACCACTGAACGGTGCCGGCGCAATCCGGCCAGCGGACGCCCACACTAAACTCTGCATGACTGGCGTCAAGGGACGGACGATGAGCGCTTCGTTCCGACCTAAGAGAGAAACGTGCGAATATGGCCGGCGACGGCCACGTTGCCGGTCTCGCGGCCAAGTTCACCAAGAGCCTTATCGGCGATTTCTAACGGAAACGACAGATCGCGCCTGAGTTCGATGAGATCGCGCATGAACCCAGCATCGAATTCCGGATGCGCCTGAAGTGTCAACGCCGCATTGCCATAGGATATCGCAGCATTTCGACAAAATTCAGATTGGCCAATGACCCTAGCCTCCGGCGGGAGACCCACGACCTGGTCCTGGTGGACTGCATGGAGTGAAAACGCTTCAGGCCCATTTCCAAAATCGATGTCGTAGTTCTGGACCCCAAGCCCCCAACCGCCGGAAAACTTCTCGACCTTACCGCCCAGCGCCTGTGCGACGATCTGGTGACCGAAACAGATGCCAACCTGAGGGATTTCTTTCTGGTAAGCCTCACGGATCAGATTTTCGAGGGGTTCAATAAAGGCGTGATCTTCATAGGCACCGTGTGCGGAACCGCTCAACACATAGCCATTGCAAGCATCGGCAGATGCAGGAAACTCGCCGTCGACGACACGATACGCCTTGTAGTCAAAACTATCTTCTCCGAGGAGCGCACGATAGAGCCAGTCATATTCACCGTGCCGTTCAACCAGACTTTCTCGCATATGGCCGCAGACCAGAATTCCGATTGTCTTCTTCATCGCCGTTTCGCTATTCCTTTGCCGCTGATGGCAAGCCGTTTTGCGTTTTGAAATTTCACCGTATAGAACGCCATCAGATGGGTTGGATAAGTAGCTGAAATGAAGCCTGACGACGAGAGCGAATTGACGCTTCATGTGGATGGTCTTGCTTGCCGCCGCGGAAGTCGCCTTCTTTTCCAGAACCTGAGCTTTAAACTTACATCAGGCCATATCCTTGCAATTACCGGTCGCAACGGTATCGGCAAGTCGAGCCTCCTTCGCCTTCTCTGCGGATTTCTTCAAGCCGAAGCTGGCTCCGTGAGCCTGTCAGCAGCAGATGGCAGCCTTCATGATCTTCCGGATTACATTCACTATCTCGGCCACCGAAACGCATTAAAGCCTGCCCTCAGTGTGCATGAGAATCTCGATTTCTGGCGGCGCTTCAGCGATACGCCCGGCCTTGCACCCGAGGAGGCTCTTAGAGCCGTGCAACTGGAGGCGCTTGCCAATCTCCCAGCAGGTGTCCTCTCGGCTGGCCAATCCCGCCGCGTCGCCTTTGCAAGGCTTCTTGTCAGCCGCCGCCCACTCTGGCTTCTTGATGAGCCAACCGCTGCTTTGGATAAAGCATCCGACCAAATGATCGGCACGCTGATCTCAGATCATGTAAACGACGGTGGTTTTGTCATCGCCGCAACCCATTTACCGCTGACGCTTCAAATCGAAGATGAGCGCCGCGCATCCTTTGATCTTGGTGATTATGCCGCGAAAACGGCACCGCTCAGTCCGGGGGTGTTCGGGTGACCGGGCTTTCCGCCCTCTTCGTCAACGAGATGAAGCTTGCCGTCAAATCCGGTGGCAGCGCGATGACAGGTGTCATCTTCTTTCTGTCGCTTGTCACCATCGTTCCCTTTGCGATTGGGCCGGATCTCGAGCTTTTGTCGCGTATCGGGCCCGCCATCTTGTGGATTGGGACACTGCTTGCCACGCTTCTGGGGCTCGACCGGCTTTTTCGCAACGACGTGGAAGATGGAACCTTCGATCTTCACCGTCTTTCCGGCGAGCCACTGGAACTCATCGTCTTCGTCAAAGGCGTCGCCCACTTTGTGACAACGGCATTACCGTTGGTTGTGAGCGCACCGCTTTTCGGGCTCTTCCTCAATATGGATGGAGATGCAATCCTCGCGACCGCGCTGACGCTTCTCATCGGCAGCCCTGCGCTTACCTTTCTCGGCGCAATCGGGGCAGCGCTCACAGTCGGACTGTCTCGCGGCGGTCTTTTGCTGCCAATCCTGATCCTGCCGCTTACAATCCCGGTGCTGATTTTCGGCGTCGCGGCAAGCTACGCTTATACCGACCCGCTCCTCGGCTTCAGAACGCCGGTTCTGCTTCTTGGTGCGATGACGCTCTTTTCGCTTGTCCTCTCACCGATCGCGTCAGCCTGGGCCTTACGGCTCAACAGCGACTGATATCCGAGTTTTTAGTCGGAGGGTCCCGTTTTTTCCCGTTCGAGGAGATCCTGGAGTGCCTTTTCCTCGTCCGCGTTGAGAACAGTCGAAGCGGTGGACACTGTCTGCGTTCTGCGGCGACGGAGTAGAATATAACCGGCACCGATGAGCAGGACGGCAAACGGGCTCAGCCAGAGAACCAAAGTGTGGGCCGCGAAACGCGGTCTTAAGAGGACAAACTCGCCGTAGCGCGCGACCAGAAAGTCGAGGACTTCATCGTCCGTGTCGCCAGCAACCAGACGCTCACGTACAAGCACCCGCAGATCGCGTGCGAGTTCTGCTTCAGAGGCGTCAATCGATTCATTCTGACACACGAGGCAGCGCAGTTCCGCGGACAGCGCCCGAGCACGCGCCTCAAGGGCCGGATCGTCAAGCCGCTCACTTGGATTGACCGCGTGTGCCGGTAAAGGCGCCGTTACAAGCGCGCTGAGAAGAGCAATGACGACCTTCAAGCGCATCATTCTGCTGCTCCGACCGGGGCGGCATCAGTGCGCTGCTTCGCTCGTTTTTCAGGAACACCGATCCTCAATCTTCGGTCGGCGAGCGAGACCATTCCGCCAATGAACATGAAGATCGTACCGATCCAGATCAGTGTCACATAGGGCTTGTAATAGGCCCGTACGACCGCTGTCTTGTCCGCCTTCACGTCGCCAAGCGAAATATAGACCTGTGAGAAGCCGACCGTTCTGATGGCCGATTCCGTTGTCGGAAAATTGCGTGCCGGATAAACCCGTTTGGAGGGTTTCATTTCTCCAAGCACATTGTCGCCGTAGCGCACTGTGAAAAATCCGACGTCTTCCCGGAAATTGAAACGTTCCGCAGATCTGACATCGTCAAAGGTCATGACATATCCGGCGGTCTCAATCGTGTCTCCGGGACGCATTTCCTGCAGGACTTCTGTTCCGTAGGCGGTCACCGAGACCGCGCCGAGAACGGTAATCCCCATACCGGCGTGGCCAAGGGCCGCGCCAAATGTCGCGCGGGGGAGGTTCTTGAAGCGACGCCATGCTTCGGACGGTGCAGCCTCAAATGCCTTGGAGCGATAAAGCAGCTCCGCCAATGCACCAAGCACGATCCAGACACCGAGACCGATGCCGAGTGGTGCGAGAACCGGTCCGCCAAACTGGACCCAGTACATGAACAACGTCGCCGCGATGGCACATGCAAAGACCACCATAAGACGTTGGCTTACCGCGAAGAGGTCGCCGCGCTTCCATGCGAGGAACGGTCCATAGGGAATTGCAAACAAGAGCGGGATCGCAATCGGCACCATCGTCAGATTGAAGAAGGGCGGTCCGACCGAAATCTTCTGATCGGTGATCCACTCATAAAAGAGCGGGTAAAGCGTCCCGATCAGGACCGTGGCTGTACAGGCCGAAAGGATCAGATTGTTGAAAACAAGGGCCCCTTCCCGGCTGATCGGCTGGAAAACTCCGCCTTCGGAGAGTTCCCGCGCACGCAAAGCAAAGAGCGAGAGGGATCCACCGATAAAGACAACCAGGATCAGCAGAATAAAGAGGCCGCGTTCAGGATCCGTCGCGAAGGAATGCACGGACGTCAGCAATCCGGAGCGCACGATAAAGGTGCCCAGTAAGCTCAATGAGAAGGTGAGGATCGCAAGGAGCACTGTCCATACCCTGAGCGCATTGCGCTTCTCGACAACGATTGCCGAATGGAGCAAGGCCGTTCCGGCAAGCCACGGCATGAAGCTTGCGTTTTCGACCGGATCCCAGAACCACCAGCCACCCCAGCCGAGTTCGTAATAGGCCCAGTAGGATCCCATGGAGATGCCGATTGTCAGGAACATCCAGGCAAGCAGCGCCCAGGGGCGCACCCACCTGGCCCACGCGCTGTCGAGACGCCCTTCAATGAGAGCAGCGACGGCAAAGGAGAAGGTGATCGAGAAGCCAACATAGCCGATATAGAGAAGCGGCGGATGGATCGCGAGACCGATATCCTGCAGGAGCGGGTTGAGGTCGTTTCCTTCAAGCGGTGCCGGATCGAGCCGCCAGAACGGGTTCGACGTTTTCAGCATGAAGAGAAGGAAGGCGACGGAAATCCAGGCCTGAACGCCAAGCACATTGGCTTTGAGCGTCAGCGGCAGGTTGCGACCAAAGGCGGCGACGAGCGCTGAAAAGAGCGTCAAGATCAGGACCCATAAGAGGAGCGATCCCTCATGATTGCCCCATGTCCCCGTGATCTTGTAGATCATCGGCTTCAGCGTGTGCGAATTCTCATAGACGTTGCGCACCGAAAAATCGGAGACAACATAAGCGTTCACGAGACAGGCGAAGGAGAAAGTGACGAGCAGAAATTGCGCGAGCGATAACGGGCTTGCGGTCGCCATCAGCATCGCATCGCCGCGACGGGCTCCGACGATTGGAACAACGGACTGAACAAGAGCAAGTACCAACGCAAGAATGAGGGCAAAGTGTCCGAGTTCTGCTGTCACTCTGTCTTCTCCTAGTAAGACGGTCGCTCAGGTATTGTCGCGCCATTTGCGCCTGACGCGGCGCGCGATCGGGCCAAGCGTTAATTGGTGGGTGGAAGCGGTTCGCCAGGCTTCCAAACCCCCTGCTGTTTCAAGGCTTCAGCCACCTCTTTGGGTACATAATTCTCATCATGCTTGGCAAGAACGGTGTCGGCGACAAAAACGCCTTCCGGGCTGACACTGCCCTCTAGAACAACACCCTGTCCCTCGCGGAAGAGATCTGGAACGATACCGCCATAGGTAGCCGGGAGGTCATTGGCGGAATCCGTGACAACGAATTCATGTCCCGTCCCGGTGCGCTTCCAACTTCCCTCTTTGACCAGGCCACCGACACGCAGCCGAACCCCCGGACCAATGCCTTCATTGGCAATGTCAGATGGTGATTTGAAGAGCGCAATTTGATCGTCGAGCGCTGTCAGAACAAGCGCCATCGCGGCAACAAGGACGACCCCAACAGCCCCAATCAGAACAAGACGGCGCTGCTTTTTGCCCTTTTTGATCATGGTCCCCGTTTGTGTCATCGGCCCCTTTATCTCAAATACCTGCGGATTTTTCCAACCTACCACGCCCTTTGTGGCAGGTCGCGCTTAAGGATATCACTAAAGCGCATACTGCTCCGCCAGCTGGTCAAGGGCGCGATTTTCTTCGTCGCGACCTGCAAATGCGGTGCGCGCCCGTTCAAGAGCCGCTTTCGCCTTTTCCGGTGATTCCAGAACCATATAAGCCTGAATGAGGCGCATCCAACCGACGAAATCGTCGGGTGCGGCTTCAAGCCGCTCGGCAAGGCGTCCCACCATACCCTCGATAAAAGCCCGCTGTTCTTCCGGGCTCATTTGTTCAACGGCTTCAATGTCCTCCTGGGTCGGCCCACGCGGTGCACCACCGTCATTCGCTGTCTCATCATTCCCAGCGCTTTCTGGCGCATTGGGTGGACCATTTTTGACGAATTCCAATGAATCGCGTGCGGATTGGAGCCAGGGCGGATTCTCTTCTTCATAACGGGCAATCAGGGTTTGCCATGCCGTTATCGCTTCTTCGCGTTGTCCCTGCTGGGAAAGGGCGAGCGCCTCAAAGAAAAAGCTCGACGGGTCATTGGGATCGTTCTTCTGCGCTTCGCGGAAGAGCTCCAATGCTTCTTCCGTGACCGTACCGTTGTTGTTGCGCGCTATGATCTGCCCAAGATTCGTCTGAACATTCGCAAGAACGGCGGTATCTTCAACACCGATGTTCAGAATCTGACGATAGGCATCTTCTGCTTCGGCAAAACGGTTGAGCCTTGCATAGACCGGCGCCATTCTGAGCCAGGCCTGAAGGTCGTTCGGGTGACGCGCGAGATGATCGGCTGCCTGCGCGAGCAACGTATCAATATTATCCGTCTGGGGAAGAGACGGTGCCGTGCGGGAGGCAACCGGCTGATCGGACAAGCCCGGCGCACCTATGAAGGAATAAAGCCCGAGCCCTGATATCGGGATGAGTCCGATGAGCAAAACGACCACCAACCGGTGTGACGTCGCTTTGGCAAAAGGCGACGTACTGACTTCTTCACGTTCGAGTGCCAGAAGACGCCTGCCGACTTCTGCTCTTGCCGCTTTCGCTTCCCGCTCGCTGATCATTCCATCATCAAGATCGCGGGAAATTTTCGGAAAGTTGATCGAGAAAAACCTGACGAAGACCTGCCACCGTCTCATCGGCCTCTGGAGCCGACTTCCGCAAGAACGGCCAGATCGCTGACGCGGTAGCGCCCGCCGAAAAAATGGCTGCCACAATCCAAAAGATGAATGGGGCATCAATCAGGTTCACGTATCACTCCTCGTCCCGCTTGTTGCGGTTCAACGCGCGGCTCTCTTAAGACGTTTGCGGCATGTCGTCTTCTACATAGGTATGAACAATCTCGTCAAAAACGTTTTCGCCGACGAATCCAAGCTTTAATGCCCGCTCAGCGTCAAATGCACGCGGCCAGCCAAGCACGATATCCACTATCGCGGGTTCCAGACGATCTTCTACAAAGGCAAGAGCTTTCGGTCCAGCGACCCGTTCAAGCGCCTCAAGCATTTCAACGACGCTTGCAGAACAGCCCGGAAGATTGATTGTTCGTTCGAAGCCAACATCATCGAGGTTTGCAAACACGGCATGGACCAGATTTTTGACGGCCGCGCGCGGGCTCTGGAACCAGTGCCGCGTTTCCCGTGGCACCGGGACATAGGCCATCTCCCCGTTCAGAGGCTCACGAATGATGGATGAATAGAAGCTGGACGCCGCCTTGTTCGGTGCCCCCGGGCGCACGGAAATGGTCGGGAGCCGAAGCGACACGCCATCAACAAAACCTTTTCGATGAAAATCAGCGACCAGCAATTCACCGATCGCTTTTTGCGCGCCATAGCTTGAGCGCGGTGTCAGGCGCTGGTCATCGCCGATCAGATCAGGAAGCGGCGGGCCAAAAACGGCAAGCGACGACGAAAACACGAAGCGCTGGCGATAGGTCTCGGCGCCGACTGTGGCTGCCTGGCGCGCACGGACCGCCTCAAGCAAGGCGCGTGTCCCATCAACATTAACTCGGTAGCCCTTCTCAAAATCCGCTTCCGCTTCACCGGAAACGATCGCCGCGAGATGGATGATCGCCGACGGCGCATCTTCCAGGAGGCGATCCGCAGACTGCGGATTGGACAGATCCACTCCATGGGATTGTGTTTTGGCTTCGAAGCCTTGAGGGGGATCGGGCGGCGTGAGATCAGCCAGCAGCAGCCCATCCACGCGCGGGTCATCGGAGAACCGGGCAGCCAGTTTCCGGCCGAGCATTCCACCGGCGCCGGTGATCAAGATCTGCATGAAAGTCTAGCCTTCGAGCGTAGCGATGCCGGCTTTACGCGCCTTGTGGATCGACCGGCCAGCCGACAATCCCGCGAGCGTGGAGAAATCGCCCTCGGCAAACATGGCGGATGCGGCATTGAAGAATGCTTCCTGTGCTGCGTTGAAAAGCCCACCACCGATACTGACCCGCTTAGCACCTGCATTGGAAAGTTCATCAAGACTGGCTTCCGCAAGCTTGCCATAGGCGAGCGCATTGACAGGTTTCGAGACGCTTGAGGTGACGGTTTTCAACGCGTCGAGATCCGGAAGAAGAGGTGCGTAGAGTACGTCTGCACCAACCTCTTCAAATGCCCTTAAACGTCGGATTGCTTCATTAACATCATAAGCGCCGATCATCACACCATCGGCCCGGGCGCAAAACTGAAACGGAAAACCTGCCGAACGCGCCACGTCAACGCCCGCCTTGATCCGCGCGACCGCGCTTTCAAAGTCATAAGAAGGCGCTTCACGGTTCATTGTGCTGTCTTCGATCGAACAGCCCGCAAGCCCGACGGCGATCGCCGCTCGGACAGTCTCTGCGACAGCGTCGGGACTATCGCCATACCCATTTTCGAGATCAGCCGACACGGGCAAAGGCGTCGCGTGAACGATATCAGCGGCATGGGCGATTGCTTCTTCACGGGTAACGCCGCCAGACGAATCGAATTTTCCGAGCGTGAACGCATGACCGGCACTTGTTGTGGCAAGCGCTTTCGCACCAAGACCGGTCAGCATCTGCGCCCCTCCCACATCCCAGGGATTGGGCAGGATAAACGCCGTCTCCTGTTCGTGGAGTGCCTTGAAGATTTCAGCCTTTTCCGCTTGGCTCGGCATGGTGAAGGATCCTCCTTTTGCGATAACCGTAGCTTCGAAAACGGTCAGTCGAACTTCGCGCGCAATTCAAACTTCTGGATCTTGCCTGTCGCCGTTTTCGGCAATTCCTCGAAGTACACCGATTTCGGGCATTTGAAGCTGGCGAGGTGCTCGCGGCAAAACGCGATGATTTCCGCTTCCGTTGCCTCTTCACCGGGCTTCAATTCGATAAAAGCAGCCGGTGTTTCGCCCCATTTTTCATCGGGTTTCGCAACGACCGCGGCGAGGAGGACCTTCGGATGACGGGCGAGGGTTCCCTCCACTTCAACGGATGAAATGTTCTCACCGCCTGAAATGATGATGTCCTTCAAACGGTCCTTGATCTGCACATAACCGTTTGGGTGGATGACCGCGAGATCACCGGAATGAAAGTATCCGCCCTCGAAAGCCTTTTCCGTCGCCTTCTCGTTTTTCAGATACCCCTTCATCACGCAATTGCCGCGCAACACGATCTCGCCGATGGTCTCGCCATCGCGCGGAACGGGGACACCGGTTTGCGGATCGACAACGCTGACAGGCTCCGTGTGCGGCATGGCAACGCCTTGCCGCGCGCGAAGGGTTGCCTGCTCGCCGTCGTCAAGCTCATCCCACTCATCCTGCCAGGCGCATTGCGTGACATGCCCATAAGTCTCGGTCAGACCATAGACGTGAGTGACGTTGAAGCCGATGGTCTTTACTTTTTCGAGGACGGCTGCCGGGGGCGGCGCGCCTGCGGTAAAGACATTCACCACATGATCGAACGGCGCGCGCTCTTCTTCAGACGCATTGATGAAAAGCGAGAGCACAATCGGTGCGCCACCGAAATGGGTCACCTTGTGCTCTGAGATCAGCTTGTACATGTCCTTGGCAACGATATTGCGGCAGCAGACAATCGTGCCTGCCATTCCGGCGACGAGCCAAGCATGGCCCCATCCGTTACAGTGAAAGAGCGGTACCACATACATGTAGACCGGGTGCATCGGCACCGGCCAGCCCATGATCGTGCCGGTCGCCATCAGATAAGCGCCGCGATGATGGTAGACGACACCCTTCGGACGGCCGGTTGATCCTGAGGTGAAATTGAGCGCCATCGCATCCCATTCATCCTCCGGCCAGAACCATTCGAAGTCCGGGTCACCGGTTGCGAGGAACTCCTCATAGGTCATCGAGCCGAGCCGTTCACCACCCTGGGGAAGGCTTTCGACCTCCTCGTCGACAATATCAATTACCGGCACGTCTTCTTTACCGGCAAGCTTCAGCGCTTCCTTGACCGTGTCGGAGAACTGCGTGTCCGTGATGATGCACTTTGCTTCACCAAACTCGAAAATATACCCGACCGTATCGGCATCGAGCCTGACATTGATGGTGTTGAGAACGGCGCCAGCCATATTCACACCGAAATGGGCTTCCACCATTTCCGGCGTGTTGAGTGCGAGGAAAGAAACCGTATCCCCGGAGCCAATACCCAGTTTGTTGAGCGCTGAGGCAAGACGCACGCATCGCTCATAAGTCTCGGCCCATGTGAAGCGCTTGCTGCCATAAATAACCGAGGTGCGATCCGGATAAACGCCAGCTGTGCGTACAAGAAACGAAATTGGCGTTAAAGGCTGGTAGTTGGCTTTGGTCTTCGCAAAGGCCTCAAAGGCTTCACGGCTCATTCGTTACTCCCCATTTCTTCTTATCTTCGAACGCCGGGGCGCTCGACCTCCTCCTCAGTGCGGCCGGGAGACTGTCCACAGATCCACGTGTGCGGTCAAGGCCCATAGACCGCTGATGCGGCATCAGTTTCTGAGCGCGCCTTTACCCGATAACATCGCCTCGATCCGCGCCTGCGTTTCAAGTGTTCTTCCAAGCGACAGGAAGCTTGAGCGTTCAAGATCGAGAAGGTCCTGTTCGCTAGCATCGCGTGCCTCAGTCCCCTCACCTCCCGTGACGATCCGCGCGACGGCACTTGCGACGGTTACGTCGTGCGGCATGAAGAGCCCATCGTCGCGGCCCTTTTCCAGGAAGGCCACCATTTCGGCATAGACCTCACCGCCGGGCAGATGGAAAACCGGCGGCGCGGGCGGACGATAGCCGCTCTCCATTTCGTCAATCATGGCAAGAGCACCTTCGACGAGACGGTCCCGGTTCATGACTTCACGGTCGCGGTCAGGCAGAAAATATCCAAGCTTCGCTGAGAGGTGCGGAGATGTTCCGGTCTGGCTATAGCCGACCTGGTTGAATGCGCTCCACGCCGCCTTTGTCCAATCGCCGGTCTTCTGATACCAGCGCCAGAAAGTCTCTTTTACGCCGCCGCCAGAGGGGACGACACCAACCGTGCATTCGACAAGACCCATGACGGAATTGGTATGCGCAATCACCTTGTCGCAATGCATGACGACTTCGAAGCCGCCGCCGAGGGCAAGGCCGGACGGTGCGGCGACAACCGGTACTTTGGCATATTTCAGCGCCAGACAGGCTTTCTGAAAATCATCAAGGAAGGCATCAATGCCGTCGAAGTCACCGGCCTTCATCGATGCGAGGAAATAGTCGAGATTGACGCCTGCGGAAAAATGCTGGCCGTCATTGTGAACAAGGACACCGCGACCCGGATTTTCCGCTGCCTCCGCGACGATCTTCATCGTGTCGCCGGTGAGCGCATTCGCTTTTGAATGAAACTCGATGAGCCGAATATCGCCGTCGAGCGTGAAAAGACTCGCTGCCGGATTGGAGCTATCCGGATAGAGTTCACGCCGCTTCATGTGGAACCGGACAACACCATCCGGCAGATTGACCGGCCGGTAGGTCTGGTCGGCATGGCGGACCATCAAACGCCCGCCTTTTACGCAATAGGCTTC